>JAYYUG010000054.1:0-10822 GCA_036344135.1 Pseudomonadota bacterium | reverse complement strand
AATTTTTTTTCTTTAATTCAGTGAATTCTTTCTCAATCTGTATAGCGCGTCTGAATTAATTGTCAAATTCTATATCCGAAATCTGAGGATTGTTGTATAGGTGTTATTTCTGGTTATGAAACTCTATCTCTTTGTAAAGTTCAATAAGTTCATTTTGTGAATCTTTTTTTTTGATTTTCTGATCGCTATTCATAAGAGTGCTTATTAAGGAAAACTTTTGATTAACTCATAACTATCCTTATACCACCGACTATTTGGGAAATTATATCCTAAAACAGATGCAGTCGCCTTTGCTTCTTCCATTAGGCCCAATGAGATATATGCCTCAACAATTCTATGAAGAGCCTCAGGAGTATGGCTTGTTGTCTTGTAGTCAACCACAACACTTCTGAAACGATTGATCGCAGCAAGAAATGCACTTTGTTTTAAATAATGTCTACCAATATACATTTCTTTCCCAGCAAGATGATCCATAGTCAAATCTACTTTCATTTGTGCGTCTCTTGCATAATCTGTGTCAGGATAACGTCTAATTATTTCTACAAAGGACTCTAAGGCCAATTCGGTAATTTTTTGGTCTCTTGCAACATCGGAAATACGTTCATAGTAGGATTGACCAATAAGGTAGTAAGCGTAAACAGCATACTTATTACCCGGATGTAAGGATATAAATCGCTGGGCAGAAGAAATAGCTTCATCATACTTATTTTGTAAATAATAGGTATAGGCTGACATCAACATTGCTCTTCGTGCCCAAGAGGAGTAAGGATGCTGTCTCTCAACCTCATCGAACTCAAAAGCGGCTTGTTGATAACGTCCCCTTTCTAGATTATAAAGCGCATTGTTGTATATTGCAGCTAAGGTCCTTTCCCTGTATTCCGGTCTTCCATCATTACTTGAACAAGAAATCAGGAGTCCAAAAATCAGTATAAAAAAACAATTTTTAACAAAATATTTAATGTTTAGATTGATCATTTTGTAATTATATTACTAAAAGAATAAAAGAGCTATACGAAGCTTATTAAAAAAAATAAAGGAAATTAAGCAACGTCGGTATTGCGTTCAATATTCAAATTATGATTATCATCCAACTCAAAGATTTCATAAGAGTCTTTATTTCCAAATAATTCTTTAAGAAGTAAATTATTTGTGTAGTGACCGCACAAATAACCTGAGTATTTCCCTTGGATTCGGTAACCGGAAGTAAATAAATCCCCAACTACATCAAGGAGTTTGTGACGAACAAATTCGTCCTCATGTCTTAATCCTTCAGAATTAATAACCTCATCGTTATCTATAACTATACAGTTATCCAGACTTCCTCCAAGTCCCAGTCCTAAAAATCTCAATGCCTCAACATCTTTCATAAAACCAAACGTACGAGCGCTGGAAGCATAATCCTTAAAGCCATCATCCTCCATAGAGAAAGAAATTGTTTGTTTTCCGATAACCTTATCAGAAAAATCTATGGAAACAAAAAAATCCATACCCTTGCTAGGCTCTAAATAACAAACTTTATTTCCATCAGCGATGGAAATTTTATTAAGAATCTTTATGAATTTTCTTTTTATAGGAAGGCTAACTATTCCGGCATCTTCAATTAATTTTATAAATGGAAGAGAACTTCCATCCATAATTGGAACTTCGTCTCCATCAATTTCAACCTCGATATTATCTATACCCGAACCACATAAGGCTGCCATCAGGTGTTCTATTGTAGATACCTTAGAACCATCATTGTTTTCTATAGTTGTACAAAAATTTGTATCCGAAACATTATCATATCTTGCTTTTACGGTTCTTTCAGCTTCGTCTGTGTCAATATCTTTCCTTATAAAAACTATTCCAGAGTTTTCTTTAGCAGGATTTAAAGTAAAACTTATGTCATCGCCTTTGTGAAGACCAATACCTGAAGATGAAACTGATTTAGCAATTGTAGTTTGCCAGGGATAAAAACCTGAAGCCTTCATAAAATTACAATCCATTTTCGGGTATTTAATCCCTGAGCCTATCGTAGACATTCATACTTCCTTGTCGTTTACTCTTTTTAGATTTTATTGAGTAGCATTTAGTAATACCATTTTAGTTAACAGTGGTATTCCTTTAAGCCAAATAAAAGATTGTGTCGTTTTGTAACGATTAGATTTGATTAATTATTTTTTTTTCTTTGAAAGGCAGGTATTTCTAACTGGGAGTCAAGATCGCCATCATCATCGATATTATCAAAACGATCGCTCTTAAAAAGGGGAACCCCATCATCATTTTCCCATTCTTCTGGTTCAGTAATACTTTCATTTAAGTTCACGTCTCGATCTTCGTCTGTTTCCATTTCTTTATCAACAGATGCATCTAAATCGTTCTCTTCAATACCCCTGTAATTCTCATCTTTTCTTGGTGTCTCTGATGGAATTTGGCGAACTTCGAGCTCTACTGATCGGATTGCATCATTCTTAGAATTCTTATCAGCTATCTGGTCATTTTTCTCACCTGAAATAGGGCTTTCTTCTAGATTAACTATCTTGTCTTCGCGGCTAGTCTTATTTGTCATTCCAGTAGCTACCGTAGCAACTATCATCTCATCGCCTAGGTCATCATCTTCAAAAAGTCCTGTTATAATTTCGCATTCCTGATTATGAATTTGATCTTTTATTACACGTACAGCAGAATCTATTTCAACAGGAGTAATTTCCGTGCTCGCGGTTATGGATATAAGTAATCCTTGGGCATCTCTTAAATTTACTTCATCCAGCATTGGGTTTGATATTGACATTTCTGCTGCCATAATAGATCTATTTTCTCCTGAAGATTTTCCAACCCCGAAAGTGGCCTTACCAACAAATGCCATTACTGTTTTTACATCTGCAAAATCTATATTAATTCTTCCTCTGTGTACTATTAGGGAGCTAATTGCAGATACCCCATCATATAATGTACGATTTATGATCTCATTGCATTCATTAAAATGTGTATCCATATTTGCCACTCTGAAAACATTTTCATTTGGAACGACTATCAAAGTATCAACACATTTGGATAATTCCTTTATACCTTCCTCAGCCATTCTCATTCTTTTCGTACCATCATAGCTCCAGGGGGTTGTCACAACACCAACAGTAAGAATGCCCATTTCCTTAGCTATTTGAGCAATTATCGGGGCAGCTCCTGTTCCTGTTCCACCTCCCATACATGCAGAAATAAAAAGCATATTAATGCCTCTTAGATAATCCTTAATTTCTTCAGTAGATTCTTGAGCTGCCTTCTTTCCAATCTTAGGGTCAGCTCCTGCTCCCAGACCTCGGGTAATCTGTGATCCAATTTGAATTCTTGTTGTATTTTCTTGAAGAATATTTTCTTCTAGAGCCTGTGCATCAGTATTAACCGAATATAAATCAACACCCGTAAGGCCACATTTAATCATGGTTCTTAGAACATTTCCGCCCCCTCCTCCAACACCGAGCACAGCTAAACGTGGTTTTAACTTCTCAGCTTCAGGCGCAGATAGTTCAATAGTCAATTTCCTCTCCTATATCAGATAATTATATTTCAACTGATTCTTAATTATAAACAAGGGAAAGAAAGCTTTCTAAAACCCTGTTCCCATTAAATTTTTAATAATTTTCTGAGTAAAACTTGACCTTTTCTTTATGGGTTTCAGTTCATTTCTTTTTTGATTAAGTGAATGAATTATTACACCAGCACATGACGAAAATCCAGGTCCGGAGGTGTTTTCAGACAAACCTCCTAATTTCGTTGGTGTTCCCAGTCTAACACTACAATCTAAAACTCTTTCAGCAATCTCAAGACTCCCTGTTAGATGAGTTGTGCCACCTGTTAATATAACATTCCTTTTCGCAATTTCAGAATATCCTGAATTCTCAATAGCATGTAATGACATCTCAAGGATTTCTTCATATCTGGGTTTTATGATTGTTATTAAGTCACTTAATTTAAATGACCTCCGCGAACCAGATTTTTCTTCCAATTGTGGTATTTCATAAAACTGCTCCATATCATTTGAACCAAATAAAACGCTCCCATAAAGATTCTTTATGCCTTCAGCGTGCTCAAAGGGTGTTGAAAGTCCCTTAGCAATATCATTAGAAATATACCATCCTGCGATTTTTATGGATTTTGTATAAACAATTGTTCCCTCAAAAAAGATTGATATAGAAGTTGTCCCCGATCCTATATCTATACAAACTGAACCCAAATCTTTTTCGTGCTCATGAAGACAAGATAATCCTGAAACATAAGGCTCGGCAAGGATATCTAGGATATCAATATGACAATTATGAATTACATTTTCAATATTCATAGTAGGGTTATTGCTTGATGTAATGAGAGTTAATTCTATTCCCAGAACATCTGCTATTAATCCTGTAGGATCAGGAACATTTCTGGCACCATCAACAAAGAATTTCGAGGGAATAACATGTAAAACTCTTTCATCACCTATATTTAGTTTTTTTCTTGCATTTTTTATTACTGCCTCGACATGGCCCTGGTTAACTACCTTTTCGGACACAGGAATCCTTCCAGATAAGATTGAGCTTTTAATGTGGCTACCTGAAATAGATATATATGCGCTACTTACTTCTGCAGAAGCCTCGTTTTCTGCGTTATCAAGAGCTAATCTAACTGATTTTTCGGCCGCAGCTTGATCAATAATTAATCCGTTTTTAATTCCTTTCGATTGGCAATAACCTGCTCCTATGATTCTAGCTGCTCTTCTTTCGCGTGTCACCTGATCAATTCTTGCAATAAAACAGGTAATTTTATCTGATCCTATATCAATTGCAGTCACCAGCCCTTTAGACCAATTATTTTTCCTAGTGTCTCCCGTAAAAAGATCACTTTGAAAGGTCTCTTTATTCATTAATTACCATTCTTAGGTGCCTTATCAGTTGCAATTTTTCCTCTTATCTTCATATCTATTTTTTTGTGTCCATATTCAATAAATTTATATTCCTTTAAATATCTCTTTAAATCAAAGAGCGATTCGCTGATATCACCTGTAGGTAATTTGACTAGAACATAATCATCAATATAAATATCCCATCTTCTTTTTGCTATTAAAATTGCATATTGAAGCCTAGATGCTATGTCGGGATGATAGTCAAGAGCCAGAATAAGTTCACTTATTTTACTATCTGCTTCTTCACCTTTAACTAAAAGGAGATTCTCAAAGACTTTTTGACCTGTAACATTCTCAATGTGGTAACCGTCTCTATCAAGAACAATCTGTTCCTTATTAAATTCCCAAATTGCAAAGGGCTGATACTCTTCAATAACCACATACAGGCTACCTAGAAAATTTCTGTTAATACTTACATCCTTAACCCAAGGCACACCTAGGACGTCCTGTCTAATATCATTTAAGTTGAGACCAAATAACGGATCTCCGACCTTTAGATTAATTGAAGAGAAAATCTCTGCTCTGCTTGATCTATTTCTACCAATTAATTTAATTGACTCTAATTTAAAAACTTTATTAGCACTCTCTCTAAATTCCCCGAGAAGAACGCTGTCATTAAAATAAAATAGGTAGATAAATACCGAGAAAAATAAAAAGATGATACTGACAAAAATATAAAAGTAGTTCCTTATCTTTTTCATGATGTGCCCTTAATTATTAAATTAACTAAATCCACATAACTAATGCCTTGTTTTAAAGCTAATTCAGGAACTAAAGAAGTCTTAGTCATACCAGGTTGAGTATTTACTTCAAGAATGTATAAAGATTCTTTTTCATTCAAACCCCTGCCAAATATAAAATCTGCTCTTGTAACCCCTCTACACCCAATTAAAGTATGGCTTTTAATAGTCATTTCCCTTGTTTGATTGTAAACCTTCTCAGGAATAGGAGCGGGAATTAGATGAGTAGAGCCTCCCGCACAATACTTAGAATTATAGTCGTAAAAGTTGTTTTTCGTTTTTATCTCCATGACCATACTAGGTTTGTTATCTATAACTGCACAAGTGAGTTCCCTTCCTCTAATATATTCTTCTACAATAACACTTTCTCCAAAATCCCAACAACTGAGATCTTTAAGAAAACTAACTCTATCTGATTCACCATGAATTGTGTAAACGCCAAGACTGGAACCCTGTCCGATAGGTTTAATTACAATAGGATAATGGAATTCAAAAGTTTCAATCCTTTCTACATCTATCAACTCGAAGTTGGGAGTTAATAATTTATTTCTATTAAAAATTTTTTTTGAAACCGCTTTATTCATGGCAATTTCTGAAGAATTAACGCCCGAGTGTGTGTAGGGAATATTGCATTCTTCCAGAATTCTTTGAATTTTTCCGTCTTCACCTCCAGGTCCATGAAGAGCATTGAAACATAAATCCGGATTCGTGCTTATGATTTTAGGCACAAAATCACCCTTACAATCTAACGAAGAAACCCTATATCCTATTTCTTTTAAGGCTTTTTCTATATATTTTCCTGATTCAAGGCTTATCAGTCTTTCGGCTGATTCTCCTCCCTTTAATACTAAAATATGAGAATTTTTATCAATCAAGATTCTGGCCTACAATTCTTATTTCCCATTCCAAAGTAATCCCTGAAAAGGAAAAAACTTCCTCAATAATAGTATTTCCTAAATCCTCAAAATCTTTGGCTGTTGCTTCTCCATTATTGATTAGGAAATTACAATGTTTATTCGATATTTCCGCACCTCCAATTTTTTTTCCTTGCAAACCCGCTTCTTTTATAAGCTCCCAAGCCTTTTTTTCTTCAGGGTTTTTAAAAGTACTACCTCCGGTCGAATAGCCTTTTGGTTGTGATCTTTCTCTATCTAAATTAAATTTTTCAATTAACGACCTGATTTTTTATTTTTTAGAAGGTTTTCCTTGAAAAATAGCTTCAATAAGAATTTTGTCATTAGGTAATTTTGTTCCTCTGTATAAAAAACCTATTTCATTCTTAGTCAATACAGATATTTTACCTTTTCTATCAATGAACTTACCCTCTAAAAAAATATCCTTAATCTCTTTTCCATAACACCCTGCATTCATTGCAACGGCTCCTCCGATACTCCCTGGAATGCTTGACAAAAATTCTAATCCTCCTAACTCCGCAAGCATTGCCTGATAAGAGAGGTCTTTATCAAGTATTCCAGCACCCGCTGATATCTGATCTCCTTTTAAAAAATTAATCGGCAAGAAATTTGGAGGCATCAAAATAGTTACTCCGGGTAGGCCTCCATCGCGAATAAGAACATTTGATAACCTGCCAAAAACATTGATATTTATTTTGGGTGAAAGAGATGAAAGAAAATGAGAAAGGTCTTCAAGATTATAAGGAATATACACACATTCTGCAGGCCCACCAACTTTTAACCAAGACAAGTTTTCTAGGGGTTTATTAAATAATATTTTTCCTTTTAATTCCGAAAGAACATTACCACCTTGAAAAAATTTATGCTGTTTTATAGTCATTTGCTCAACATGATATATTTGTACACAAACTCATGAGCCATTTTCGAAATATTGCCTGCGCCCATAAAAACCACTAGATCGTTTTTTCTTAAGTTGTTGATTAAAGTATTTTCTAACTCTTCAGCGTTCTGACAGTAATAAATATTTTTCTTTCCATTCTTTTTAATAGATTTTACCAAATATTTAGAATTATATCTGCCAATGGTTTTTTCTCCAGCCTCATAGACAGGCACAAATATAGTAATGTCTGACTTATCAAAACTATTGCAAAACTGTGTAAAAGTATTTTTTAATCTTGAATAACGATGGGGTTGGACAATTGATATAATTCTCTTCTTTTTCAAAATCTTTAACGCTGAAAGTGTCGCTTGTATTTCCGTAGGATGATGAGCATAATCATAATAAAAAGATACACCATCCACATTATCCATAAAACTCAAACGTCTTTTAACACCTTTAAAGTTCTTAAGCCCTTTCTTTATGCTCTTAAAGTTAACGCCAAGATTACTGGTAACAGTAATAGCTGATAAAGCATTATTAATATTATGTTTCCCATGGGTTGGTACGAAAAAATTTTTCTCTTCTCTTTTAGAGGTATTGCTATATTTTAATTGAACGTCGAATCTTGTACCAGATTTGATGTTTTGTATATTTTTTGCCATAACATTAGCCTTTTTATCATGACCATAAAAAAATACCTTTGATGACTTTGACTTCTTTGCAAGCTTATAGGCTCTTTGATCATCGGAGCAAACAGCAACAAAACCAAAAATAGAAATATTATTTATGTATTTTTCGAATGCCAAATTCAAAGATTTCATACTCCCATAGAAATCTAAATGCTCATTATCTATAGATGTAATAACGCCACAAAAAGAAGGAAGTTCTACAAAACTTCCATCGGACTCATCTGTTTCAACAATCATCCACTCATCTGAGCCTAGTTTTGTGTTTGATCCAAATGAATTGATTATTCCTCCATTAATCACTGTGGGATCAAAATGTGATGAATAAAATATGTCTGATATTATTGACGTAGTAGAAGTTTTTCCATGGCTTCCAGCAATAGTAATTGTCTTTTTCATTCTCATTAACTCAGCTAACATTTCTGACCTACTTATTACAGGGATAGATAAATTTCTTGCAAAAATTATTTCGGAATTTTTTTTCGAAACAGCAGATGAATAGACCAATAATGATGAGCCCTTGACGTTAGAAGGATCGTGACCAATATAAACTTTAATACCGATTTTTCTTAATCTTCTTACATTGGAACTTTCATTTAAATCCGAACCGTAAACTTTATATCCAAGGTTATGAAGAATTTCGGCAATGCCGCTCATCCCAATGCCGCCTATCCCTACGAAAAAAATCTTATCATTCTTCTTGATTAACTCCATACCAATTTCCCAGCTAAGAGATTTTCTATAAAATCGACTATATTTTTAGATCCATCCCCTTTTGAAGCAGTTTTAGCATTATTAGCTATCTTTAATAACTCTGATGGAGAGGAAATTAGGTCAATAATCTTATCTGATAAAATTTCTTCGTTGATATCGGACTGATGATAGACAATAGCGCCATTTATTGAATCCAAAAGTTTTGCATTATATTCCTGATCTCCATCAATTGAAGATGGTAAAGGTATCAATATTCCAGGCCTTCCTAAGAATGATAGTTCACTTATTGTAGATGCCCCAGCCCTTGATATAACCAAGTGAGATTTTATTAATCTTTTTGGGAGATCGTAGAAAAAATCATTCACTTCGGCCTTAATACCATTAGAAAAATATAGATCCCTAACAGAATTTATTTCTTCGGTTCTGGCTTGATGCATAATATTGAGCTTTTTTTTATAATTGTCGGGCAACTTACTTAAGGCTCTGGGAATAAATTTTGAAAAGAAACTGGCTCCCTGGCTTCCACCAAAGACTAAAATATTAAATATTTTACCATTATAGATTAAGTAAGGGTTAATCTCACTAGTAACTTCATCTCTTATTGGATTGCCCGAAAAGAAAGATTTCTTTTTTACCTTTTTTGGTAGGTTATATATGTCCTTAAATCCTTTTGTTAGACCATTGGCAAAATTGGATAAGAATAAATTTGCTCTACCCATAATAGAGTTTTGTTCATGAATTATAATTTTTAGACCACAAATTTTTGCCGCTAAAAGAGGTGGAACTGTTGGATACCCACCAAAACCAACTGCTAAAGAAGGTTTATAATAAGTTATCCAGTAAATAGATATTGCTAACCCATAAATAAGTTTTATCAAAATATATGGCCAATAAATTATATTCTTTTTACTAAAAGTAGCTGATAAAATAAATTTAGTATGATCAACAAAAAAATTATCTAACAAACCTTCTATACGACGATCAGTAAAAAGAATAACCTTATAACCTCTTCTCTTTAATTCTTCTGACGTCCCTTTTGCGGAGTAAAGATGACCTCCTGTCCCTCCAGCAGCTAATAAAACACATTTATCTTTGACCTTTACATGCACAGATTAAACCATAGTTTCATATTTAATAAGGTCTTTAGATCTGCTTATTGATGGAGAGGTTTTTCTAGTTATAGCCAAGAACATACCCATAGTAATGCCCATTGAAACCATCGAAGAGCCTCCATAAGAGATAAAAGGTAAAGTCATCCCTTTAGCAGGAACAAGACTCAAATTTACTGCTATATGGATTAAAGTCTGCAACCCAAAAAGTAGTAGTAAGCCTGCAGATGCTAGTTGTTTGAAATAATTATGTTGGATTAATACTTTAGAAAACCCTCGAAAAACTAATGCACAATAAATCATCATTATTGGTAGAGTAATAATTAATCCATTTTCTTCGGCAATCGCTGCAAAAATAAAGTCTGTGTAGGCATCGGGAAGATCATATTTAACCCAACTTTCACCTATACCTTTTCCAAATATTTTTCCATTCTCAATTGCGTCAATCGCAGCTTGTGTTTGAGTTAATTTGCTATCAACTTTTCCAGACCCGAACCATATTTCTAACCAACTATCTACTCTTAGAGCAAAGTGAGAAAAATTTAGATAGAAGATTACGAAAGAAAAAATCCCTAAAACAAATATTGGGGCTATGATTGTCCAAGATAAACCTTGAAGAAAAATAATTCCTAGTAACGTCAAAAACAAAAGGATTGTTTGACCAAGATCAGGTTGAGATAACAATAATAGTGATATTATTAAAAATAAAATTATAGGCATCCACCATAATATTTTATCTTTTTCAATTTTTGCTCTGGTATAAAACCATGCTGAAAGAACTACAAATGCGGGCTTTAAAAACTCTGAAGGCTGAACAGTTGTAAATCCCCATAACGACAACCATCTAGAAGATCCAC
Source organism: Pseudomonadota bacterium (assembly GCA_036344135.1). Taxonomy (GTDB): domain Bacteria; phylum Pseudomonadota; class Alphaproteobacteria; order MED-G09; family MED-G09. Next base: position 7 of record JAYYUG010000054.1, on the reverse strand, counting down.
CACTATT
>JAYYUG010000053.1:0-4529 GCA_036344135.1 Pseudomonadota bacterium | reverse complement strand
ATAATTATTAGTTACATATCGAAACAAGAGTTGATTTCAAATATACATCAAAATGTTTCAAATTAATCAATCTTTTTAAAATTATGATAAATAAAATTACATCGATTGTTTTGGCGGCTGGGAAGGGCACAAGGATGAATTCATCCACACCCAAACCGTTACATGAAATCGCTGGTAAATCTTTAATAGGTCATGTCATAGATGGTTTAACTTCAGTTGGCGTAGAAGACGTTATTGTTGTTATAAACAAAGACCAGGATAATCTAAAAAAATATTTATCTGAAACTTACCCTATAACAAGAACAGCTATACAAGAAGAGCAATTAGGCACAGGAAATGCCGTAAAGGTTGTTTTTGATCAATTTGACTTATCTGATTCTACTGGAATACTAATTGTTTTTGGAGATACACCCCTCTTATCACAAAATACGCTCGATACATTAATTAATTCTATAAATGAAAATGATTTAAACATTTTAACCTTTGAATCAAATAAACCTGAAAAATATGGAAGGGTAATTCTAAAAAATAATAAACTACTAAGTATTGTCGAAGACGCTGATGCGAATGAAGAAGAGAAAAAAATTAATCTTTGCAATAGCGGTGTAATGGCCTTAAGGAATATAAATCTTAAAGAAAACTTAAACTCCATTAATAACAATAATGCAAAAAATGAATTTATTTTGTCAGATTTGGTTTCTATCATTAATGACAACGGCGGAAGTTCCTCCTACCTTATATGTCAGCAAAATGAATCCATGGGTATAGATACTAAACACGGTCTAGCGAAGGCTGAAAAAGAATATCAAAGCTTGATAAGAAATAAGTTCTTATCAAATGGTGTAACATTAAAAGATCCATCTTCAACTTTCTTTTCTTGGGACACAAAGATAGGAAAAGATGTGAAAATAGAAAATAATGTTTTCATTGGTCCTAAAGTAGAAATAGAAAATAATGTTACCATTAGGGCTTTTTCTTATTTAGACGAATCTATTATTCGTAAAGATTCTATTATTGGACCTTTTGCACGTCTTCGAAACAATGTTGATGTTGGGGAAGGCTCTAAAATAGGAAATTTTGTAGAAGTTAAAAATTCTAAGTTTTCTGATGATGTTAATGTCAGCCATCTTGCATATATTGGTGATACAGAGATTGGAGAAAATTCGAATATTGGAGCAGGTACTATAACCTGCAATTATGACGGCAAGAATAAGAATAAAACTCATATAGGGAAAAATTCATTTGTTGGCTCGAATTCGTCGTTGGTTGCACCAATATCTATTGGTGACGATGCTCATATTGGGGCAGGCTCGGTTATAACAAGAAATGTAGCCGATGGGGATTTGGTTCTAACTAGAGCGCCTCTTAAAGTTATCTCGAACTGGTCTAAAAAAATTTTTAGAAAAGTAGGTAAGGGTTAAATTATGTGTGGAATTATAGGAATAATAGGTAATGACAATGTCACAGATAAACTTTTTAAAGGATTGCGTAAGTTAGAATATAGAGGATATGATTCTTCAGGTATAGCAACTATCAACAATAGCGTAATCAATTGCATAAAATCTGAAGGAAATTTAAATCAACTAGAGAAAAAATTAATAAATGAAAATCTTCCTGGCAATATAGGGATTGGACATACGCGTTGGGCTACCCACGGTGTCGCTAATGAAGTTAATGCTCATCCTCATGTTACTGATGAAGTCGCAATTGTGCATAATGGTATTATAGAAAATTATTCATTATTAAAAAATCAAATTACTGCAAATGGTATAGATTTTGTGAGCGACACGGATACTGAGGCAATAGCTCATTTGCTGACCATATATCTAAATAGTGGTATGGATACATATTCTGCAATAAGAGCAACAACTCAGGATATAAAAGGTACATATGCTCTAGTAGTTCTAATAAAATCTGAACCAGACAAACTATATGCGGTAAGAAAAGGCAGCCCTTTAGCAATAGGATTTACGAAAGAAGAAATGTTTGTAGGTTCGGATGCATATTCTCTAGGTAATTTATCTAACGAAGTTATCTATCTTCAAGATAATGATGTGGCTATCTTAGAAAGAAATTCTTATCAAATATTTGATGTTTCAGATCAACAAATTCATAGAAAATCACAAAAGTTAGAAAAAAATCTTTCTTTGTCAGATAAGGGAGCGTTCAAACATTTTATGGCTAAGGAGATTCATGAGCAACCTGATGTAATTTTTGATTCAATTAATCATTATATTGATAAAGATGAACTGGCGGTTAACCTTCCTAAGTTACCTTTTAATATATCTAATCTCAAAAACATTACTCTTGTAGCTTGTGGTAGTTCTTATTATTCAGGGTTAGTGGCAAGAGAATGGTTTGAGAGATTTACAAGGATAAAGGTAGATGTAGAGATTGCATCGGAGTTTCGCTACAGAGAGGCCCCTATGGATTCAAGTGGATTGACTATTTTTATATCACAATCCGGAGAAACTGCTGACACCTTAGCGGCGTTAAAACATTGTAAAAAATTAAATCAAAAAACTGTATCTATTGTTAATGTTCCCAATTCTTCTATGAGCAGGAATTCTGATGCATCTTTAAAGATTTTTGCTGGTCCGGAAATAGGTGTAGCTTCAACTAAGGCTTTTACCTGCCAACTATTGGTTCTAGCCTGTTTAGCTATAAATATTGGTAGAGAGAATGGAATAATTAGTAATAGTGATGAAAATGAATATGTGAAGTCAATACTCAATCTTCCCAGATTAATCTCCAATGTCTTAAACAAAGAAGATGATATTATTGATCTTGTTAATAATTTTCATCCTTTTTCCAGTGCTTTATATCTTGGTCGAGGTCAAATGTTCCCAATTGCAATGGAAGGGGCTTTAAAGCTTAAAGAAATTTCTTATATTCATGCGGAAGGGTATCCTGCAGGTGAAATGAAACACGGTCCAATCGCTCTCCTTGAAAAAGGGTTGCCCGTAATGATGGGGGCTCCATATTTTAATCTTTTTGATAAAACCATTTCAAACCTTCACGAAGTCATAGCAAGATATGGAAAAGTATTATTGGTTACAGATCAAAAAGGCTTGGAAGCATTAGGAGATGTAGCAAAGCAAACAAAAAACTTCATTGTCGATGAGGTTGATATTATCTCTGCTCCTTTTGTTTATATTCTACCTTACCAACTTTTTGCTTATCATACCGCCTTGCTCAAGGGTACAGACGTCGATCAACCAAGAAATCTAGCTAAATCTGTTACGGTAGAGTAGTTTTAAATTCTTATTCGGTAAAAACTTTAACCTTTATTTCGGGAAATAATAATACAAAAACACCTATAAATGAGTACTTAAACATTTCTCGTTCTTGGAAAGCAATAAAGAGTAAGGAATAATAATTATCTAGGTGGTTTACCATTGAGATAGTCATGAAGTGTCTCATGGAAATATTTAACTCGTGTTTCTTGTGAAGATAGATATGGTTCTTGATAACCTTTTGATCTTACTCCTCGTCTTAATCCATCAGTAAGTTGCCAATCTTGATAAACAACATGATCCCAAAGATCTTCAACGCCTTTTCCTCCATCATAATCACGAAAATCTAATTCAACTTCTTGAAGTTTAACTGGATTTACTTTAGTGCGGCTAAGAAATTCTTGATCGTTAGCTTTATCTTTTTTACCTATACCTGCTGAGGTTGAGGTAAATTTTTGATCGTTGTCTCTACCTGTTTTACCTATACCTTTTGCTGATCCACCAATTGGATATCCCATATCCCAAAGATCAAAAAAGCATTTTTCAGGATCGGTAGGATGTGGAAACCAGTTTAACAGAATACACCCATCTGCTTGTACACCCATTGCAATATTTGGAAACACAAATTGAAAAGGACTTTCTGTCAATTCTTCATCCGAGAGATTTTCATAATGAAAATAACCTTTTTCTTTCCAGAGTTTTCTTTTAGCAGCCTTTATGTCTAACCAGCCTTGCTCTGACATTGTTTCATAATCAGAGTATTTATCTGCATCAATCCCCCAATCCTCAAGAATCATTTTAAAAGGATGATCTTCTCCCTCTTGTATTCTATCTCTTAAAGAAGGCCGACCCATCTGAATGATTCTGGCATGACCTTTAGGAAACATTTCATATCTTGAAGTAAAATGATCTTGATCAATAACCGAGGGAACTTGTGGGTGAACAAAACGAGTGTGATAAGATTCGTTAAAATTATCACAAAAGAATTTCCAATTAACATCCAACTCAACTCTTACCCATTGTGCTCTTACCTGATCTTTAAAATTATGGTTTTTGTAAATTTCAGGTATAGGGTCTAAATATTCTAAAAGTTCAGGTGCGTTCTCATTCATAGTATAGAAGATAAAACCATCCCATGTATCCACTCTTACTTCAACTAGCTTTCTTCTACCAACAGGACTTCCCTGAGGATAATCATCTTCATCAGGACAACTTATAACATCTCCATTTAATCCAAATTGCCAATCATGGTAAGGGCATCGAAAAGAATCTTGCGAACTATCACATTCTACT
>JAYYUG010000052.1:0-9235 GCA_036344135.1 Pseudomonadota bacterium | reverse complement strand
AAAATCCGTAGGAACACCATTTTACTGTTATTCTTTAAACTCTCTGAAAGAAAGCTTTCACAAGATTGATGATTCCTACAAGAGTAACAATCTATTAATCTGTTATTCAATAAAAGCGAATTCCAACCAATCAATAATTAAGACATTCTCAAATTTGGGATGTGGAGCTGATGTGGTTTCGCTTGGTGAATTGAAAAGAGCAATAAAAGAAAATATTCCAGGAAATAAAATAGTTTTTAGCGGAGTAGGAAAAAATACGAATGAGATTAATTATGCCCTCGAAAATGATATTTTACTTTTTAATGTGGAATCCTTAGATGAATTGCAACACCTTTCTTCCTTAGCAATAAACCATGGAAAAGTAGCACCTGTTGCTATTAGGATTAATCCAGATATTTCTGCCGGAGAAAATGAAAAGATTTCTACTGGTAAATCGCAGGATAAATTTGGGATAAGTCGAAAAGACGCTGTTGAAGTTTATAACATCGCATCTTCTTTGGAAGGAATAGAAATTAAGGGCATTGATATTCATATAGGAAGTCAAATCAATGAGCTTGAGCCATTCTCAAGAAGCTTTGATTGTATTTCCGAAATTATTAAAGAACTTAAATCCAAAGATTTTAATATTGATATTATTGATATAGGTGGAGGTATTGGAGTTGATTACAAAGGAAAAGGAAAAAATCTTGAAATCGAGAAATATTTTGACCTAGTTTCAAAAAAATTAGGAAACCTAGCTCAGACCATCATAGTTGAACCCGGAAGATTTCTAACTGCACATTCAGCAGTATTGGTTACGGAAATTATTTATATAAAAAAAACATCTTCTAGAAATTTCGTCATAGTAGATGCTGCAATGAATGACTTCATTCGTCCGTCTTTTTATGGTGCTTATCATAGGGTTGTTCCTTTGGTAAAAAATGAACAAGATGAGGAAGGGGAAGAATATGATGTTGTAGGTCCAGTTTGTGAAACTGGAGATTTTTTTGTAAGAGACCTTCATCTCAAAAACCCTCAAAAAGGAGATCTATTAGCAATATTATCAGTTGGTGCATATGGATCGGTTTTATCTTCTAATTACAACAGTAGGCCAACAATTCCAGAAGTATTAGTTAAAGACAATCAGTGGAAAATTATCAGAAAAAGGATTGAAATAGACGAAATCATTAAAAGAGATATAATTCCAGACTGGTTATAATTATGGTCTAAGCTCAACTACAATGTTTGAAGCCTCTTCCGGATAATTGTTAAATCTCAATTTAAAATCTTTTCTCTCGAGATAATTAAAGGTTTGGTTTCCAAAATTTAAAATTTTTTGTGCCAGCACTAATTCTTTACTATCTTCAATGACGACAACTATATTAGGAACTGCTCTTTTGGTTGTATTTTGATTAACTAATGTTCCTGTCACCACTAAAGATGCGTTACCCTTTGCATAGTCAATTCTACTTTTAAGATCAGAAATTTCTATACCCTTTATGTTAATGGAAGGGTCTAGAACTTTTAAAATGTTGGCGGCATTTGGAAACTCATTCACAATATCATCTCTTTTGATCCAGATTGAAGAAATTAGCAAAAAAGCCAACACAATAACTAGCCATAGGAAAATATTAGGTTTTTCTTTATCTTGTTTTTTAACAGGTACTGGCAGGGGATGATCGGGGCCCTTATCAGGAATTCCCCTTTCCGATTGTTTATCATTGGGAATTCCTTGGGAGGTTGCAGGCTCAAAAAGAGACGGAATATTTATGGCTTTCCCGCTCGGACTGGAAGTCCATATAAATGAGCATCGAGAACATTTAACCTTTCTACTCCTCGCTCCAAAACTTTCGGGTTTAACTGAAAAACTGGTATTACAAGCAGGGCATTGGATTATCATTTATAATAGTTTCCTAAAAAATTAGTTAAAATTCTACAAATTCTCTAATCTTTCTCGATTCGTATAACCTTACCATTAGGCCCATCAGTAAGTAAAAGTAAACTTCCGTTAGGAGCCATTTTGATACTTCTCACCCGTTCGGAAATTTCATCAAAAATAACTTCTTCCTTAATCTCATTGTTATTATCTGTGAATATCCGCCTAACATCACCAGGGACCAGCGCGGATATAAAAATGCTTCCGTTCCACTTAGGAAACATATTACCATTATAAAAAGTCATATCCGAGGGAGCAATCGAGGGGACCCAATATTTTATAGGCTGTTCCATTCCCTCTTTAACCGTAAAAGGAGAAATTATACTGCCATTATAATCAATACCATAGGTTATTGTAGGCCATCCGTAATTAAGAGACGGTTCTATTTTATTTAACTCATCTCCACCTCTAGGCCCATGTTCATGAATGTAGACATGCTTATTTTGTGAATTATAAATTAAACCTTGGGGATTTCTGTGACCGTAAGACCATATTTCAGGTAAAGCGTTTCCTTTATTAACGAAAGGATTATCATCTGGGATAGAACCATCATCATTTACTCTTAGAATTTTTCCATAATGATTATTAAGAAACTGTGCCTTTTCTCTATAATTAAAACCGTCACCTGAACTTATTAATAAAGAACCATCCTCTATGAATAATAGTCTTGCACCATAGTGGTTAGAGGTTCTTCTAAAGGGTTGCGCTTCAAAAATTAATTTTTTATCAACCAAACTTAAACCATCTAATCTGAACCTCATTACCCTTAGTGTATTGTTATTTTTTTCTCCGGAGGAAAAAGAAAGATAGATCAGGTGATTTTCAATAAAATCTGGATGTAATATAATATCAGACAACCCTCCCTGACCCCTAAAGAGAACCTTTGGAGTACCTGCAATATTTAATATTTCACTTCCTATACTAGATTCTTTTAAAATTTTTAGTTTCCCAGACAACTCTGTTATGAGAATGTCTCCATTTGGCAAAAATGCGGAGCTCCATGGGTGATGAAGTCCTTTTGTAAGCAATTTAACTTTGTAATCTTTATTTTGTGATGCAAAAGATGTCTCGAAAATCAAAATAAAAAATAAAAAAAATAGACAAACTTTTTTAACCTTAAACATTGCTACCTCTTGTTCTAAATTTATCATTTGCTAAAGAAACTAATTTTCCAAAAATGTAACCCCCTAAAAAGCCAGATAATAAAAATAAGATAAACCCAAGACTTGATCTAGCTCCGGCAATCAGTGCTGCCCCATAGAAAGGAATTCTTACACCAATTAGCATTACTAAAATGGCTGTAAGACCTGCCAAACCGTAGGAAAAATCTCTTCGGAGAGGTATAAATATTCTCAAAATACCCGCTATTACAAAACCTAGAGTTAGAGCTATACCTACTACCTGATAAAACAAAAGTCCGTTAGTAATATCATGGATCAAAGAAGAAGGAAATATTCCTAACAAACCGTCAAATCCTTGTGAATTTAACCATAAAATATTTGATGAAAGATTGATAAAAATACAAAGAGTGCCGGTAAATACAATCGAAAATAAAAAAGAGAGTATAATTGAAAGATAAAACATAATGTAATCCTAAAAAGTTTTAGATTTTTTTTATTCAAAACTCAATTTAATATCAAAAAATATAATATAACAATAGTAGCACTAAAATTCTTATTTAGCGGTTATAGAAGAGACCAAAAAAATGAAACTAAAAAGAAACTTGAAAATAATAACCCTTTTTGTTTTTTTCTTGTGTCTTTTTACTTTCACGGATTTTGTAAGGATATATATATCTAGCCAATCAAATATAGGGTCAAAAATTTATCGAGAGACAATAATTGTCTTAACGGGTGGACCTAACAGAATAACTAATGGATTTGACTTATTAGAAAAGGGTCATGCAAAAGTAATGTTCATTTCGGGAGTGAACCCTATTGTGGAAAGAGCCGATATCTCTAGAATTGTTAATCCAAAAAATGACAAAAGGCGGGCTAATCTTTTTGCTTGTTGCGTTTTTTTAGGTAAAAAGTCTAAAGACACAAAATCAAATGCTGAAGAAACTTTGGACTGGATGATTAGTCGTGACCATTCAAAAGCTTTATTAGTGACATCACTTGAGCATATGCCGAGAAGCATTATAGAATTTCATAATAATGCACCTGATATTGATATCATACCTTGGCCTATAATCATAAAAATGCATTACAAATGGTATAACCCAAGTAATTATAAGACGATAATACTCGAATATCTCAGATATACTGTTATTAGATTAAAATATATAATTGTTTAGGAGAAAAATTATTAAGACTTTCACTTCCAACATTTCAGTTTTTATTTTCTTTTTTACAACCGCAGTTGTTGCTATTGCCGGGATACCGTTACTTATTCTACCAAGAAAATATTCGGCAAATCTCATTCATCTTTGGTCAATTGGAATGTTGCGCATGTTTAGAAAAATGGATGGCTTAGACTGGCAAGTTATAGGATCAGAAAATATACCCGATGGGCCATTTATCATTGCTTCAAAACATCAGTCAGCCTGGGATACAATTTTTTATACTGCCTTCTTTAAAGATGCGTCTATGGTTTTAAAAAAAATTCTGATTTATATTCCAGCTTACGGCTGGCTTGCCATGAAGGCAAAAATGATTTGGTTAGACAGAAAAGGTCATGCAACAGCGATAAGACATTTGGTTAATCAAGCAAGGAGTTGTGCCAAAGATAAACGACCAATTGTAATTTTCCCTGAGGGAACAAGAATAAAAGTGGGTCTGAGAGGAGAATATAAATCAGGTGCTTTTGCTTTATATAAATACCTTGGCATTCCTTGTGTTCCGGTAGCACTAAATTCCGGCTTATTTTGGGAAACAAAAGGATACAAAAAACAAAAAGGCAAAGTAACCGTGAAATTTCTTAAAATTATCGAACCAGGGTATGATAAAAAAGAATTTTTTTCCATTTTAGAAAACTCTATTGAAACAGAAACTCAAAGACTCTTGAGACAATAAAATGAAATTTAGCAAAATTCCTTTGGGCATCTTCCTACCTATCATAATAATCACGATAAGTGTTCTTGGATGGATAGGTTACTGGTACGCCGGATCATATTATATTCAGAAAAAGATTGAACAATCTAATAATATATCCATAGAAAAAATTTCCGTAGGCGGTTTCCCATTTTATTTCAATGTTGATGCCAAAAATATTGTTTTAAAATCAAAACAATATATAACGACTGACTATTTGAATGTTAGATCTTTAGCCTGGAGGTTTGACCAAATCAGACTGGAAACCCATAAACCAGTTAGTATAGATTTTTTAAATGGATTATCACTTTTTTTCATGAGTAAGAAAACTACCTTGGACTTTCAAGAACAAAAAGATGCCAATTACGAAATTCGTATGTTTTCAGATAAACCCATTTTAAAGGATAATATTAAAGGCTACACATTGGCACTTCAAAAAATAAATTTTCAGATAACTATATATAGTAATGTAAAATCAAGAATTTACTCAGAAATTTCAATTAGCAAGTCTCCTGTAATAGTCGATGGAATGTTATCCCCGGATAGAAGGGGATATTTAAAAGGTGAATTAAATTTCAATTTTACAAATCCAGAAGATATTAGAAATATGTTTACACTTTTTAATGTAGACATTGCCGAGAACCCAATAATAAATCTTTTGTTAATTAATGGAAAAATAACTGTCAGTTTTGATAGGGGCATCTCCCTTATAGGACCAGTACCTATAGGACCAGCACCAAAAATTAAGTAATTTATTTTTTAAGTCTTCCAAAATCAATGTCAGATACTTCCTGACCAGAATCAATAATATTTTTTCTCACCTCTCTTGTGCTTTCAAAGAAAGTTTGGAGTAGGTCTGAATCTTTTTCCTCTATAGCTTTTTTTAATTTCATTAAGTCTTTCGAAAAAAATGACAACATTTCTAAAACCGCCTCGTCATTATAAAGGAAAATATCTCTCCACATTTTAGGGTCAGAAGCGGCAATTCTAGTAAAATCTCTAAAACCACCTGCCGAATATTTAACAACCTCCTTGTTGGTTACACTGGCCAAATCATTCGCCGTTCCAACAATGTTATATGCTATTAGATGAGGAATGTGACTTGTAATGGCTAGCACCCTATCATGGTGTTCAGGATTCATAATTTCAACTTTTGATCCCATTTCTTCCCAAAACAATCTTATAGAATTAAGAGCGTCTTTGTTCGTATCTTCAGTTGGTGTAAGAACACACCATCTATCATCAAATAATTCGGCAAATCCTGCCTCGGGTCCAGATAATTCGGTTCCAGCAATAGGATGTCCTGGAATAAAACTTACTCCCATTGGAATAACATTTGAAAGCTCTTCAATAACTTTTAGTTTCGAAGAGCCTGTATCGGTAACTATACAACCAGGTTTTAAATTATGAGAAACTTTGAGTATAATTTTTTTAAAGCTTGAAAGAGGAGTAGCAAGTATAACCAAGTCAGCGTCCTCTACAGATTTGACAATATCTATTTCTACTCTTTCTACTAAATTTCTTTCTAAGGCAACATCCAGAGTTTTTTGGCTACGTGCAGATCCAGTCAACTGTGCTGTGCTGCCAGCTCTTTTCAAGGCTAAGCCTATCGAACCTCCAATCAAACCTAATCCGATAATTGTAATTTTTTTAAATGATTGCTTCATGACTAATTTATTAAATCCTCAAGCAAAGACAAAACCAGATTGTTAGCCTCTTCCGATCCTATTGTTAGGCGTAGAAAATCTGGTAATCCGTATTCATCCATCTGTCTCAAAATAAGCCCTTTTGAGGAAAGAAGTTCATAAATCTGATTTGCAGAAAACCCTAAACTTTCAGGACATTGAATGAGAATAAAATTACATTCACTAGGCAACACTATAAAACCCAAATGAGAAAGAGACTCACTTAATTTTGGAAGCCACAGACTGTTATGCTTAGTGGAAAAATTAATGTGATCCTGATCTTTAAGAGCCTGTATGGCCGTCTTCTGCGCAGCCACATTTACTGAAAAAGGAACCTTTATCCTATAAAGGATATCCTTGATTTCTTTTGGACAATATGCCCAACCAACGCGTAATCCTGCTAATCCGTATACCTTAGAAAAAGTTCTAGTTATGACGATATTTTCATTTTTTTTTGCCAAACTAAAACCTACATCATAATTCTGATCTCTAACATATTCGGCATAAGCTGCATCAACAACCATCAATATATTAGTGGGTATTTCGGAATGGAGCTTTGTTATTTCATCAATAGTCAGCATGCTACCTGTAGGATTGTTTGGATTTGCAATAAAGATTGCTTTAGTATTATTAGTAACACTAGATAAAATTGCATCAATCTCGGGTTTAAAGTTGTTTTCCTTCGCTCTTACAACCGTTGCTCCAGTTGACTGTATCGCCAAAGGATATACTGCAAAAGCGTTTTCAAAAACAATTGCTTCATCACCTTTATCAAGATAGATTCGAGCTAATAAATGCAGGATTTCATCTGATCCACAGCCACAAACAATTCTATTTTCTTCAAGATTGTAGTAATCACCCAATGCTTTGACCAAATCTGAATTAGATGAGTCAGGATAAAAGCTCAAATCTTCGCAAGATTCTTTGAATACTTTCATTGCTGAATTACTAGCTCCGAAAGGGTTTTCATTTGCAGATAATTTGTAAACCTTTTCTACCCCTGGCACACTTCGCTTACCCCCTTTGTAGGGCTGAATAATGTTTAAATGATCATTTGACTTGGGACTACTCATTATCTTCACCATCAAAATCTATATATCCAAATTTTCCTAAAATTTTAGAATTTATCTCATCAAAATTATCAAAATACCCTTCGACCAAACAGAGGATTGAATGCTCATTTGATGCAAGATTCTCCAAATTATATTTTGATTTCGAAATCTTATATTCACTTTTTGGCACAACAACAACTGTTTTGTTATTAATCGATCTTTCGTTTTGAACTTGTCCTACCAAAAAACCCACCGGTTTTTTGATATAAAAAGGTAAAACTGCAAAAATATTCAAATTCTTTGGAAAGTCTTCTGACCACCAATTATTCTTTAATGGCAAAACTCCAATTATATTATTGTTCTTAGAGGCTTCATTCAAAGTATCAATAATTTGATGATTAAAAGTTTTTTCTATCATTGAGCCATAATAATTTCTTGTTTCTTCTGCCAATTCACTGTCAGCAGGTGCTGCTACACTAACAGAAAAAGCCGATTGAACAGAACTGGTAATGGTGCTTATAATTTCACGCCAAATATTGACAAATTCTATACTTTTTAAAGGAGCAATATCTTTATTTAATAATCTATATAAGAGATCAATTTCCCTTCCTGGTCTGAGGATTGACACTCCACTGGTAGATTTTATTTTTGCTATTTCCTTAACTACGCGAGCACGTTTAACAATGAGTCTTTGTAAATCATCGTCTATATTGTCTATTGATCGCCTTAAATTATCTAATTCCTTATTCAAATTTTATCCTCAAAGTTGAAACAGATGTTAAATAACACAATATGGCTTTATAAATCCAAGTATATTTAGTTTGCAATTAATTTCTTTCTAATATACTTAAGGGAACAGCATTTAGAGAGGGATTATCCCTGCCAACCTGCAAACCGAGCGAAGGTGGTTATATGATGTGGCCAGAAGGCAAAAAAACGGTCCCATTTACATCTAAAAGCTAGAGGCCTTTTAAGCCTTGTTTCACGTGGTTGGCTCTCTTTATGAGCTGGGTATTTGATTTTCAGATTGTGCACCCTGGAATTTACCAAAAGCACTAAAGAGAGGAAAAATGAAAAATTCAATTATTACACAAGTAAAAAAGCTTTCTTTTGTATTTGTATTACTTACTACATTTATTTCTTTGTCTGGTTACAATTTTTTAACCGCAGAGGCCAATGCTCAAGAAGTAGAAAAATTTAAAACTGCTGGAAAATTTTTAATAGGCGCAAAGGTATTGCATTTATTTACAGATGAAGACTCAACGGTCTCTATTGGGGGAGAAGCAAAAGTAGATGATGATACAATTCCTTTATTGGAATTGAGATATTTCTTCACTGACAATATAGCTATTGATACTATTCTTGGTACAACTAAGCATAATGCCGCTGCAATAGGTACTGCCCTTGGAGATGTGGATCTAGGTTCAGTCGGTGTAATACCCACAACCGTAACCCTTCAATACCACTTTAATAGTTCAAATAATTTCTTACCCTATATAGGAGCGGGCATAAACTATACTTTTTTCTATGACGTTAACCCTGGAGCTGTTG
>JAYYUG010000051.1:0-6735 GCA_036344135.1 Pseudomonadota bacterium | reverse complement strand
TCTCCTCTTTCAATATCAAATTTTACTATTTCTACGTTCATTGTAGACTTCATATAATTAGGTATTCTTCCAATAGCGCCTGTCTTTCCATCAAAATTAATCAATGAAAATGTCCCTTCCGTGGCCCCATAAAATTCCACGATTTTTTTTATTCCGAATCTTTTTTTAAATGAATCCCAAATGTCTGGCCGCAAACCGTTTCCTGCTGCAATTCTCAAATTATGAGATTTTTCATATTCATTGTGGGGTGCATTTAGAAGATACCTACATAATTCGCCTATATATTGAAATATAGTCACTTTATAACGGTTAACATCCTCCCAAAACTCTTTCACTGAAAATTTTCTACGCAAAACCAAAGATGCCCCAGTTGTTAGGGCAATGCCCACAGCGACTACCCCTCCTGCTGAGTGATAAAGAGGTAATACGTTATAAATCTTGTCGCTTTTTTTTGGTGATATTGCTGCAATGAAGGCCATAGGCATTAAGCGGAGTCTTTTATGTGAAATTGAAGCGGCCTTGGGATCGCCCGTTGTTCCAGAGGTATAAATATAAAGTGCTACATCATTATTTGTCACCTCATAATCAAGATTGGGAAAATTTTTAGAATTATTCAAAACTGTATCTTTAAGGTTATTATAATCTGAAGAGCCTTTTTTACCCTCTACCCAAACTTGAAGATTTTCTCTTATAACATCGCTGGCCGAATGAAAATTGTTAACCATCTCCTCGCCAATAATAATATGTTTAGCTGAAGAAATATTTAAGGAATGGTCTAGCGGATGTCCTTTTATGTTTGTGTTAATTAAAGCTACCGTTCCGCCTATTTGCGCAATCCCTATCCAGACAATTAAAAATTCTGGTCTATTCTCCATCAAAAGAGCGACAACATCACCTCGTTTTAAACCATTTTCAAGAAACCAATGAGAGTATTGATTTGCTCTAGAAATCAATTGCTGATAAGTAACTTCTTCATCTTCAAAGTAAACCGCTACATGCTTAGGGGTTTTTTTTGCGTGCTCGGCAATTTGTTTAGGAAAGATTTCGTCCTCAACTTCGTTTATTCTCTTTAATCGGGGCATGATTCTTCGTAGGGCTAATAAATATATTATTTCGTTTCTTAATTTTTTTAACATAAAAAACCTTTTTTAACCGAGAAGAAATTCTTGATGCATTTTCTCAAAACCGGGGGGCAAACTATCGTCAGGCTTTCCATTAAGTTCCCACAAGGGTCGTTTTAAAATTTTTGGAAATTTAATTATTATTTCAATGGTTACAACCTCAAAATTATCACTTAATTTATTCTTAATCTCACGCCAAGTCGTGCTCCTTTTGTTGACTAATTTTTCTAGACCGTGACAATTAATCCAATTTTTTATGATATCTTGTTTTAATTGAAATTCATTAAGATCAAAAAAATTATTTTCTACATTCTGGGAAAGAAGCCAATTAAGGGTTTTTCGACAACGGTCACAATTTTTTAGGCCATACACATTGATCATAATATTTAGACTAAACTGCTACGGCTTGTTCTTCCGTTGTATCTTCTTCTAAAGCAATATATTTTCTTAGAATTTCTTGATAAAAGGAAGGCTTTTTGCTGTTTAGTTGTTCTCTAACTTCTAAAAGAGGCAGTTCAAGGAGTTTTTCCCAATCCTCAAAAGCCCAAAATGTAGCTTCTTTACCAAGTCTATACCCTTGTCGAATGACTTTTCTTAAATCCATTTTGTTTTTCGAAAATCTTCCAACTTGCCAATATCCGTATAAAGCAATGGCGCCAATGCCACGATTCTTTCCTTGTGCATAAGTAAAAGCTAAAAGGCTCAATTCCCCTAGGGCGTCTCGTCCATATCCTGTTGTAACGTGCCAAAGATCGTGCATGTCCCTCAATCTCTTATTAAACAGGTGTTCTTCATCACTAGTATTCTTATCCCTTGGGTATATCTCACTAGCTTCCGCCAATTCATCTGCTGTGAGATTTTCATCATATACAAATTGGAAATATTTATAACCTAAGGTATCCTTAGGAAGGTTTTCTAGATAGTCTCTGTTTTTTAAAATATCTATGAGATGAATCCGATCTTTTAAGATTCTTTTTCCTACATTGGATTTCTTAAAATCTTTAAAATATCTATTTCTTGGACCTTTTAGTGCCTCAATAATATGAAAAACCTGAACAGTATCTTCTTTGTTGGCGCTTAAAGCCCTCAAAGCCTTAAAAGCCTTAAAGGGTTTAATCCTTTTTGCCCAAGTGTACTTAAAGAAGTTTAAGAACTCATTAAACATTTGTTTTGCCTTATTTTATAAAAATTAAACACAGTATAAAGGAAATTAGCAAATATTAGGAATTAATTCAATTTTCTATTACTGTGAAAGATACTTAAATGATTAAAATCAAGGCGGGTGTGGCGGAACTGGTAGACGCGCCAGACTCAAAATCTGGTTCCGGCAACGGAGTGGGAGTTCGAGTCTCCCCACCCGCACCAATAAAAATAGAGATTAATGTTAGATTTACACGGAAAAATTCTAAAGTTAGCGAAAAGTAGAAGTGCTGAATGGGCATTAGCTATTGTATCCTTTTCAGAAAGTATTTTTTTTCCTATACCTCCCGACACATTGATTATACCAATGGTGTTAGCCAACCAAAAAAAAGTATTCAAAATAGCTTTTTCAGCAACTATTTTTTCCGTTTTTGGAGGTATGATTGGTTACTTAATAGGTTTATTTTTTTTCGAAGAAATTGGATTTCGATTAATCTTTTCTCTTGGTTTGAGTGAACAATTTACTTTATTTAAAGAAATCGTAGAACAATACGGATATTTGTTCATTTTTGTATCAGGAATAACACCTATTCCCTACAAGATTGCCACAATATCCTCAGGTTTCTTAGGGATACCCTTACATATCTTCCTTATAGCCAGTATTTTTTCTCGTGGTTTAAGATTTTATTTAGTTTCGTTAATTTGTATGAAGATAGGTCAAAGGGCTGAAGATTTTATAAAAAGATATTTCTTATTTGTTTCTTTGATATTGGTTGTAGTTATGGCAATACTATTTTTCTTGGGTCAAATTTTATATGAAAACTAGCACTAAAATAGCTCTATTAGCCTTCCTAATACTTTTATCGGTACATATTATAGAATGGGTTGGATATACCCCTTGTGACCTTTGTTTGAAACAACGTTGGGCATGGTATTTTGTTTTAATAATAAGCGCTATCTCATCCGGTTTTGATGATAGTAGAACCAAGTTAGTATTTTATGTTATTTCCTTGGTTCTCTATGCAAATGCAGTTTTTGCAATCTGGCATGCCGGAATTGAATGGAATTTTTGGGAAGGAACCCAAACTTGTTACATACAATCATCTTCTTTGGGGGATAATTTTCTTAATAATCTTAAGTCAAACGATAAGTTTATTCCTTGCAATGAGGCATCGATAAGAGTATTTGGTTTGTCTCTTGCGGCTTATAATGCGATAGCTTCGATATTAATAGCTTCATTAGCATTACTGGGTATTAAGAAGAACAATGGAAAATAAAAGATTAGAAGAAATTATTCGCGTGGATCATGCAGGAGAACATGGTGCAATCTCAATCTATAAAGGGACAATTGATGTGCTTAATATACTTGGAGATGAAAAAACAAAAAAAATCATCTCTGAGATGGCTGAAGGTGAGGTTGCTCATGTAAAAGAATTTGATAATTTAATTAGAAAAAAATCAATTAGACCGACAGCGCTTTTACCCTTTTGGAAATTGACGGGGTATTCCCTCGGAGCAATTACCGCCCTTGCAGGTAAGGATGCGATTATGGCTTGCACAGAAGCTGTCGAAGAAGTAATTGATAAACATTATTCTGATCAGATTAAAGAAATAGAAGAATCTAAAATTGAAAGAGAATTTCTATTTACTTTAAAAAAATTTCACTCTGACGAAGTGGGGCACAAAACAACAGCTGAAGATGAATCCGGAAAAAATTCAGTCCTAATAAATTCTTTTAAAGAAATAGTAAAGATTGGTTGCAAGGGGGCAATAAAAATTTCTGAGAAAATTTAAGCTTCTAATTCAACATCCCAATAAAGAAAATCCAACCAACTTTCGTGAAGATAATTAGGTGGAAAAAGTTTTCCATTCTTGTGCAATTCATTTACATTTGGTTTATAAGGCCATTGATTGGGGTGCATTCCGGCCTCATTAAACAATCTATTAGATTTTTTTAAATTACATGATGAGCATGCCGTTATCACATTTTTCCAAGTTGTCTTACCACCAAGAGATTTAGGAACAAGATGATCAAAAGTAAGATTCTCTTTAGAACCACAATATTGACAACTAAATCGGTCTCTTAAAAAAAGGTTAAAACGTGTGAAAGCTGGCCACTCTGGTGGTTTAATATAATCTTTCAGAGAAACAACTGATGGTAATTCTAACTCAATACTTGGAGATCTAACCTTAACGTTATACGAAGAAACAATATTTACTCTATCAAGAAAAACCGCCTTAACTGAATCCTGCCAAGACCATAAGGATAAAGGATAATAAGACAAAGGCCGATAGTCGGCATTTAAAACTAGAGCGGGACACGCATCCGGATGTGTTGTGGTAGCTACAGACATGTTTCAAAATCTCTAATTTCTTTTCTCTCATTTTAGTAGTTTTGATTCTATCAAAAGTTTACAATATTTAAACTAAAAATATATAAACAAATAATGACAACTTACAATACAAGATTTGCTCCAAGTCCGACAGGTTACTTGCATTTAGGGCACGCCTTTTCAGCTATAATAGCTGCAGAATTGGCAGAAAAAAGTTCTGGCAATTTTTGTTTGAGAATTGAAGACATTGATCTTGGTAGAAGTAAAATAAATTATGAAGAAACAATTTACGAAGATTTAGAATGGTTAGGATTAAAATACAAAAGTCAAGTAAGACGGCAATCAGAACATTTTAAAACCTACGAAGAATATTTAAAAAAACTAAGAGATTACGACCTAATATACCCGTGCTGGGCCACAAGATCAGAAATAAAGAAAATAATCTTATCCGGCGGGGAAAAAGCATCCACTTGGCCTCTTGATCCCGATGGTCAATATATATATCCCGAAATATACAAAGGTATTTCGGCCTCTCGTAAATCAGGATTAATGTTGAGCGGAAAAGATTTTTCATGGAGAATCGACATAAAGAAAGCCATATCGTTTGCTGAATCAAAAATTAAATCAAAAATTAGTTTTGATGAGATTGGTCTAGAACCAAAAGGAATAAGACCTGCTGAACCAAAACTTTATGGAGACTTAATTATAGCACGAAAAGACATACCCACATCTTATCACCTGTCTGTCACCGTTGATGATTCCATCCAGAATATTAATTTAGTGACACGCGGATTGGATTTGTACCCATCAACTTCAATACATAGATTATTGCAAATTATCTTAGACCTACCCGAACCAAAGTGGTTTCATCATAACCTTTTAAGAGATAAGAATGGCCAAAAATTATCGAAATCAACAAATTCAACATCCCTAAGATTTTTTAGAAACAAAGGAACCACTAGGGAAGAAATAAGTAAGCTTATCAAAGAAATAGAGCCTTTTCCTTTAAATGAAGTTTATGCTACTAAGCAAACATATTAACTGAATAATTATTATGGAAAACCAATCGACTATTAATAAGCTGGAACTGATTGTACAAAGCGTTCAAGAAATTGCGCGTTCAGCACGAAAGGTAAATGCTTCACTAGTAAAAGAAAAGGGTATTGAATATAATCAACAACTCACACACGGTTTTGCATGGTACGCAACCTATGCTGAAACGATTACACAAACTGTTAATTGGATAAAAGAGTTAAATGAAAAAAACTCATTAACCGATTATGAAATGGGAATTGCAAAAATTGGCGTTGGCGAATATTGTTTACAAGTGATGCATGGGATACCCATGAGCCAATCGGAAATAATAAGACCCCATGAAATTGGAGTTCAAAAAAAATTACTAAAAGATTTTGAGGATATATGTAAAGAAATTACTAATGCCTCCTCTTCCGAAAACCGACAAAAATTATCCAAGTTAATTTGGAAGAAAAAAGAAGATGGAATTTCTGCTAACATTGGACTTGATGAGACTTACAATAATATTAAAGAACAATTTTCTCGTTTTACTAACGAGAGAATAATGCCTAATGCCCATCGTTGGCATCTTAACAATGAACTAATACCACTAGAAATAATTAAAGAAATGGCGGATTTAGGTGTATTTGCTTTAACTATTCCAAAAAAATATGGGGGTCTTGGTTTGGACAAGAAGGCAATGTGTATAGTTTCGGAAGAATTATCTCGAGGTTGGATTGGAACGGGTTCATTGGGCACAAGATCAGAAATTGCTGCAGAACTAATTTTGAATGCGGGCACCAATAAACAGAAAGAAAAATATCTCAGCGCAATAGCTAAAGGAGAAATTTTGCCCACTGCTGTCTTTACAGAACCTGATATAGGGTCAGATTTAGCTCACTTAAAAACTCGCGCCAAACTTGATGGGAAGGTATATAAAATATTTGGAAATAAAACCTGGATCACCCATGGAGCCCGAGCTGATTTAATGACACTCCTGGTTCGAACTAATCAAAATATAAAGGATCACAATGGTTTGTCTATATTCTTAGCAGAAAAAACTGGGGGTAGCGATAGAGACCCTTTCCCGGATTCTAATATTACAGGTAGTGAGATTAATGTAATTG
>JAYYUG010000050.1:0-48972 GCA_036344135.1 Pseudomonadota bacterium | reverse complement strand
GCTTAACGGTGAGTACTAACAGCTTTGCTCAATCAGAAGATGCAGAGACTTTTACTGGTATTGAAGAAATCATTGTAACTGCCCGAAAAAGAGAGGAGCCTCTCCAGGAAACACCGGTAACTATTACTGCATTAACTGAAGAAAGAATTCAGAAATTATATGCTACAGATCTAAAGGATCTAGCTATGGCTGTTCCAAATCTTATGATCAACCAATATGCTAGTGGAGGTTTTACAAATTCTGCAGCTGTTTTTATGAGAGGGATTGGAAACTCTGATATCGACTCTACCATTGATCCGCCTATCGGTATTTTTCTTGATGGAATTTATGTTCCTCGGTCAAGTAATAGTAACCTGGATTTATTTGATGTCGAACAAGTGGAGGTATTACGTGGACCACAAGGAACACTCTTTGGAAGAAATACAACTGCCGGGGCAATTGTTGTTCGATCAAAAAGACCAACTGGAGAATTCGGAGCCAAAGCAAAACTAACAGTAGGAGAGTATGGAAGACGCGACCTTCGTGTTGCGGTTGAATCTCCATTAACAGATAAGATAAATGCTAAGATTTCTGTTCTTCAGCAAAAAAGTGATGGTTTTTATAAAGCTAGATATATGACTCACCCAGATTATTCAGTTGCTGCTCAAATGGGTTATGATTATCCCGGTGATTATGAGGATACAGGCGGTGATGATGTTTTTGCTGTTCGACCTATATTAGAATTTAACATCAGCGATACTTTCCAGTTGACGCTTATTGGAGAATATTCAAAAGATAGAAGTGAACCTACTCCTGCGATAAATGCCTCTAAGCCAAATCAGATTTTGGCTCGGGTTTATGGTCAATTGGGCGGTGGTTATACTAAAAATATTGACCTCAATTTTGGCCCAGGTTTTATTCATGCTGACATTAAGGGTTTAACTGTTGAAGCTATTTGGGAATTGGACTCAGGCACCCTGACATCGCTTACGAATTACAGGGAAACAAAATATCAAATGAGAGAAGAGATTGATTGGACTATTGCGCCTATGTTTGGAATTGTTCGTACTGAGCCACATGAACAAAAATCAACAGAATTGCGTTATAATACTGATATTAATGATCGAACTTCATTGGTTGCCGGCGTATATTACTTCGAACAAGACTATTTGCTTAGAAGGGATACCTATATTAATACGAGTGGAGCTTTCCTTGCTCACATTATTGGTATAACGACTCAATCGCATGAGCAGACATCACTTTTTGCCGATGTTACCTACGCTGTTAATGACAGATTAAATATTAGCGTGGGCGGAAGATATACCAAAGAGGAAAAAAGCTATATGCAAAGAGCTTTTGGAGTTGGAGATGCTCAAGCGCCAATGTATCTAGATGATGAATGGTCAAATTTTGGACCAAAAGTTGGTGTCGATTATCAGCTTGGTGATGGTAAAATGATTTATGCTACTCTTGCGAGAGGATTTAAGAGTGGTGGGTTTAACGGTCGAGGAGGCACTCCTACCACATTAGGACCATTTGATGAAGAAACTGTGGATGCACTTGAAGTCGGGTTAAAGGCTGATTGGAGTAATTCTTTAAGGACAAATATAGCAATTTATACGATGAGATTTGAAGATCTTCAAAGAACTGTGATTAGAAATCTTATTAACTGTGGATGTCCAAACCCACAAGAAACAGTAACTGCTAACGCCGCAGAAGCGGAGATTAGCGGTATAGAGTTAGAACTTGAATATGTGCCATCGGATAACTTTAGTTTAAGTCTTGCTTTAGCTTTCAATGATGCGGGCTATGAAGAATATTTTGCTGATGTTTTTGGAACTGGCGCGCAAGATTATTCAGACCTTCCGTTGCAAAATGCTCCAGATGTTACAGGATCTCTTAATATGTCTTACACTATTGATATGGACAGAGGGGCCTCAAGCGTTATCAACGTAGGTTGGTTGTATCATGATGATTTGAATTCTGGGGTGACAGGTTACGCACTTTCAGAAATTGAAGCTCGCAGCGTGTTTAACGCAAGTGTCGATTACATTCCTTCTCAAGGTAATTGGAGATTATCTGTTTATGGTAAAAACTTAGCCGATGATGTTGAAAAAGTTGGTCATACAAATGTCGGCGCATTGCTTGATTTAGCATATTATAGTAATCCTCGTGTTCTTGGTTTTGAGTTAGCTTGGGAATACTAATAGATTATTAAAGCGACCAATTTAATTGGTCGCTTTTTTTTCTTTTAACTTTTTTATGTTATAATTGCTTCAGAGCTAACGGAGAGTAACCAAAAATGTTTTCAAACAAAATATTTACAATTTTTTTGTCCCTTTTTTTTATCCTTTCATTAGATGCAAAGGAATATTCACCAGGTGTAGGAAGAGATTTTCCAGACAAGTTATTGTGGGGCGATACTCATCTTCATTCGAATATTTCTGCGGATGCCTATACTATTGGTAATTCGAATTTAACACCCAGTGATGCCTTTCGTTTTGCTCGTGGAGAAGAGGTAATTTCGGAAAGCGGGGTAAAAGCAAAATTACGTGTTCCTTTGGATTTTTTTATGGTCTCAGATCATGCAACTTATATTGGTATTTTTAAAAGGATTGAAAATAGGGACCCAACAATATTAGCAACACCTTTGGGAAAAAGGTGGAGAAAGTACATGGATGATGATAATCCATTGCTTTTTACGGAATTTGTCCAAGGCCTTAATGGTAATCAAGAACAAACTTTTGAAAAAGAAATTTATATACCAATCTGGAAAGATATTACCGATAATGTTGATCGATTTAATCAACCGGGCGTTTTTACTGCTTTTTCAGGTTATGAGTGGAATCCCGCTCCGACTGGCGACAATCTTCATAGGGTGGTCATCTTTAAAGATGATGCTGAAACGGTACAAAAAATTATCCCTTTCTCGGCCTTAGACAGCAATAACCCAGAAGATCTTTGGTCTTTTTTAAAAGATTACAATGCGACGACAGGTGGTGAGGCTATCTCTATTTCGCATAATAGCAATATTAGTGGAGGACGAATGTTCCCGCTAAAGGATTCTTCAGGACAACCTATTGATAGGGCATATGCTGATATGAGAATGAGATGGGAACCTCTGGTTGAAGCTACCCAGGTTAAAGGCGACAGCGAGACTCATCCTGCTGTTTCTCCAGACGACCCTTTTGCTGATTATGAGACCTGGGAAGGTAATATTGGGAGAAGTGAGACTCAGCGAATGGAAAGGATTAGCATTACTGGTGATTGTGAAGATCCAGAAAATTATAAATGTTATCGCTACAAAAAAAGTGAAGCCCATAGATATAAGGGAAGCTATGTTCGACCTGCTTTAAGGAGAGGGTTGGAGTTGCAGAAAAAAATTGGCGCTAATCCCTATAAGTTTGGTGTTATAGGAAGTACTGACTTTCACACCGCATTACCTGCATCTGAAGAAGATAATTTTTTTGGTAAATTTCTCGATTCAGAACCTGGGCCAGAACGTATGAGCAATTGTATGGGTGGCTGCGGCAGACCAGATGCTGAAGGATCGAACGATTTATGGAGAAATTGGCAAATTACCGCTGCTGGCTATGCTGCTGTATGGGCGCGCGAAAATACTAGAGAAGAAATATTTGATGCCATGAAAAGAAAGGAAACATACGCCACCACAGGACCAAGAATGGCAGTAAGATTCTTTGGAGGGTGGAATTTTTCCAAAGATGATGCAGTCAATCCAAACTTTGTTGAAATTGGATATTCTAAAGGAGTTCCTATGGGGGCCGATCTAGGCGTTAGAGGAAAACAGAAGTCACCCGGATTTTTGGTTATGGCATCAAAGGACCCTAATGGTGCTAATATTGAGCGTGTTCAAGTTATTAAAGGTTGGGTAAATGGATACGGTAAATCTGAAGAGAAGGTTTACGATATTGCGGTTTCGGATGATGCTGGGGAAAGTACCGTAAACATTGAAAATGCTACTTATAACAATTCCATAGGCGAAGCTTATATCACTACTTATTGGGAAGATCCTGACTTTAACCCAACTTTATCAGCTTTCTACTATGTTAGAGTTTTGGAGATTCCTACACCCAGGTGGACAACGTACGATAGTGTCGCCTTTGGTATAGAGATCCCTTCTTACGTTCCCAAAACACATCAGGAGCGCGCTTACACCTCTTCCATATGGTATAATCCTCAATAGTGAGAAAAAGATATTTCGCATTAACCGGAATTTTTATCGGAGCTCTTGCAATCTTTGTGGGAGTGCTTAATTCAACTTTAAAAGAAGACACCCATACAATTGTAGTTAGTGAAGAAATACTCAGATCATATTATTTAAAAAATCGCAATCTTGAGCAGCCCTTTTTTACAGAATTTGAAGAATTATCTGAGAGACAAATTTTGTCTATAAGAAAAGACTTTATCAAAAAGGAAGTTTTGAAAAGAGAGGCCAAGTCTTTGGGTTTGGATGAAGATGACACGATTATTGCCAATCGTTTAGCCCAATTGGGAGAACTGGCCTTGGTAGGGGCTGATTTAAGGGAAGAAGATATCAGTGAAGACGAACTTTTTTCTTTTTATAAGAAAAACAAAAAATCTTATATAGAAAGGGTGACAATTAGTTTAACGCACATCTTTTTTCTGGAAAATTCAAGTGACATTCTACGGTATCGTGATCTTTTTAACGATGAGCAAAAAAGTATTTCTTCTGATATTGAGATAGGTCAAATAGGTAGCGTGTTTCCTTATCAAAAAAATTATTCTAGAAAAAATTATTCTTTTATTCTTGGACATTTTGGAAAAAAAGGTACCGATCAAATTTTTTCACTACCAGCCAATACGGACAAATGGCAAGGACCGATAGAATCTTCTCTAGGATATCACTTGGTTAAGATCTACGGTTATAGTCCTGAGAGACAGCTCGATTTTGAAGAAGTCTATTCCGAGGTAAGAAAAGATTTTATTGAGAGTGACACAAAAAAAAGAAAAAGCACCGAATTAGAGAAAAAAATTTCAGAATATAATATTATTGAACGATAATTATTTTAGTTTGCGTCGAACTCAATATTCAACTTATTAAGCCCTCTCAGTAAAACATTGGGACTATATACAAAGTCATTATCCTCACCAAAACGCATGTTTTTGAGTCTATCCAGGATAATCGGAAACGCGGTATACATTTCTTTTCTGGCTAGATTCATACCGATGCATACGTGGATACCTTGGCCAAATGCGACATGTCTCCGGGAATTTTTTCTGGTTACATCAAACTTATCCGGATTTTCGAAGAGATCCTCATCCCTATTGCCTGAGCCGTATCTTATAATGATTAAAGAATTTTTAGGAATTTTTACACCGTCGAGCTCAGTATCAGCAGTTGCTATTCTCCACATATTATTTGTTGGAGTTAACAATCTGAGGGATTCTTCAACCATATTTGGTATTAGTTTATAATCATTTAAAACAAGATCCATCTGGTCGGGATTAGCAATCAATAAATAAATAGCTTCACTTATGGAGTGAGCAGTTGTGGCATTACCTGCCACTAGTAGTTGTTGAATAATGGAAAGCTGCTCCGATTTTTCGAGTTTACGATTTACTCCATCATCATCTTCGAAAGTAAGATTTGCAAGGTCAGAAAGTATATCGTCACTAGCATTATCTTCGCTTTCATCTAATTTGTTGGCAAAATATTGTTGGAACTGAACCAGTTTTTTTGCAATTTCAATATGCTCTTCAGGAGAACTTGTTCCTGATAACTGGGCGACGAACGCATCAGACCAGTTGCTAAATTTATCATAATCATCCAAGGGTACGCCTAATTGTTCAGCAATCACTCGTATTGGAAGTTGTTTCGATATTTGCGTTGTAACCTCACACTTTCCTGAGTCATAAAATTGATCAATAATGAAATTGATCTTTTCCTCTATATTAGGTCCTAACTCCGAAACTCTTTTAGGTGCAAAAGCTTTATCAACAAGACTTCGATAGCGCGTGTGTCTTGGCGGATCTGCAGTAAGCATTGTATCAACAGGTGGATAACCTTCATTGATAAGTATATCGGCAGCTTCTTGCGGATATTCTTGTCCGCCACTTCTTTGTACTGCCCCAAACTGATTAGAGAAAAGTTTTGCATCCCTTGCTACTTGGCAAATGAGTTCGTGTTTTGAAACTTGGAAGATACCTGTTGTTGGATCCTGAAAAACCGGGGCTTCATCACGAAGTTTTTTAAAAAAAGAATGAGGACAACCCATAAGCTCTGGATCAAAGATATCCACATCCTTTAACTTCTTATCAATTGGTTTAATTGCTTCACTCATTGAGAATTTAAAAACTCCAGAACCTATATAATGCTTTTATTTTAAATAATTTCAAGGGAAAAGCCTAGGACTAAGCAATAAGATAAATTTGTTGTATTTATGCAACTATTAATATCCTTTATTTGATTATTTTACAAAATTTTCGATTTATTGGTTGACGGTTATTTAACAAATTGAGAAGCTATGGTACTAAAGAATCGGCATTATTGAAAAATATGTGTCTGTGATCTTATAAACTTTTTATTTTGGGGAGGCATTATGAGAAATCTTTTATCATTTGTCATATTTGGTTTATTTTTATCGTTTTCTTATTCGACTATAACTGTCGCACAAGAGTCAAGTGCACCGTCTGTAGGTCGTCAAATCGATGAAATTGTTGTTACATCACGTAAAGTTGAAGAGAATATTCAAGATGTTCCAGTAGCAGTTTATGCTATTGATGAGAAAGCGCTTGATGATTTTCGTCCTACCACTATGAGGGATATGGATAGTTTAGCACCAAATCTTCAAGTAGGCATGAACTCTGCTTCCGGTAACCAGAGCGCTATTTTTGTAAGAGGCTGCGGTTATGCAGGAGTGGAAAAAACTAACAATCCAACTGTAGGGTTGATTGTCGACGGTCTTTTTCATGGTACAAATACTGGTACTCTTTTAGACGCTTTTGACTGGGCTAAGGTCCAAGTTAACTCCGGTCCTCAGGGTGTGGTTTACGGTAAGAATACATCTTGCGGAAACATCGTTGTTGAAAGAGTTCGCCCCTCAGACGAATTTGAATTAAGCACAGAAATATCAGCCGGTAATTATGATGCCTATGAAGTGGGAATAATCCTAAACCTTCCAATTTCAGATAAAGTTTCTTCACGTTGGAACATAAGAAAATTAGAACATGAAGGTTACTATTACAATAGAGCAACAGAAGAAGATTCAGGACGATTAGATCTTGCATCAATCAGCGCTCGTTTCTTGATTACTCCTGATGAAGATACTGAGATATATTTTATTGCTGACGCTTTTTATGATCGAGGTGATACTGCACCAGTGTCTTATTCTGGTAACCCTTATGGGCCGGGTTGTGTTGGAAACTTTGGAGCAGGCTTAGGTCTGGTTCCAGGAGCTAACAATGGGTGTAATAAAGCTTTGGGAGGAGTTACTGTTACAGAGCTGAGTACAGCAGGTATTCCAGCAATAGGGTTATTTCCTTTTGCCGGATTTAAAGGTCTCGAAGGATTCTTTAATATTACGGAAGCTTTTCCACCTCATACTGTGAGCCTGGATAATCCTGAACAATCTGACATGGATTTCCAAAGACTAAGCTTACAGGTTACTACGTCTACTCTCTTAGGAGAACTATCATCCACAACTTCTTTTGTTCAATTGGATGATAATGTTCTTCAAGATTTTGACGCATTACCAGGTTTTGCAAAAGGACAAGGTAACCCCGCCACATTAGGTGGTTCATTGCATACCGCAAGAAATCAGCACTATACACAATATTCTCAAGAAATTAGGTTGAACAATCAGATTACTGATCAAATTAATTTGACTGCAGGAATTTACTTGTGGAAGGATTCAATCAGCCTTCAACAACATTCAGGAGGAGTTATTCAAACTTCTGGCCAGGATACTGAATCTTATGCAGTCTTCGCCCTTGCACAATATGATATCACCGATACAGTTTCAATTTCGGGTGGTTTTAGATACATAGATGAAAAGAAAACTTTCCACTCTCAATATAACTCTATAGTTCCAGGAGGAGATCCAACATATGGTTCTACGGCTTACGATGAAGCCCCTGTAGTATTACCTAGGTTTGATAATGGAAATTCATGGGATGAGTATATGGGTGAAGCAACTGTCGATTGGCAGGCAAGCGAAGACAGTCTGGTATATGTACGTTATGCAAGGGGTTTTCGTTCTGGTGGATATTCTATGAGATATGCCGCTTCGGATACTCTAAACGTAGCTAAAGTTACAGAAATGAACGCCAAAGGCTTTGCTCTTGCGCCTCAAGCTCATGCTTGTGGCGGATCGAAAGGTTGTGGCTTTGGAGTTTTTGAACCTGAGGTCACCGAATTGATTGAACTCGGTTCAAAAAACACGTTTCTGGATGGTACACTACGCTTAAACGGAGCTATATTCCAAACTACTACAGAAAATTTCCAGGCTCAGTCAATCTTAGTAACGCAGGGAGCCTACCGGCAGACTGATACATTCATTGTTAATTACGATGAAACAGAGATATCTGGCGCAGAGATATCAGTTCACTGGTTACCCCCAGTAGATGGTTTGACTGTTAGATTGCATCTTGGCTTCCTTGATGCAAAAATTAACGAGGCTGTAGTTGATTCTGGCTTGATTGGTGTTGGTGGTGCTCCACAACCAGGAGGAAATCAACTTGATCTACTTGCAGGTGCCCCTCCACAATTAGCTAGGGTTCCTGAAACAAGCTATGCTCTGACTCTTCTTTATGAATACCCACTACCTAACGGGCATTCATTGAACACCAACGTTACATACAGAGGTTTCGATGATCAAAACCTTACTATTTCATCGTTTCCAGATTCAGAGGACCAATATGACCTTCTTGATGCCACAATTACTTATGATGCAGGTGATTGGTCAGTTGCTCTTATTGGAAGAAACCTAACAGATGAAGCATACAGAACGCATTCTTTAACTTCTGTACGTTTTGAAGGGTGGGGCGATCCAGCAACCTGGATGCTAGAAATTAGGAATTCTTGGTAACAGAATTTTTATGAAATATATGGGCGGAACTTATTGTTCCGCCCTTTTTTTTGTAGATTATAAATTTCTGAAATTCTAGAAAGTGTAATAAATGAAGAGTTTAGAAAATAAAAATATTATCGTGACAGGAGGAGGTCGAGGGATTGGTGCGTCTGCATGTAAATTATTAGCGAAGGTAGGTGCCAATGTCATTATTACGTGTAGGACTGAGAAAGAAGGTTTAGCGGTAGAAAAAGATATATTAGATTCTGGGGGTTCTACAAAATATATTTCACATGATGTAACATCAGAGAAAAGTTGGAAAACTTTAATTGATCAAACCTTAAAAAAATTTGGTAGAATAGATAGTGTTGTAAACAATGCAGGCAGTTACAATGTTGAATCTATAAGAGATTGTAGTTTAGAAAATTTCCAAGCGCTAATGAGAACCAGTCTTTATGGATGTTTCTTAGGATTAAAATTTGGAACTGAAGCTATCCGAAAACATGGAGAGGGGGGATCTATTGTTATGATGTCCTCTATTCTTGCCAAAGTAGGTGCTCCTAATTATTCAGCTCTTAGCGCTGCGCACGGAGGTGTAAAATTACTAGCTAAAGCAGGGGCATGTGAACTCGGTCCTGAGAAGATTAGAGTAAACTCTATACATCCGGGGTTAGTAGATACTTATTCTGATGAATTATTTGCAGAAATTTATCCAAATGCAACTGAATCTTTAGAACTTCAAAAAGAGATTATTAAAGACATTCCTTTTAACAGATTAGCAAGCCCTGAAGAAGTTGCAGAAACTATAAGATTTTTAGTTTCAGATGAATCAATTTTTATGACTGGGGCTGAACTTACAATTGACGGAGGTATGATTGCTAAATAGGTTTCAACGTGGGTAGGTTAGAAGATAAAATTGCCATTATAACTGGAGCTACATCTGTTGGCATAGGAAGAGAAACCGCTCTAAGGTTTGCTAGAGAAGGTGCATCACTAACTGTCACCGGAAGAAATGAAAAAGCCGGCAAAGAAACTGCTGATATGGTAATTAAAGAAGGTGGAAAGTGCTTATATATTCAACATGATGTTTCTAGTGAAGATAATTGGATTAATGTAGTTGATAAAACTATAGATGCTTACGGTTCTTTAGATATTCTTGTTAATAATGCTGGTCAGTTTTGGGTAAAATCTATTGCCGATACTTCTTTAGAAAACTTCAATGAAATTTGTTCGGTAAATATCGATGGAACATGGCTTGGAATGAAGCATTGTTTAGAGAGAATGAATAATGGTGGTGCAATTGTTAATGTTTCTTCTTTGATGGGCCAAATGGGTTTACCTGATGGAGCAGGTTACTGTGCCTCTAAGGGCGCTGTAACATCTATGACTAAAGCGGTTGCGTTAGAGGCTGCAGAAAAAAAGATCCGAGTAAATGCTTTGCATCCAGGAGTAATTTGGACTCCTATGGTTGGTGGTGGAGAACATGGGGATGAAAGCTTAAAAAATTTCTTCATTCAGGAAACTCCTATCAGGATGGTGGGTCTACCAGAACATGTGGCAGACTCTATTTTGTTTTTATGCACCGCTGAATACGTTACTGGTATCGAACTAAATATTGATGGGGGAAGATTAGCTGACGGTTCAATGGGAAGCCATGCAGGATGAATCATTTGTTGATCTTTAGCCTGCCAACATATAAACACAATGAATGTCCACCACTATTCAAACTACTCCTGAAGAAAGAAAACTAGGTTTTCGTGTTCTTTTTCTGGGTATGTTTGCTATTGGGACTGGACAAACCCTTTTTATAGCCGTTCTCCCTCCATTTGCTAGGGGCTTAGGTTTGGTGGAGATGCAAGTCGGGTTTATCTTTTCACTCTCTGCCCTAGGTTGGATGTTGATGAGTCCTTTTTGGGGACGCAAAAGTGATTTCGTTGGCAGAAAAACGATTATTCTTCTGGGCTTGGCAGTTTACTCAATAACCACCATCCTTATGGGAATAGAATTCCAGTTAAATCAAGGAGGCATGATAAGTGTTAGTACACTTTTTGTGCTTTTAATCTTAACTAGGGGTTGTTATGGATTTTTGGGCTCTGGCTCACATTCTGCATCTATGGCTTACGTTGCTGATAGAACAACCGAAGAAGAAAGAACCGGGGTTATGGCTGTGATGGGTTCTGCTTTCGCAATTAGTGGAATAATTGGACCAGGTTTGGCTTCAGCAGCAGTATTGTTAGGACCATTGGTTCCTTATTACCTTTTTGGAGGAATTACCGCTTTAATCACACTTTTAATTTGGATTTATTTGCCAGAAAAAACCAAACCGGAAATCCCGGCAAAAGTTCATCAAGTTCGATTAACTGCATTTGACCCCCGCATTTTAACTTTCGCTTTAATGGGTCTTTTTATCAGTCAGACAAGTGCCGTTATTATGCAAATTCTATCAATGTATTTACAGGATAAATTTGATTATTCGAACACTGATGCTTCAGTTTACACAGGTCTTATGCTTATTTTTACAGGTATAGCAACTTTGATAATCCAACTTGGAGTGGTGAGAAAATTATCTCCAACACCAGGAATACTTCTGAGATTAGGTAGCATCGCGACGATAATATCCCTAATTCTAATCATATTATCTAAAGACCTATATCTTGTTGCTATAGCAATGGCTATATATGGAGTAGGAGGAGCTTTGATGGGACCAGGATTATTTACTGGAGTTTCATTGGCGGTTGGAAAAAATGAGCAAGGGGCAGCTGCAGGAATTTTAATAAGTTCCTATGCCGCAGGCTTTCTTCTTAATCCCTTAACAGGGATGTCATTATTTACTTGGAAACCCGATTCCCCTTATTATTTTGCAGTGTTATTAATGATCTTTTGTTTCATTATTGCTATCTCTGATAAAAGACTTAATAAGAAAGTCGAATATGAAGAAGGTATGGGTCATTCAGGACACGCCGGCTAATAACTAGAACGTTCCTTCAAGCTCAATTTTAAGGAGAGAATGACCCTTGGTCTTAAAGTGTTCTGTTATTAAAATATCATTATTAGATTTAAATCCATTATAGATAATTTTCCTTCCGGTTCCAAAGTCAACAAGAACATTTTCAGCCTTAAGCTTTAGGGTTAACCTAGGATTTAATTTTGCTGAAAAATTAAGCTCGAGAAAAGGATCCTGCGTCCATCGCCCCCAAAGAAAAGGATCATAAATATTTTTCATTGAAACACTAGAATATTTTGCTCCCCAGCTGTATTTTCCTCCAGGGATATCTTGTCTAAGACCTAACGTAAATTCCCATGTAGGAAACCAGGCTAAATCTCGTTTTTGTTTGGTTAAAGGATCAACTACTTCTGAATGTTGAAGATACCCCATGAAGTTAAAAACACCCCCTGGCAAAATATCTTCAATTCTTACACTTCCATCAAATTTAATCTGCTGCCTTTCAGCAGTGCCAAGATTTCCTATTGCCGCATATCCACCTACCGGAACCCTTTCAACAGGACCATCAACTTGGGTTGCAAATCCTTCAAGGGTAATAACTCCTCCATCGTTGGGTAGTCTCCATTCATGTTCCAAGCGAATTCCCCATGAGGTGTCGGGTTGTAAATCTGGATTTCCAGCTCTAATTCTTTCCTCAAATACATCATAACTTGAAATAAAATCGTCAAAGTTAATTTGACCGACACTCCTTTCAATTGTTAATCGGATCTGTCGATTTGGATCATAATCCCACTTTAAATCTATTCGTGGTTTCCAGTACTGAAATTCTCGACTTTCATTAACATCACCAGATTGGCTAATTTCTGACCATTCATAGTTGAGAGCAATTTCAACTCTAATATTATCTTCTATAGGAAAATTATATGAAAGGAATCCTTCATAACGATCTTCTTCAACTGTTCCTTGAGTATTGGATAAATCTGTATCTGTTAGTCCGCCTTGATTATCAACATTTAAGAGTATGAAATTTCTATCAAGTTTATTATATGCAACCTCGAAACCGTACTCAAAAGAGCTAGAGCCCAAAGAACTTGACATACTGGCTCTTAAGATTCTTTCAATCTCAGTTCTATCTGTAATTTCCCTTCCTATTTCACTGAGGTCACCCACTCCTATCTTTTGATATTGACTCACGCGGGGATGTTTATTTTCTTCTGTAAATACGGTTCGTATTTTTAATGAATGGTTTCCGTTGAAGTCATGCTCCCAATCGCCTCCGAATTCCCAACCGTCAAAAGAATCGGTTCTATCCCAATTGATAAAAGAACTCGGATTCTCTCTTAAAGAATCCGCAGGGCTATAGTAATTTTGATTTTGTGGTTCAGCAGCAGATCCATCGAACCAGATAAGAGTATTTATTCTTATGGTGTCGATAGGAGTTAATTTTGAAGAGACGTCAATTGATGCTTGGAAGCCAGATTTAAATTCAAAAGTTTCACGTATTCTATACTGATAAATTGACGAATCCCCAAAGAGATGAAATTCGTCATAGTATCTACTACTAATAAAACCAATTTTTTTCAAACCTATGACGATATCGGTATTTTTAACCTTTGTTGACCACGAACCTTCACCCATCCAAATACTATTTCCAGAAGATAAGATTTTAAGCGCAGTTTCCCATGTTCCAGAACTTTTCAAAGAGCTTGAATCAACAATTACATTAACAATAATTCCTTCGGAACGAACATCCAAACCCGCTTCTGATCCCCTTATTACCTCAATCCTTATAAGTGCATCAGCCTGAATTCTTGAAAGAGTTTGCATTACATTATTGGCTTTTGAAGACAGCCGTTCACCGTTTATCAAGATTTGTGTGCCTGAGGAACCAAATCCCCTCTTTTCTTTTCTGCTAGAAAGATCAAATTTTGAGCTTGATCCACTTCCGCCTCTTTCAGTAATTGCTTCAACACCGGGGATTTTTTTAATTGCATCAACAACAGAGACAATATTGAATTTTTCAAAGTAATTCTTATCATAAATAATCTTATTATTTTCTTGAGAAAGAAGATTATCTAATAAACCGCAACACAACAAAAGGCTTAGTAAGCCAACCTTTAAAACTTGTTTCATTTTTAATATCTTTTATGCTCTATTTTCGAACCATCCGTGGAAACCGTATGGCACTCTATGTGGCAGCTGTGCTTTAGCAATAGGTCCTTCATCAACATGATTTGCATCTAAAATAACCAAATCTGAACGATTTTCTTTTGCCCTGAAAACTGTAGCTATCACCCAACCCTCTCCCTCATTGCTATCTTTGGATTTAGGTATAAATACTGGTTCACCTACTGCATCTCCGACTTCAGTAGTATATTCCTTTCTTTCTCCCGTCTTATGATCATAGTGGACAATCGAATTCATGCTCATGCCTGGTGCATGATCACCAATTGATCCAGCATAATAACCATGCCGATATTCTTGGAGAGCGAATCTCTCATCGAACCTAGGGAATTCTCCTGTAATATTATCAAGAGAAGTCTTATTAATTTTTGAAGTATTAATATCAATTTTCCATCTTGCAAGTTTTGCTTCAGCATCAGTTTGTGTTGGCATAGTTCCATCCGCAAAAGGAAAAAGAGGAGGCACTCCGAATTCCATTAAATCACAAATTATAGAACCATTCTCCTCATAAGCATTCATATAATGGAATACAAAAGAAGGATCAGCTTCAATCCATTTTGCATCTTCGGCAGAACCATTCCTAGGAAGAATACAAATGTGACTCCCTTTTTCTGGTTCCCAAGCAAAAGGCGGACCACCATTTAAAGCTCTTTCAAAATCACCTGTTAAAGGAAAAACCGGTATTATTACATAATTTTGAGTTGCAAAGAAGTCATGGACCATAGATGGAAATGGTGCCTTAATAAGTTCAGATTTGGTTATCTTTCCTTCTTTAGAAACTGCCGTATACCTAATTGTATCACTAAAAAAGCCATCAGCCATATATCCAATGAATAGTAATTCTCCCGTTATTGGATCAACTTTTGGATGAGCGGTCATTGGGCCTTCGAGAGTGTTATCAAAAGTATGTGAGCCTAAAGACTCTAAGGTAAACGGATCAAACTCAAAAGGCGCATGCGCTTCCTCGAGAGCCAATATTTTCCCTGCATGAGAAACAACTGCGGTATTTGCTAATCCATTAGTTATAATATTTGATACTAACGGGTCATTATTCATTACATCCATACCACTCGACCAAAGAGCTGTTTGTTCTTCGTGCTCTTTTAACCATTTTACCGTTCTCATCCAACGATTTAAATAAGAAATCCTGCCATCTTTAATATGAAAAGCATGAATCATGCCATCACCACCAAACCAATGAGAATTATCACCTCTTGGTGGAAACTTTGGATCAGGTCCATTTCTGTAGTAGCTTCCATTTATTTCTTTGGGAACTTCACCTTCTATGATTATGTCATCGATGTTGCTTTCCATTCGAATAGGAGCAAAATTTCCTGTTAAATGTTCTTCTTTTGGATAAGGTTTAGCCATTAGTTTTTCCCATGGTTGTTTGCCTTAATATAATTATTTCTTAATTATATGTAAAAGAGATTGTTGGTTTTTATTGATTGTGCTGTAATGACGTACAGGGATTTAAAGGAGGACCAAATGAAAGAGTGTCTTAAGTTTTATATTAATGGAGAATGGGTAGACCCATCCGATCCACAGCATTACGATGTTATTAATCCTGCCACAGAAGAGGCCATAGGAAGAATAGCTCTAGGAAATGCACAGGACGTAGACAATGCTGTTGCTGCTGCCAAGAATGCATTTGCTAGTTTTTCGCAAACTTCTAAAGAAGAAAGATTACAACTACTAGGTAAAATTTTGGAAGTTTATCAAACACGATATGATGAAATTGCTGAAACAATTTCTTCTGAAATGGGAGCACCTCTTTGGCTTTCAAAAGCAGCTCAAGCTGCTACAGGAGCCGGTCATCTGGGTACATATCTTGAGATTTTGAAAAATTATGATTTTGAAGAAGATAAAGGTAATACCAAGATTAGAAAAGAACCCGTAGGGGTTTGTGGTTTTATTACTCCATGGAATTGGCCAATAAACCAAATTACATGTAAGGTTGCTCCAGCACTTGCAGCTGGATGCACCATGGTTTTAAAGCCATCTGAAATTGCACCACTGAATGCTGTCTTGTTTACTGAAATCTTGGATGAGGCAGGCGTGCCTGCAGGTGTTTTTAATCTAGTTAATGGCGATGGACCAACTGTAGGAGAGGCTATGTCAGCTCATAAGGATATTGATATGATGTCATTTACTGGCTCAACTAGGGCAGGTATTGCAGTTGCAAGAGCATCAGCTGATACAGTTAAAAGGGTTGCGCAAGAGTTGGGTGGTAAATCTGCAAACATTATTCTTGATGACGCAGACTTTGGAACAGCTATTGCTGGAGGAGTTAGTGGTTGTTTTACTAATTCTGGTCAATCATGTAATGCCCCAACTCGTATGCTAGTTCCTGCGGACAGACAGGATGAGGCTATTGCAATTGCAAAAGAAACTGCCGAAAATACAGTAGTTGGCAACCCGGAAGATGTTGCCCCTGGAGGAATAGGACCAGTTGTCAGTGAAGTTCAATTCGATAAAATTCAAGGTTTAATTGAAAAAGGAATTGAAGAAGGTGCCACTTTGGTTGCCGGCGGACCTGGTAAACCTGAAGGTTTAAATGCTGGTTATTTTATAAAACCTACTGTTTTTGCAGACGTTAATAATGACATGACCATAGCAAGAGAAGAAATTTTTGGACCGGTTGTTTCTATTCTGCCATATAAAGATGAAGATGATGCCGTAGCAATTGCAAACGACACAGAATACGGTCTTTCAGGTTATGTTTCTGGAAGCCAGGAAAAAGCCATAAAAGTAGCAGAAAGGATTCGTTCAGGAAACGTCCATGTTAATGGCGCTCAAATGGATTTTAATGCACCTTTTGGAGGATATAAGAAGTCAGGCAATGGTAGAGAATGGGGAGAATTTGGTCTTGAGGAGTTTCTCGAGGTCAAAGCTATTCTTGGTTATACTGCTGCCTAACTAAAGAATGAAGTACTTTGAAAGAGGCCCGTTCATAAAAAGAGTGGGCCTTTTTAAAAAGGAGGTTTGAGCTTAAGAATTGGGTTTAATTCCACTTCCCCACTTTTTTCAAAAATTAATGTTACTTTTATCCGATCTCCGAGAGAAAGATTCTTATTTATATTCATTAGCATAATATGATATCCACCGGGCTCAAGAATTGCACTCTCCCCCTTAGGGATATTTATTCCTCCTATAATGTGATTCATTTTTACCACATCATTTTCGCGTACAGTTTCATGTATTGTCACTATCTTTGCTGAATCACTTTTGGCTGTCAGTAAAACCTCGTTAAAAGGATTTTTGTTCTCAATTGTGACATAAACAGAACCCATACCGCTTGGCGTTAGCCTTGCCCATTCATTACTCAAAAGAAGTTCTGCGAACGCATAGCCCGTTTGTGACGATAGGAGTAATAACAGTAACAATCTCTTCATTTTTTATGGGAGTATTTTTTCTATCGCTTTTATCATTTTTCCAGATTTTGGTTTCGTCATTGAACTATAGAAACCCGAATAAGACCCATCTGGGCTTATTAGATATTTATAAAAGTTCCATTTAGGATTTTTTCCAGATTGACTGTTTGCCCATTCGTAAAAGGGATGAGCATTTTCACCTTTAACATCCTCTTTACTTGTCATTGGAAAATCAATTCCAAAGTTTGTTTCACAAAAGTCTTTTATTTTTTCTTCACCCTCGGGTTCTTGTTTTCCAAAGTTATTGGAAGGAACTCCAATTACGACTAAACCTTTATCTTTATATTCCTCCCATAGGCTTTGAAGACCTTCGTATTGTGGAGTAAAACCACATAAAGAAGCAGTATTTACAACAAGTAGAGCTTTACCTTGGTATTGATCCAAAGGCATCGGTTGTCCTTCTATTGATTCAAATGCGAAAGAAAAAGCGTTCTCTTCCATAGCAGAAATCCTTTCATTAAGAATGGTGCTAAATATCATGAAGAAAAGAATAAAAAGTAAAATTTTTGGATTTTTTTTCATTTTAATCTCCTTGCCCATCTATATAATATATTCTTTCCTAATTGTAGTAAGGACAATATATTAAAATCGTCTGAACACAAACTTATTATTGGAGAGAAGTATGGATTTAAATCCAGGACCAGAATATATAAAATTTAGAAAAGAAGTTAAATCGTTCTTATCCAAAAATAATCATATGTCAAGTAGAGCAAGTGATAGTGCTTATACAGCTGACAAAGAGTCAAATTGGCAAGAGAAATTAATAAAAAATGGGTATGCAGCAAGAACTATACCAAAAGAGTATGGAGGATTTGGCGCTGAACCAGATGTATTAAAATCAAGAATAATTGCTGAAGAATTTACAGAATCTCAAACTCCACTTGGAATGGCTAATCAAGGTATTTCAATGCTTGTGCCTACTCTTTTAGAACTTGGAACAGAAGAACAAAAAAAATCATGGATTGAGAAAACAATCAAAGGCGAGATAATTTGGTGTCAAGGTTATTCGGAACCAGGCTCAGGATCTGATCTTGCTTCTTTGCAAACTAAAGGAGTCGATGATGGGGATGACTTTATAATTAATGGTCAAAAAATTTGGACTTCAACTGCACAGTTTGCAGATATGATGTTTTGTCTCGTCCGAACTGAACCAGACGCTCCCAAGCATAAAGGAATTTCTTATATCCTTATTGATATGAAAACCCCTGGGATTGACGTTAGACCTCTAATGACTATGACAGGACACGCAGAATTCAACGAAGTGTTTTTTACCGATGTACGTGTTTCTAAGACCAATATAGTCGGTAATAGGGGCGAAGGATGGTATGTCGCAAATGCTACCCTAAAACACGAAAGAGGTATGTTAGGAGACCCTAATCAAGCAGCAACGAGGCTGAAAGAGATAGTAAACCTAATGAATGTCGAGACTATTAATGGCGAAAAACTTATCAATAACCCAGTACATCTTGACCGTCTAATGCGTTTACAAGGAAGAGTCCTTAGTATGTCATATAATAGTTTACGGTCCCTAACAGCATCTCATAAAGGATTAGATGTTAAGATGGGTAAACTGATTGTGAAGTTAAACGGATGCCAACTTAATCACGATCTCGCAGGCTTTGCTATTGATTTACTCGGAGAACTCGGAACAATCTATGGTTTAAGCAATCACGATCATGATTCAGGAAAATGGCAATGGCGTTATATGTTCGATCTTGGTCTGATTATCGGAGGGGGAACAGCCCAAATACAAAAAAATATAATAAGTGAAATTGGTTTGGGAATGCCAAGAGAACCAAAACCCATGTTAGAGGAAAAAAAATAATGGAATTTGCATTATCTGAAGAACAAGAAATTTTATCTGAAAGTGTCTCTAAGATGATTGAGTCCGTCTGTGATGTGGATATTATTCGAAACCATTCAGGTGGTGATAAAGAGTTACGAAACATTCTCAAAGATCAGTTTGTAGAAATGGGTCTTCCTGGACTTCTAATACCGGAGGAGTATGGGGGCTCAGGATTGGGAGTACTTGAAGCTTCTTTAGTTGCCGAACAGATTGGAAAATATGTGGCCCCCGTATTGTGGGTAGCCAATTCTGTGATGGTACCTATAAGTCTTTTGGATAAAGGATCATCGGATTTAGCGGAGAAGTGGCTACCGCAAATTGCAAAAGGTGAAGTTAGCGCATGCATTGCAATTAATGAAGTAGTTGGTTCACGCGAAGATACAGGTCTAAAAATTGACAACGGAAAGATTTCTGGAACAAGTATTTTTGCTTTGGATGGAGAGCATGATCCCAGAATAATTGTAACGGTTGTAGACAATAATTTTTATCTTGTTGATACAAAAGAAGAGGATGTAGAAATTTCTGAAATACCAACCATTGATAGCACTCGACCTGTTTCAGAGGTTATTTTTAATTCTTGCAAGGCAGAAGAAATATCTGGTGGAAAAGAGATTATTGATAAAGTTATAGATGCTGGAAGAGTGGTGTTGGCAGCAGATATGTTAGGCACAAGTGACAGCATGTTGAAGAAAGCTGTCGAATATTCTCTCGAGAGAAAACAATTCAATAGGGTTATAGGATCTTTTCAGGCTGTTAAGCATATGTGTGCTGAGATGGCAGCGGAACTCGAGCCTTGCCGTGCACTTGTTTGGTATTCTGCTTATGCACAGGATTCAATTCCTGAAGAGTCACGCCTTGCAGCATGTCATGCAAAAGCACATCTATCAGAGGTAGCGCATAATCTGGCAAGGATTGCTACTCAGGTACATGGAGGAATGGGTTTTACAGACCTTTTGGGTTTACATTATTGGTTTAAAAGGATTGGTTTAGCACGTCAGATTCTTGGTGGCCCAGAAAGGGTTAGGAAAGAAGCCGCAGAAATACAAGGTTTTGGGGTTTAGCTAAAGGTAAAATAACATGAAAAAAATTATCTCTCTTGTTCTATTAATTGCAATTATTGGATCATCTGTATTTCTAATGGCGGTGTATCAGGGATGGTTTGGTCGTGCTAGACATGTTGAAGAATTTCAGGGAGAACCACTGCCTGAGAATATTATTGCTGAAAGAACACTCTCTCAAAAAAAAGCTACTAA
Organism: Pseudomonadota bacterium; assembly: GCA_036344135.1. Classification (GTDB taxonomy): domain Bacteria; phylum Pseudomonadota; class Alphaproteobacteria; order MED-G09; family MED-G09. The sequence goes on along the minus strand of JAYYUG010000050.1, from coordinate 28,282 downwards.
TCTTCTGAACGGAGACGATTCAAAACAGATACTTTTTGGCGATCTGCACGTCCATACTACATTTTCCACCGATGCTTTTTGGTGGTCTTTACCGATACTTGGAGGTGAAGGGGTACATCCCATGGCCGATGCCTGTGATTACGCCCGGTATTGTTCTTCCATCGATTTTTGGGCTATTACGGATCATGCGGAGGCTTCCACCCCAAGGAAGTGGACAGAAACAAAAGATTTTATTCGTCAATGTTCTAAGGTCAACGGTGAGGAAAGTAATGACGTTATACCTTTTATAGGATTTGAATGGACACAGGTTGGATCATTGCCAGAAGATCACTATGGCCATAAGAATGTTATTTTTAAAGATCTTGAGGATGACAAATTATCCAAGAGACCGATAGGATCGGGAGGTGTAGCTACGAATTCTCTTCGACTTAACTCCAATGCTCTTATGCCTAAAATAGTTGGAATATTGGATATCAAAAAATTTACTCACTATTCCGATTTTCAGTATTTTGTAAATGAGATAAGAGGCATCCCTTTTTGTGATGAAAATTCTCCATCAAATGAGTTGGAGGAAAGTTGTTACGAATTCGCTAACACACCTGGAGATCTCGTGCGGAAACTTGAAGAACAATCCTTAGATCCTCTGATAATTCCTCACGGATCCACCTGGGGTTATTACACGCCTCCAACAACCTCATGGGACAAACAGTTATCACCAAAGATGCGTCCTGATAAAATGAAAATTATCGAAGTTATGTCGGGACACGGGAATTCGGAAGAGTATCGCTCTTATAGACAGGTTATAGGAGATATTAATAACCCCGTCTGTCCAGAAGCAACTACCGAGTTCCTTCCCTCGTGCTGGCAAGCGGGTGAAATAATAAGAAAGAGATGCCTTGCGGATGGAGAAACCGATGCTGAATGTGAAAAAAGAGCAGTAACGGCAAGAGAAATCCACGCCAGTCTTGGTGTGGCTGGACATATTGCGGTTTCAGGAGAAAACGCTGAGGAATGGCTAGATTCAAACCAATGTCGGGATTGTTTTTTGCCATCTTTTAACCACATCCCTACCACATCGGTACAGTACGGATTGGCTATCACTAATTTTGAAAACCAACTACCCACCAATTTTAAATGGGGTTTTATAGCGGCTTCCGACAATCATAGAGCTAAACCGGGAACTGGATACAAACCTGTTGACCGATTAACAACAACAGAAGCAGCGGGTGGAATAAATAAATTTTGGCGCAATGCAACGAATCCGGACCCTGGACCTGTCAAGTCCAGCATTGATGAAATCACTTATGAGGATATATTAAAAGGAGGATTGGGCTTTGCTTTAACAGAACTTGAAAGGCAACAGGCATTTTGGACACAAGGAGGGTTGGCTGCTGTTCATGTTAAAGACAGATCTCGCGATGGAATTTGGGATTCCTTAAACAGAAAGGAGATCTATGGAACTTCTGGCCCAAGAATTCTTTTGTGGTTTGATGAAATTTCTAACGGTGCTATCAATCCGATGGGCTCCGAGCTATCTTTAAATAACAATCCTCGATTTGTGGTTAGAGCTGTTGGAGCCTTTAAACAAAAACCGGGTTGTCCCGAGTTCACTAGTAACGGATTACCCAATGAGAGGATTGAAAAGTTATGCTCAGGAGAATGTTATAATCCTTCTTCAGAAAGATTAAAGATTACGAGAGTAGAAATTATAAAGATTACTCCTCAGATAAATTCCTCTGAGGCAATCGATGACTTAATTTTGGATCCATGGCTGTCTTTGCCATGCGAAGATAATGAGAATGGATGTACGGTAGAATTTGAAGATAACGAATTTATAGCAAATGATCGTGAAGCGATATATTATGTGCGAGCTATTCAAGAGCCGACCGATACCATAAACGGATCCGCTCCGCGTTGTACATATGATAAAGAAGGAAATTGTATCGAGGTTAACCCATGTTGGGGTGATTATAGAGTCGATAAGGATGATCTTTGTCTTTCTAAAGAAGAACACCGTGCATGGTCATCACCTATTTTTGTTTCACAAAATTAGACTAGCACTATGAGAAAGACATTCCTTTTACTTTCAGGTTTATTAATTGGTATCGTTTTTATTTTTTTTGGTGTTCTTCCTGACTCCAAAAAAAACTCTGCTAATGAGGGCGTGGTGGTAATTGTAAACGATCATCCCATTTACCAATCGGACTGGGATCTTGCTCTAGAAGCGCTAATGATGAACAAAAGAAATCAAATTACGGATGAAGAAAAGATAATTGTTTTAGAAAGGTTGATTGATGAACAGCTTTTGTTGCAAAGGGGATTAGAGCTTGATCTTCCTCAAAACGAAGGAATGGTAAGGAAAACCATAGTTTCTGAGATGTTAGATAAGATTATCGCTGAAGGTATAGTTTCTGAAGTAAACGATGAAAAACTTGTTGATTTTTATTCCAAAAACATTGAATTTTTCTCCAGACCTTCAGAAGTTCATATCAAAAGACTCTTCATTGAATACGGTACAGAAGAAGAGGATGAGCAGCGTTTAGATGAGGTAAGAGGTTTACTTATAGCGGGTGAAGAATTTGATGTTGTAAAAGAGAAACTCGGTGATCCCATTATTCCAGTGATACCGAATGTCTTATTGCCCATAAAAAAATTAAAAGATTATTTAGAACCAGCCCTCGTTGAATTAATAGAAACTTTGCAACCCGGGCAAATTACAACTGAAATTGAATCGACAACGGGATACAGTTTTATTTATATGTTGAGTTCAATAGCAGGAGAAGGAATTCCATTTAATGATGTTAAAGAGCAAGTTAAAACTGAATATTTACGAAGGAATGACGAAGAATCTGTTGATCAGTATATGGTGTGGCTTAAAAAAAGAGCCAAGATTAAATACTTTGAATGAGATATAAAAAATGATCCGGAAACTTTTACTTATATCTTTTATAGCCTTTCTTTCGTTTGAGACTCATGCTCATCAAATGAGCAGGTCTTTCTCAAAATGGGAGATTGAAGAAAATATAGCAAAAGCTGTTTTTACTGTGCCTGCACGCCAGGTCACTCTCTTGCCGGTTTTGGAGGGTTATTCACCCAACCTTCAAGACCAGCTGACAACCCACCTAAAAAATTATTTAAAGATTTCTGTTTCTGGACAGCCTTGTCAGATTTTAAAAGGACCTGAGACGCAACTCATCGATAATGGTTATGTACAATCAAAGATAGAATTTACCTGTACTGGAGATGGAGAAAAACTTTCAATTTACAACGGAGCTTTTTTTCCAGTTTCGGCAGGCCATATTCATTTTGCACGTATACTTCTCGATAATAATGATTGGCAAGAACACATTTTTACTTCCTCACGCCAGGAAGCAAGTTTTTCTTTATCATCAGGGGAGAGTGAAAGAAGTAACCTCACAATTTTTGTTGATTATATATCCCTAGGTTTTGAACATATCCTTGCTGGCTACGATCATTTGGCTTTCTTAGCAACAATTTTGTTGATTACTTTTAGAGCAAGACAACTCTTGTTGGCTATCACCGGATTTACTATTGGCCATTCCGTTACATTGGCCTTAGCGAGCCTTGGTTTTGTACAACCATCGGGACCCGCAGTTGAAGCTTTAATAGGATATACCATACTGCTGGTTGCTTTTGAGGCGTTGATAATTGATGAAACGAATAAGAAACGCTTTGTCTGGCTTGGTACGCTTTTATTATTAATTTTGGCTATTTCTGCGCTTATTTTCGGAGGAACACTCAATATCCTAACATGGATAGGGTTGTTATTATTTACCTTATGCTACGGGTTTTTACTAGAAGGTAGGGATGAGGCTCAAAGGGCGATGCCAGTTATCACAATAATTTTTGGGCTTATTCATGGATTTGGATTTGCTGGTGTTTTACTAGAGCTTGGATTGCCTACGGATGGTTTGGTTCTTGGTCTATTGGGTTTCAATATCGGAGTGGAACTGGGACAGATTTTATCTGTATTCCTTGCCGTTTTAATACTTTATGTGTTAGGGAAGACGAGTTTCAGAAAGTACCAAAATTTAGCTTATGATATCTCTGGAGCACTATTGATTGCTCTCGGGACTTTCTGGTTTGTTGGAAGAGCTTTAATGCTTTAGTTTCGGGTAAAAGAATATGAAGGCAAAAAAAATCATACTTCAGTTTATATGTCCTGATATACCCGGTGTGTTGGCATCGGCGACCCATTTTTTGTTTAACAGAGGGGCCTTCATGACAGAGGCGTCTTCCTTCAGCGACCCTGAAACGAAAAAATTCTTTAGCCGTATTGCTTTTGAAAAGGAAGACTCCTCGGATTTCAACTTGGATATCTTAGAAGCGGAATTTCAAAAAGAACTAAATAAATTTAAAATAGAAGGACGTTTTTATGATGCAGAAAAACCTTGCAAAACTATCATAGCTGTCAGTGAAGAGGGCCATTGCCTGAACGATCTGATTTACCGTTGGAAAATAGAGTCTCTTCCCATAGATATTCAAGCAGTCATATCCAATCATAAGGTATCAAAAGATCTCGTCGAATGGAATAAAATCCCTTTTCACTATTTACCGGTAACTTCCGACACAAAACAAGATCAAGAGAAGATGTTTAAGAACGTATACCTTGAGACGGGATCCGAATTAATCATCCTGGCTCGTTACATGCAAATTTTATCATCGGAATTTATCAAAGACATTGAAGGTCAATGCATCAATATTCATCATTCCTTTTTACCTGGTTTTAAGGGTGCAAAACCTTATCATCAGGCGCATGAAAGAGGAGTGAAAATCATTGGTGCCACCGCGCATTATGTTACCGAAGGACTGGATGAGGGACCCATAATCGAACAGGATGTATTGCGTGTCGATCACAACGTATCTCCTAAAAGTATGCAAGAAAGCGGCTATGATATTGAATCAACTGTTCTTTTGAGAGCAGTGCGTATGCATTCAGAAAGACGTGTATTATTAAATGGTTTAAAAACCATTGTCTTTTGAGAAAATAATTAACAGTTCCATTGTAGATATGTTTATTATTTAAATGTTATTTACTTTTGCTGGCTTATAGTTTTAATTTAAAAAATCACATCAATTACTGAGGAGCAAGAAATGAATAGCAGTCAGACTAATGTTGTCGATAAAGATAAAGAAATAAATCATCTTCCTATTTTAGAGAGAGTAGAAGTTCTTCGTGACGTAATAGTAAAAGGTGGGGATGAAGCTCAAAAAATTCGTCGAGTTCCAGATGTTACAATAAAAACTTTAGTTGACGCAGGGTTTTTTCGTTTTGCTTTACCAGAAGAGTTGGGTGGAGAGAACGCTTCAATTTGTGAGACAATAGAGATCATAGAAGCCATATCGGCAATTGATGGTTCTGTTGGTTGGAATGTCATGTTAGGCTCCGAGATTAATGCCATGGCTGCGGGTGGGATGGATCCTAAGTTGGCAAAGGAAGTTTATCTGGATAATCCGAATGTTATAATGTGCGGGGGAGGAGGACCCGGAAGCCTTCCTTCAAAAGCTATAAAACAGGATGATGGAAGTTATAAGGTTTGGGGTCAGACGACTTTTATTAGTGGCTGTCATAACGCGGAATGGTGCTTCATGATGGCGCCTATCGTTGAGAACGATGAACCCAAATTAGATGACAACGGAATACCAATTATGAAAATGTGGTTTTTAAACAAAAGCGAATGGGAAATTTTAGACACATGGGATGTAGCTGGTTTAAGAGGTTCAGGTAGCCATGATGTCGTAGCAGATGGCGCTCTTGTTCCTGAGCGTTTTACTTCAGTTGAGCTCATTACTGTTCCGGCTTTATATCCTAACCCTACTTATCGTGTACCTGTAGCACTTCGTCTTGCTTATAACAAAGCAGCAGTCGCAATTGGTGTTGCAAGAGGAGCTATAGATACATTTATAGACATTGCCCAAAATAAGATTCCGATGCTTTCAACCACAACCACTCGTGAAAGACCTATTGCTCAATACCGTGTAGGGGAAGCTGAAGCTAAACTTAGATCGGCACGAGCTTTCTTAATGGAGTCTATGAGGTCCGTAGAGGATGAGCTGAATGACGGACTAGAAAAACCATCTCCACATGCAACGCATCTTGGGAGATTGGCATGCACCTATGCTGCGAATGCTTCAATGGAAGTTGTTGATAAAATTCATAATGCTGCAGGAACAAGTGGTATGCGCATGGTTAGTCCTTTGGAAAGGAAATTGAGAGATGCTCATGGCTGTGCTACCCATCGATGGGTTGCCCATCCGTTGTACCAGGAGCTTGGAAAAATTTTCTTAGGTGTTGAAACTTCACCGGAATTCACAGGTGAAGACTAATCAAACATAAAATCGGATGACGATGTTCTTTATTATTTTCTGATATTTTTCTTAACTATTCCCGTTTCTATACCATCGAGGGATTGGGTGTTTTTCTCTTCCCAGTATTTTTTTATCCCATCTTCACCTGCTGCATCATTCCACTTTTCTAAAGTACTCCTTTCCCCTTTAAAATCGTAATAAGGAACAGCATAGCCGCAGGATGTTTGCACTAAAGAGACGGAAAGGTCAAACACCTGACGGGATCCGGGAGATTTAGGAAAATGATTGATCACTGTTTCCCATTCGGGATCAAGTCGATGAATAGCTCTTACTGTTCCATAGACGCGTAGGATAAGAGGATTTTTCTCAAAGGAGGTAAACATAAGAGTCATTCTAGGATTTTCCTGAGTATGCGCCGCTGTTTCGTTACCGCTACCCGTCAAATTTACCCATAAAATCTTATTCTTATTTACGATCTTTAAACTTTCCAATCCTTTCGGAGAAACATTAATATTGCCCTCGGCTGCAGCGGTTCCAACGAAAAAGATCTTTTGTGCATCGATAAATCTTTGATGTTGTTCTGTTAGATGATCATATTTTTCAGCCATATTCTTTTTATCCTTATCTCAACATTTATTTTTAATAAAAAAGAAGATAGCATGACAATATCATAATACTGAATTCTTTTAAATCTATTGGGAGTGTTTATGAGTGAGCAAACCTATCTTGTCTCAGGACAATCTATATCAGACATGTACATTACATGAGAAATTTGAAGTTAACGAATTGATTTTGTCAAATAGACAGATATTATCTTTATATGGCGGATTATAATGGAACAGATGAAGATGATATAATTGATGGTTCTGAATTATCCTCGGACATCTCAAACATTTATCCTAAAAAAGGTAACGATCAATTAACCAATCTCAATGGTCAAACAGTAGTCGCGAGTCCTGGAGATGATTCCATTTCGGGAACCAATGTTCAGTATGCATTTTGGCACGCCACTGAATCCCCAATCATAAATCTCTTAGAGGGCTGGGCAGATGATGGTTTCGGGTACAGAGATACGATTTCAGGAATAACAACTATACACGGCACAAGTTTGGGTATGACAATCACCGGGACTTCTGCTTATGAACATGTTTTACTTTTTGGTGGAAATAATACTTTTAATATGGGAGGTGGAGACGATAAAATTACTTACCACTTACTCAATTCTACGGATTATGTAATCAGTAGTGTTGGAGATGAAATTCATGTCACCAATTCTTCCCTAAATACACTGGATATTATAACGGGTGTAAAAGAGATAGTTTTTTCAGGTGACAATAAGACGATTGATATCGATTTTTTTCTCGAAACAGTGAAAACAGAAATAAAAGGTACAATTCATACATTTAATGACGACACTATTGCCCCGGCTTACACCTATGTTGGTGTATTTCATGAAGCAAAACTGATTAGTTGGTTTTCTCAGGCGGTCATTTTCCTCGACATTAATCAGGACGGTATAAAAGATGTAATAGCGCCTATGTGGAAGGGCTATGGTACGGGTATTGATACTTCAACGCCGTTTATAGCTTTTACCACAAAAGATGGGACACTTACCTATGATGCAGAAATTAATGCGACTATGCCAATTACAACAGGAGGAAGACGGTCTGATTTAATACAAATAGGAACTTCAAGCCCTGTCAGCGCTGTTACAATCAATCACTCAACAGAAGAAGATTCCAAGCGTAATAGCGATTCTACTGTACCACCATCCGAACTAATTTTAATCCAATCCTCAGTTTCAAATAATGATCGTGCATCAATATTTCCTAAGCTTCCATTTCCAACAAATGCTAATTCTGCTCTATTTGAAGATACATATCCTTTTGCGGTAGATGTGCATTCTATGGCCGTTGGAGACATAAACGGTGATGGTCTCGATGATATTTTTATCGGTCATTCAAATGAGGAAGGACCATACGAATTGATCCAACAAAACGATGGAACATTCTTATATAGTCTACAACCTCTTTATGTAAAATTGCTTAACTGGCCCTTAACCAACGAAATTACAGGTTTTAATGTTCTTCTTGATGCAGCTCTTGTTGATATAAATAACGACGGATTTGATGATCTCATTGCCGGGTTTGGGAGCGGAAGTGTATCAAGTCTCATTTTTATAAATGATAATGGTCAATTCTCAGAAGATTCAAAAATTGCTCTCCCTGATTCTGTCTATGGAACAGACAATCAATACCACATGAAAACTATGCCGTCTGATTTTGATCATGATGGAGACATAGATCTCGCCATTCATTGGGCGCGAGCCGAACCGTATTATGGCGGAAATTATATCCAAATCTTACTCAATGATGGACAAGGTAATTTCACCGATGTCACTAATCTTATCCCCTCTAATTCCCTACAAGATGCATACGGATCTCGTCTGGAGTGGACGGAGCCATGGCAATTAATAGATATGAATAACGATGGGCATATGGATATTGCAGGATCTAGAAGTACCGGAACTGTACCTTTGATGTACCTAAATGATGGTGAGGGAAGATTTGAAATAAAAGAGATAGCGTTAGACAGCTCTCACGACAGTTCAAACGGAACAATATTGGGTTATGGGGATTTTGATCAAGACAATATTATGGAAATTGTCATTTTTAGAACCAGCTGGACCAATATGTCAGCTGAAGAGTCAATAAATAGTTTTTACTTATTGGAAATGTTAGCCACTATAGGTACCGGACCGGATTATGTCTCTGGAGCAGATTCCGGCGCCCCCGGTTTTAACGAAAGATACTATCTCAACGAAAATTCTTCAGCGGAAGATGCTGTCACAGCAGGTACTTATGCATCTGGTCTTAAACATTATCTGGCTGTAGGAAAAGATGAAGGCTTTGAGACCTTTGCAATTAACACAAAGGTTCACGGCTATTCAGGCGACGACACGATTGTTTTGCGGGAAGGTGATGAAAGTGCTCTGGGATATGCTGGTAACGATTCCATCGAGGGAGGTGCCGGTAATGATACCATTGATGGTGGAGCTGGCATCGATACTGCTATCTATAAAGATTCTTCATCGAACTTCACCATTACTAAAAATGACAATGGTACAGTTTCGGTTAATCATTCATTGAAGAATGAAACTTTCACTATAAGTTTGAAGAATGATGGATACGGAAATGTCTTCTATGTCAATGACGTAGCGCAGATAATGTCTTCGTCCTTATACAGAGGAATGACCTACAAATTTGATCAATCCGATGCTTCTAACGCCAATCATCACTTAAGATTCAGTACAACATCTGATGGAATACACGCTGGCGGTAGTGAGTATACTACTGGTGTTACTGTTATAGGGACCCCTGGTCAGACTGGAGCGTATACAGAAATTATTGTCTCTGATACAGCGCCAGATACTCTCTACGTGTATTGCCATAATCATAGCGGGATAGGTTTTTCATCAAACATAGCGGCTGACGAAGGGACCGATACTCTTACGAATATTGAATACATGCAATTCTCGGATAAAACAGTTTCAAAAATTTCTTTAGAATACTCCCTATCAGGATCGATAGATTCATCCGTTAATATCTTGGAGGCACACAGCGAAAGTGCTATTTCTGGCACCCTTAATTTTAACGCGGGTAACAATGTCATCATTCTTGACGGTCAGGCAACAACCTACAGAGGCCTGGAGGGGGATGACACCTACTTTATCTCCCAGTTACTTCCTAAAAACAGCAAGATTAGTATTACCGACGCCTCCGGAGACAACACCATCCAGTTGCCCGCCAACACCTATATTGATACAAGTCTTTTCACCAAAAATGCGGCGCGTTTGACCCTTCAAGACGGACGAGAGGTGACAATCAGCGGAGCGGACAAGTTCACTTACAATGTAGGCGGCAACATCACCAACGGTACTGACGGGATAGATTTAACGTTTAGGGAATTCGCAGATGTTTTTGGAGTTTATGATATTCTCAATTCTTCCGGTGCCCAAACAGGGACTATATCGGATATGTATATTATTTAGAAAAGCGATGAAGAAGGTAGAAAAAGTCAAAGCGTATTGTCTCACACTACCTGAGGCGGTGGAAGATTATCCCTTTGGTCCGGATATACAAGTCTTCAAGATCAAAGAAAAAATGTTTGGGCTTATGACATACCGAAAAGGAGTAGCGCGCATTAATCTGAAGTGTGATCCCGAGGAGGCAATTATCCTTCGTGAAATTCACGATGACGTGATTCCTGGTTACCATATGAATAAGGCTCACTGGAACACCGTGATTCTCAATGGAAAACTACCTTTGGGTGAAATTAGACGCATGATTAATCGGTCCTATAGTTTGGTAGTCAGGAAACTCAGAAAAGATTCTCGTGAATCCTGGGAGCTAAGGCATGGCATAGAAAAACTGTACCTCTCGGATCGGTCTTTTTGGGTCTAACCTCTTTTATCTTAATCGGGGTAATTCTCAGGAGCTGTAAAGGTGTATCCCTCATTTTCTAGAAGTTTTGCAAATCCAATAGTCTTTAAGTCTCCGTATTCCGGTCCGATGATCTGAATACCTATTGGCAATCCTTCCTTCGTTAAGCCAGTGGGAATGACAGTTGACGGAAGATAACTGCAAACCGCAATACCCGCCCAGAAGATCTGTTCAAAGTAAGGTCTTTCGTCATTGTCTACCATAATTGTACGTTCACCATATTTTCCATGATCATGAGGTATAGCCTCGGTTGCCATAATAGGCGCAATGACAACGTCATAACTTTTAAAGAAATCATGCCATGCCCAACGTAAATGAGTGCGTTCGTTGTTAGCTATATTGTAATCACGAAGGGTTGAAACTTGTTTTCTAAGAGTATAAGCAGACTCGCTTAAGTCATTGGGGTCAAGTTTTTCAGCTGAATTTTGGAGTTTCTGAAATTCCTCATCGGTGCTTCTTGATGCCATTGAAGGGTGAAGCAGAGACCCATAAACATCCATAGCTTTGTATATATCATAATCGGGACGTGCTTCAAAATTGACTTCACCACCGGCATCACTAACAGTTTTTGCTACAGCGTTTACACGGTTTTGAACTTCTTGATTAACGGGTGCGATATCTTGATTAAGCCATACAGCAACTTTAAACTCTTTCAAATCACTCTTTTGAAGTTTTTCCAGATCCAACTTCAGTCCCGCGCTTTGAATTTCGTCCGGACCGGCCATAACCATTACCCCCGTTTCAAGATCTTCAGCACTTCTTCCTAAAGGACCTATCACGGATAAATCTGGTTGTGCAACCCCGCCTGGAAGTGCATGTCCTCTCGGAGGCAAAAGACCCCAAGTTGGTTTATGACCAAAAACTCCACAATAATGAGCTGGATTTCGAATTGAGCCACCAATATCCGATCCGGATTCAAATCCTGTTAATCCAGCTGCTAAAGCAGCAGCTGAACCACCTGATGAACCACCAGGTATCTTGGTAAGATCCCAAGGATTATTTGTCGTGCCATAAATATCATTATAACTTTGGAAATCGGCCAATCGGAAAGGGACATTTGTTTTTCCAAAAATGACAGCACCCGCATTCTTCAATCTTTCTACAGACAAAGCGTCACTATCAGAAATGTTGTCTTTGAACTCAGGAACACCAAAAGTTAATGCTGTACCTGTCAGACCATAAGATTCCTTAAGTGTCATTGGTACACCATGAAGTGGTCCTTGAATTTCTCCTTTACTCAAGAATTCGTCAGACTGCTTAGCAGATTCCCTTGCCGCATCAAAATTTTCTACGATGATAGCGTTAAGGTCCGGATTATATTTTTTAACTCGGCTTATGTAGTATTCCAATAATTCGGAACTGCTAATTTCTTTGTTTCTTATCATTTCGGCTAATTCGTTTGCCGATTTAAAAGCTAGTATATCCATATTATCTCCCTTTTTTTACTATAGATAAAATTTAAATTTTCAGGAAGGAAAATAATGGTATCAGAGATTTAAATTTCTAATTCTGTTGTTGAAATAACTATACCGTCCTCATCTGCATAAAGGTATTCACCATCCTCTATCGTAATGTCTCCGAAACTCAAGGTTAGACCATACTCGCCTCCATCATCCTTATTGGATTTTTTCGGGTGGGAGGCAAGGGCTTTAACTCCTACGTTTTCTTCCTTGATTTCATTTTGGTCTCTGACGCACCCATTTATAATGATACCCGACCAGTTATTTTTACTGGCGAGAGCCGCGAGATTACCTCCCAGTAAAGCACAATTCATTGAACCTTGACCATCTACCACCAAAATTTTTCCTGTTCCATCCCTTTCAAGAGTGGTTCTAACCTTGGTATTGTCATCATAAGTTTTCAGCGTAACAACTTTTCCGAAAAACGTAACCCTTCCTCCAAAATCCCTAAAAATAGGCTTTACTATACGAACATAATCGAAATATTTATCACATATATCTGTGGTTGGGAGCATTAAAGCTTTTATTCGGCAGCTTCAAATTGATCTAACTCAGTTGAATCATCAAGAGCAGTTGTTGAAGATTCTCCACCAGAAGCAGCTTCAGATACTAAATCAAAGTATCCTGTACCCACTTCTCTTTGGTGTCTGGTAGCAGAATACCCCGATTTTTCCGATGCAAACTCAGATTGTTGAAGTTCTGAATATGCAGCCATTCCGCGATCTCTAAACTCTGAGGCCAGCTCAAACATTCCATGATTTAACTGATGGAACCCAGCAAGTGTCACAAATTGATATTTGAATCCCATTTTCCCAAGTTCTTCTCTGAATACTGCAATAGTATCCTTATCAATATTAGCTTCCCAATTGAAACTTGGAGAACAGTTATAAGCTAACATTTGATCAGGAAATTCTTTCTTAACTGCTTCTGAAAACTTTCTAGCCACTTCAAGGCTTGGAACAGATGTTTCCATCCACAAAAGATCAGCATGCGGAGCATAAGCGATCCCTCTTTTAATGCAGTGTTGAAGACCTACACCTTCTTTAATACGATAAAATCCCTCAGGGCTGCGATCATCTTTATTGATGAATTCGTGGTCTCTTTCATCTGCATCTGAAGTAATAAGTTTTGCGCTCTCAGCGTCTGTTCTCGCAACTATTAACGTTGGAACACCACAAACATCTGCACCCAACCTAGCGGCATTAAGATTCCTAATATGTTGTTTAGTGGGTATTAAAACTTTACCACCCATATGACCGCATTTTTTTTCGGAAGCAAGCTGATCCTCATAATGAACTCCCGCGGCTCCTGCTTCAATGTAGGCTTTCATAATTTCAAAGCAATTTAATGGACCACCAAAACCGGCTTCTGCATCAGCGAGTATAGGTGCAAACCAATCTCTCTTTGCCCCTCCCTCAGAGTGCTCTATTTGATCTGCCCTTTGTAAAGTTCTATTGATTTTTTTAGCTAGCTCGGGACCCGAGTTTGCAGGATATAAACTTTGATCAGGATATGTGGCTCCTGCTGTATTGTTATCTGCAGCAACTTGCCAACCTGAAAGGTAGATTGCTTTTAATCCTGCGCGAACCATTTGCATGGCTTGGTTACCCGATAAAGCTCCTAAAGAAGACACCTGATCTTCCGTATGGAGAAGTTCCCACAGACGATTAGCCCCTCTTGTTGCAAGGGTATATTCTATCTGAACTGATCCTCTCAATTTTTCTACATCTTCAATTGAATAAGGTCTCTCTATTCCATCAAACCGATCTTTGGGTGCCGAAGGAATTAAATCGTAGAAACTTTTTGACATATCCAATCCTTTCAAAAAAAATAAAGCCTAATTAGAAATAGATATTATTTCTTCATAAGCAGGTAAGGTTAAGAATTCTTCACATTCAGGAGATATAGACATTTTTTCAAATATTTCAACAGCTTTTTCATAATTACCGTTGTTCCAATAATCTTCTCCTATAAGCTCTTTCAACTTTTTCATTTCATCTACAAGAACTTCTTTGAATAGGACCTCATCTACTGTTCTCCCGTCATCAAGAATAGTAGAATGCTTCAGCCATTGCCATATTTGCGCTCGCGAAATCTCTGCTGTAGCGGCATCTTCCATAAGGTTATAAAGAGGAACAGCGCCTCTACCACCTAACCAGGCTGCAATATACTGGACACCAACTCTTACGCATTCTCTTATTCCCTCTTCAGTTCTTTCTCCTTCATGTACCTTTAAAAGGTCTTGTTGGGTAATAGAAATATTATCCAAGGACATATCTAGTTGATTGTTGCCCGAAATCTTATTATTAAAGACCTCCAAAGCTATAGGAACCAAACCTGGATGAGCCACCCAAGTTCCGTCATGGCCATTATTAGCTTCTCTTTCCTTATCGTTTCTTACCTTTTCAAAAGCTTGTTCATTTGCTTGATCATCATTCTTAACCGGAATTTGTGCAGCCATACCCCCCATAGCGAATGCTCCTCTTTTGTGGCAAGTCTTAATAAGAAGTAAGGAATATGCATTTAAAAATGCTTCACCCATCACTACCTGGGATCTATCAGGGAGTATATAGTTCGAATTTAATGCGAGCCTTTTTATATAGCTAAAAATGTAATCCCATCGACCACAGTTTAGTCCGACAATATGATCTTTTAATTCGAAAAGAATCTCATCCATTTGAAAAGCTGCGGGTAATGTCTCAATTAACACCGTCGCCTTACAGGTTCCTATTGGAATATTTAAAGATTTTTGAGAATGTTCAAAAACTTCATTCCATAGTTTCGCCTCTAAATATGTCTCCATTTTAGGGAGATAAAAATAAGGTCCTGTTCCTTTTTCTGATATTTTTTGATGGTTATGAAACAAGTAAGTTGCGTAGTCAAATATTCCAGCCGAAATTCTTTTACCGTCTACCTTTATATGAGCCTCTTCAAGATGCCATCCCCTTGGACGAACAATCAAAACTGCCGGATTATCAGACAATTTGTATTCTTTTTCAGTGTTAGGATCAACAAAGTCTATTTCATCATTCCATAGGTCCAAAAGATTTATTTGACCTTGAATAACATTTTCCCATGTGGGAGACATCGAGTCTTCAAAATCGGTCATAAAAGTCTTAGCTCCAGAATTTAAAGCATTTATAACCATTTTTCGATCTACTGGACCGGTTATTTCTACTTTCCGATCTTGAAGATCTCCGGGAATCGAAGCAACCTTCCAGTCGCTATCCCTTATTGATTGGGTTTCTGATGGGAAATCAGGTAAAACGCCTTTATTGTATTCCTTTTGTTTGTCTTCTCTAGCTATTAAGAGATTTCTTCTTTTTTCTCCAAAATTCCTTTCCAGATCAGCGATTAATTCTAAACACCCATTCGTTAATATCTTTTCCATTCTTGGAATCTGTTGACCTAAAACTTCCAAACCTTCTGGAGTTTTTATTGAATTTGTATTCATATTTTTGCCGTACTGATAGTTAAAGTATAACATAGAAAAATTGATGATGTTATAATAGTGAATCTACTTATAAAGGTATAGTTGTGACTTCTGGAAAAAAGAAAAAGATGAAAGCTCAAAGACCCAGAGGATTTGAGGATACCTCAGGTAAGGATTACCTTGCGATTACTAAACTTACCGAATCAATTGAGAAGGTTTACCAAGGGTATGGTTTTGAACCATTAGAAACCAGCGTGATAGAGTATTCGGAGATGATTGGTTCTTTTCTTCCCGATCAAGATAGGCCCAATGAAGGAGTCTTTTCGTTCGAAGATGATGATGGGAATTGGTTATCTTTACGTTACGATTTAACTGCTGGTTTAGCTCGATATGTTTCAGAGAATTTTGATAGTCTCCCAAAACCCTACAGGAGATACCAATCCGGATTTGTGTTTAGAAACGAAAAATCAGGACCAGGAAGATTCAGACAGTTTCTACAGATAGATGCCGATACTGTTGGCAGTGAGAATTCTTTATCCGACGCAGAAATGTGCATGATGTTTTGTGATACGCTAGAAAGTGTAGGTATAAAAAGAGGTGAATATCTTGTCCGTCTTAATAGTCGAAATCTTCTTGATGCGCTTTTGGAACAAAATAAAATTCCAACAGAAGATAATTTCGAGAAAACATATCTGTCAGTCATGAGGTCAGTTGATAAACTTGATCGATTGGGTCTTGCCGCTGTGGAATTGTTGCTAGGTAAGGGCAGGAAGGATGAGTCTGGTGATTATACCGAAGGAGCCGGTCTCGATAAAAATCAAATCTC
The DNA here is from genome assembly GCA_036344135.1 of Pseudomonadota bacterium. GTDB lineage: Bacteria > Pseudomonadota > Alphaproteobacteria > MED-G09 > MED-G09. Next base: position 11,731 of record JAYYUG010000050.1, on the reverse strand, counting down.
TTCAATCCTATCTTTTCTTGAAAATGGTAAAGATACAAAAAAATTAAATCGTTTAAAAGCGCTTGAAAACCTTGAAGTGAAATTTGGTGGTTCACAAAAATTTTCTGATGCTGTTAGTGAATTAAATGCAATCTCGGGAATAATAGAAAATTCTGGATATCAAGAAGATCAGATTGCCATTGACCCTTCAGTGGTTCGAGGTCTCAGCTATTATACTGGCGCGATCTATGAAGCTGATTTAATTTTTTCCAATAATAAGAAATTAAATAATTATGGTTCTGTTGGAGGAGGAGGCAGATACGATAATTTAATAGAGAGATTGAAAGGTGTATCAGTTCCTGCCTCTGGCATTTCAATTGGAGTAAGCAGATTGGCAAGTGCCTTATCGATACTGAATGAAGACAATCTTAAAGATAGCTGTTTGGATGTTGTTGTATTGGTCATGGATAAGGAGAAAAGATCTATTTTCTACGAAATAGCCTCACAACTAAGGAAAGAAAAAATTATTGCAGAATGTTATACAGGTGATGGCGGTATGAAAGCTCAACTTCGCTACGCGGATAAAAGAAATGCAAAGTTTGCTGTAATAGTAGGCGAAGATGAGATTGCAAGTGATACGGTGACCATTAAAGATCTTGCTAGGGGTAAAGAGTTATCGGAAAATATTGACGATAATGAAGAGTGGAGATCTGGTAAAGGTTCACAAATTTCAATTTCCAAAGATCAATTAATAGCAGAAATTCAAAGAAAAATAAAAAAAAGTTCATAATTCATGAAATTGTTATTTGATTATTAATATAATTCATATTATATGAATATATAATATGAAAAAAAATGTTAACGACATAATTAATTCTCTCGGTGGAACAGGAAAACTTGCCAATTTATTAGGCGTTAATCCTTCCGCAGTATCTAATTATAGGCAAAAAGGTTTTCCGGCTCGTTTGCATCTTAAGATTGCAATGTTATGTGAAGAGAGATCAGTACAAATTAGTAATGATGTTTTTGGGGGAGTGACAGTTCCAAAGATTATTAAAACTAATCCAACAGAATATTTATCAGGAACATCTCTCTCTATGGTTAAACATCTCTCAACTGACGGTTTTGATTTAATAGATCCACCAGTAATGATCTCAGCAGAAAAAGTTCTAGACAGAATGGGTGAAAATGTAGCTGATAGACTTTTTATTTTTTCAGATCAAGAAGGTCTAAGATTATGCCTTCGCCCTGATTTAACCATTCCAACATGCCTTTATTATTTAGACCAAGGGTTTACAGGGGAAAAGAAATTATATTCCTATTTTGGTAAAGTTTTTCAGCTCAGATTGGAAAATAGTTCTGGACCATCAGAATATAGCCAAGCAGGCTTAGAATATATAGGAAAACAGGACCAATTAGCTGCTGAGATAGAGATTTTTTATAAAGTTGAATCAACGCTGCGAAATGAAGGTCTTAAGAATTATCAAACATTTATGGGGGATGTTTCGCTATTCTCAATCTTTCTTGATGTTATGGATCTTCCCGATCTTTGGAGAAAAAAGTTAAAAGCAAAGTATTGGAATGAATCCGACTTCAGGGTGCTTTTAGAGGATTTGTCTTTTAAGAAATCTGTCAATAATGAGCTTGCTCGTAGAGTTTATTCACTTGATAGGGAATCCGCCACAGATTTAGTCAGAAGGAGCCTTGGGATGTCTTTTGAGGAAATACCAGTCGGAAGAAGCGTCGAAGAAATAATGGAGAGATTAAGGCAGAAAGGTGAGGAGTTCTCTTTACAGCCGCTTTCAAATGCTACAGTTAATCTTATAAAGGATTTTCTGTCTATTTCGGATAAACCTTTTAAGGCTTTGGATCGTTTAAGATCAATATCAAAAAATTTGGATAGCTCTCTCATAAGACAGATAGATATAGCCAAAGAAAGGTTAGAACAAATTAAAGAGCTTGGAGTGGATCTTGATAAATCTGAATTTTCTTCTGAAAAGGGAAGAGAGGTTGAGTATTACACAGGTTTTCTTTTCGATTTTGTTAATTCCCAAAAAGGGAAATCCACTCACCTTGGCGGAGGTGGTCGTTATGATAATTTAATAAGGTCAATGGGCTCAAAAACTGACATCCCCGCAGTAGGAGCTGCACTAAATATGGAAAATTTGGAAAAAGCATTATCTTTAAGGCCATTAAAATGAAAGCAATTACAATCGCATTACCTTCAAAAGGACGGATTCAAGAGGATATGGATGAATTCCTAAATTCTGCCGGGATCTCAATCATACGTGATGGAGATCAAAGAACTTATACAGGCCATATCAAGGAATTTGAAGATATAAAAATCAGATTTCTTTCTGCTAATGAGATAGCAATGGAACTGCTAGCGGGTAATGTTCAATTAGGTATTACAGGATTGGATTTAATCTCTGAGCTGGATAGTAAGATTTCTAAAGAAGTAATCATTCTATCCAAACTAGGCTTCAGTAAAGCAGATGTAGTTGTTGCAATTCCGAATTCTTGGATTGATGTTTCCAATACTCAGGATCTATCAGAGGTAACTCGAGATTTTTTACACATTCACGAAAGACGTTTAAGAGTTGCTACTAAATTTGAGACGCTGACAAGAAATTTTTTTAAAGAGAAGGGTATTAATAATTATAGGATTGTCGAAAGTACTGGCGCGACTGAAGGGTCCCCTTCAGCTGGGACTTCAGAACTTATAGTAGATATAACATCAAGTGGAAAAACATTGGAGGCTAATAATTTAAGGGTTTTAAATGATGGGATAATTTTAAAAAGTGAGGCCTGCATTTTCGCGTCTAAAAGTCTTGATTGGAATAAATTTAATCTCAATCCAGTGGAGAAATTATTGAGGACGATTTCAGCTAGATCGGAAGCTATTAACAAGGTTGAAATGCTTTTTGAGTATCTTTCGTATGATGACAGTCTGGAATTAGATTTATTTAGAAAGTTTAACGGTATTTTTTCAGGCGGAACACCTAATTTGGGAGATGTTGTTTCCTTAATTACCCCTGAAAAAAAATCGTCTTCGTGCTCTCAATATTTAACATCGAAGGGCTATGGTCCTATAAGAATTAATAAACCTAATCTCATATATTTTAATATTGATAGTGCATGGCAAAAGTTAAAAACTGAAATAGATTTGTGAATTTATAACAAAAAAGGCCATCATAATCTGATGGCCTTTTTCTTTGTTTATACAAATATATGAATTACATCATACCGCCCATGCCGCCCATGCCGCCCATGCCACCCATATCAGGCATAGCAGGAGCTGCTGACTTTGGCTCAGGTTTATCCGCTACCATAGCTTCAGTAGTAATTAATAGGCTGGCAATAGAAGATGCATCTTGAAGCGCTGTTCGAACAACTTTTGTTGGATCAACAATTCCTTGCGCTACCATATCAACATATTTCTCATTTTGAGCATCAAAACCGAAATTAGGTTTGGTGGAACCAAGGACTTTAGAGACAACAATCGAACCCTCAACACCAGCGTTTTCGGCTATTTGACGAATCGGTGATTCCAGAGCTCGTTTTACAATACGAATACCAGCGCTCTCATCTTCAGATGCTGCCTTCATCTTGTCGACTGCCTTAGTAGCTAATAGTAATGCTACACCACCTCCGGTCACAATACCTTCTTCCACTGCAGCACGTGTTGCATTTAGGGCATCGTCAACTCTATCTTTTCGTTCTTTGACCTCTACTTCAGTAGCACCGCCGATTTTGAGAACAGCAACGCCCCCTGCAAGTTTGGCAAGTCTTTCTTGAAGTTTTTCTTTATCATAATCAGAAGTAGTTTCTTCAATCTGACGACGTATTTGGCTTACCCTTCCTTGTATATCTTTACCTTTTCCTGCTCCATCAACGATAGTTGTGTCATCTTTATTAATGCTGACTCGTTTAGCAGTTCCAAGCATATCAACTGAAACATTCTCGAGCTTAATACCTAAATCTTCAGAGATTACCTGTCCGCCCGTTAATATAGCAATATCCTCGAGCATAGCTTTTCTTCTATCACCAAAGCCAGGGGCTTTAACTGCCGCAACTTTCAAGCCACCCCTTAACCTATTAACAACCAATGTTGCTAAGGCTTCTCCTTCAATATCCTCAGCAATAATTAAAAGAGCCCTGCTGGATTGCGCTACAGATTCTAAAATTGGAAGCATTGGTTGAAGGTTTGTTAGTTTTGATTCATGAAGTAGGATTAGTGGATCTTCCAACTCTGTTATCATTTTATCTGCATTGGTAATGAAATAAGGAGATAAATATCCTCGATCAAATTGCATTCCTTCAACAACTTCTAATTCAGAGTCAAGGCTTTTAGCTTCTTCAACAGTGATAACTCCTTCATTACCAACTTTCTGCATAGCTTCTGCAATCATATCTCCAATTTCTTTTTCACCATTAGCAGATATTGTTCCTACTTGGGCAACCTCTTCATTAGATTTTACTTTTTTAGAACGTTTAGTTAGTTCTGCTGTAGCGACAACTACCGCTGCATCAATTCCACGCTTAACATCCATAGGATTCATTCCTGCCGCAACAGCCTTTGAGCCTTCTCGCACAATTGATTGTGCAAGCAAGGTAGCAGTTGTGGTTCCATCACCAGCTTCATCATTAGTTTTCGAGGCAACCTCTCGAAGCATTTGGGCACCCATATTTTCAAATTTATCTTCTAGCTCTATTTCCTTTGCTACAGTTACACCATCTTTGGTTGTTTTAGGTGCGCCAAAAGATTTATCTATTACTACATTCCTACCTTTTGGGCCTAGAGTTACTTTTACTACATCAGCGAGTATATCAACCCCTTTTAACATTTTAGTACGGGCTTCAGTCCCGAAAATTACTTCTTTAGCCATTTCTTAATTCCTCCAATAATAATTTATCCAATAATCCCTAAGATGTCGGATTCTTTCATGATAAGTAATTCGTCCCCGTCCACAGTTACCTCTGTGCCGGACCATTTACCAAATAAAATTTTGTCACCTTTCTTCACATCTAGAGGTGTAACCGTGCCGTCTTCAGCTTTGGCTCCACTTCCAACTTCAACAACTTTTCCTTCTGAAGGTTTTTCTTTAGCGGTATCGGGAATAATAATACCTCCTGGTGACTTTTCGTCTTCTTCAATTCTTTGTACTAAGACTCTATCGTGTAAGGGTCTAAATTTCATATTTTCTTCTCCAATTTATTTAAATACTTCTCATTCCTTAAAAATTCTGCTGGTTTTAACCAGAGCAGTGTTTAGATAAGTATTCATATCGAGAGTGTCAAGGGTAATTATGTAAAATTTTACAAATTTTCTCAAATTTTCACTAAAAATAGATAAAATTTATCTATTTTATTGGTTTTTTTATAAAGAAAATACCAGATTTATAATAAATCTTATCAATTTTCTAAAAAAATTGGACTAATTAATAACATATTGATATCTAAGCTAATGACGTTTTATATTCTAATTCCTCTCGGTATTGCTCTTCTTGCTTTTGGTGGTGATTTTATTGTTAGCAGCTCAACTGCTCTCGCTAAAAAGATGAACATATCTCCAATGATAATAGGTATAGCTATTATAGGGTTTGGCACCTCCATACCCGAGATTTTTGTCGCTACAAATGCAGCGTTATCTAATTCTCCTGACATAGCAGTAGGTGGAATTATTGGCTCCAATATAGCTAATATTCTTCTCGTTCTTGGTTTTGCCTTATTTCTTAGTCAAAAAAACGTTTTACCTAAGATTTCAATGGGCGATCTAAGCGTTATGGCTTTTTCAACTTTGTTTCTAATTTATCTAATGGCTTTAGGTTCTATAGGAGGTATTTGGCCTGCGCTTATGCTTTTCTTTTTGTTAGTTTACTTTTTTTTATCATTCAGATTTTTTAATGTTAATCCTTCATCGGGTGAGAACGAAGAGAAGAAAAATTACTTTCAAATATTGGGGCTTTTAATTATTAGTTTTATTTCACTTTTTTATGGTTCTGATTTTTTAATTCAGGGGCTCGTAGACTTAGCTAAAAAATTTAATATTCCTGAATCAGTTTTGGGGTTAAGCCTTGCTGCGATCGGAACCTCTCTTCCTGAGTTATCCGTGACCCTTTTTTCTATTATTAGAAAAAAATCAAGCGTTGCCTTAGGCAATATAATTGGATCAAATATAATAAACATTTTAGGAGCGCTAGGAATTGCTTCTCTTGTTAAAGGTTCTTTAGAGATATCTGATGATTTCTTGTTATTAGATCCATACATCTTAATCGGAACTGCATGCTGGCTTTATATAATCGTAAGGTACGGTAATAGGAATCCTAGAATTTTTGGCGCTATAAGCCTTTTATCTTACTCAGTATATATATATGCCCTGTATCAATGAATTTAAAGTGGCTCATAGGGAAAGACAGAAGCTGTAGCTCCTAAGTCTTGTGAGATATTTTCAAAAGCAGGAAAAGCAGATTGCAATATTTTTTCAGGCGACCATCCTTCTGAATCGGCTATACCTTTGATCGGTCTCGGTTGATTAAATAAAACTATTTCATTGCCTCTAACAGATAATATTTGACCGCTTAAGTTACAGCTAGGAGATGCAAGAGCAACTACAGTTTGTGCTACTTGATCAGGACGCATAGCATTTTTCATCCTTTCTACACGTTCTTTTGATGCCTCATCTTTTATCGGAATAGTTGCTATCATTCTCGTCCATGCAAAAGGGGCTATTACATTTGATCTAATGTTCTTTAAAGTATTTTCCATAGCAATAATTCTTGAGAGGCCTACGATACCGAGTTTAGCTGCCGCGTAATTTGCTTGTCCTATATTTCCTATAAGCCCAGATGTTGATGTAAAGAGAACAAAATTACCTTCTTCCTTATCTCTAAAATAATTGATTGCTGATCTGCAGATGTTATAACTTCCATGCAAATGAACTGAGATGACAGCCTCCCAATCTTCATCATCCATTTTATGAAACATCTTGTCTCTTAATATTCCTGCGGGATTTATTACTGAGTGCAAATCTCCGTATTCATCAAGAGCTTGTTGTATCATATATTTAGTTCCTTTTTTATCTGTTACTGAATCTGAATTCGAAACAACTTCTCCACCATTCTTTTTAATTTGATCTGCCACTTCTTCGATAGGGCTTTTATCTCCTTCGTCTCCACCAGAAACGGATCCACCTAGATCATTTATAACCAATCTGGCGCCTTCTTTAGAGGCAAGAAGAGCGGTTTCTTTACCTATACCGTTAGCCGCACCAGTGATTAATACGACTTTTCCATCTAAAACACCCATATAAAAATCTCCATAAAAAATAAAATAGTTATAATATACTCTAAAGAAATCAGATATATATCTTCTTATAATGGTCGATTTAAGTAAAGTTCTAAAAGAAGCAGAAGCTGTTAACTCTGAGAGTCATGATGGATATCCTCCGGTAGAAAAATGGAACCCTGATCATTGTGGGGAGATAGGATTGGAAATAAAAAGCGATGGAACATGGTTTTACATGAACTCTCCTATTGGGAGGAAAAGAATAGTAAATCTCTTTTCCCGAATATTGAGAAAAGAAGAGGATGGTAGTTACGTACTTGTCACGCCAGTAGAAAAAATTTTAATTGATGTTGAAGATGTTCCCTTTATTGCAACTTATGTTGATATTATGGATAAAGGTAAATCTAGTAATCTTAAGTTTCATACAAATGTTGGTGACACTGTAATAGCTTGTGAAGAGTACCCTATAAGAGTTGAGATAGATAGAAAGACAATGGAACCAAAACCTTACGTTTTAATAAGGGGTGATCTGGAGGCTAAAATATATAGATCGGTATTTTATGAGTTAGTTGATATTGCTGAAGATCATAATGGAAAATTTGGAGTTTGGTCAGGAGGTTGTTTTTTTCCTTTCATGGATTCAAAAGAGTTAAATAAAATATGAAAGATAGTGAATGGAAAAAAAAGATTACTGCTGCGGTCGATAAAAACCCTCCATCAGAAGAGATATTGAATTTCAATCCCGGTATCAAAAGTGACTTTGATTTAATAGACGAAAGAAAAGACCGTGTTCTTCCTGAAAAATTAGAGCTAGCATCAGTTTTGGTAGGTATTATAGATATGGAAGTGCCACATGTTTTGTTAACTAAAAGATCTACTTATTTGAAAGAACATCCTGGACAAGTAGCTTTCCCAGGAGGAAAGGTTGATAATAACGAAGATGTTACAGATGCTGCTATTAGAGAGGCAAGAGAAGAGGTTGGTATTTTAAAAAATGAAATTTCTATATGCGGTTATTTAGATACCTATGAGACCGGAACAGGTTACCGTATTTTACCTGTAGTTGGATTTATTGCTAATCCCTATACAGCGATAAATAATTCACATGAGGTGTCAGAAGTATTTAAGGTGCCCCTTAGATTCCTTATGGATGAAAGGAATCACAAATTAGAATCTTCATATTGGAAAGGAGCGGTTAGAAAATATTATACTATACCTTATAATAATTACTATATTTGGGGAGCAACTGCTGGCATGTTAAGAAATTTGTGTGAAAGGCTTAAAAAGAATTGATACGACTTCTTTTCCATATTGGTTTATTTTTAATTCCGTTTATTGTCTATATTATCTGGATATTGCTTTCTAATGGAGAATTCACTAAGACTCGAACATTTTGGGTTACAATCATTTCCTTACTAGTTTTAAGTTCTAGTCTAATTTTTTCTTCTTTTTTCAACAAAATACCAAATGACCTGGAATACGTTCCTCCACAGATAATAAATGATGAGTTAAAACCTGGCCATTTTGAAAAAGCTAATGATTGAAAAGTACAAAAATTCATCTCTAAATCATCCTAATTCTAAAATGATTATGCAACTCCTTAATCAAGATGGAGAGGCAGCAAAATATGTTGGAGGATGTGTAAGAGATGCATTATTAAATCTTGAGACTTTGGACATAGATATTGCTACTAAACATGAACCTCAAGAGGTTATCAAAATTTTATCGACAAAAGACATTAAAGTTGTGGCTCCTGGGCTCAAACACGGGACAATTACTGCAATTATTGATGATTTAACTTTCGAGATAACAACTTTAAGAAGAGATAAATCCACAGATGGTAGGTACGCTGAAGTTGAATACACCAATGATTGGCTGATTGATGCGAAGAGAAGAGATTTTACCATTAATGCTATTTATATGAGTCAAGATGGAGAAATTTTTGATCCTTTTAGTGGGGTTGAGCATTTAAAAAAACAGGTAATAAATTTTATTGGTGATACCAATGAAAGAATAAATGAGGATCATCTTAGAATTCTGAGATTTTTTAGATTCTCAAGCAACTATGGCAATGCAATAAGCAAAAAAACGTTAAATATTGTTAAAAAACATAAAGATAAAATAACTACTCTGTCACCCGAAAGAATTCAAAAAGAATTTTTTAAAATTTTGTCTTCAAATAATTCTTTTAAAACCATTGTTGAAATGAAAAAGATAGGTCTTCTAGATACAATTTACTCTGGTGAAGTTGTTACAGGTAGTTTTGAAAGAATGATAAATATAGATGGCGAGAATTTTTTTGACGTAGACATTTTTTTGAGGTTTTTCATTTTAATGCCTAAAGCCCACAATCTATCCTCAAATTTAGAGCTTTTTAGATTCTCAAACAAAGACAACAAGCGGATTGATACGTTATTAAAAAATAAGAATCAGGTAAAAAGCTATTTGTCTGTTAAGGAAGTAAGAAAATTCCTTTACTTATTTGGATCCAATAATTTTATTGATCTAATAAGAATTTCTTGGGCTAAAGATAAAAAGATTTCAAATTCAACACATTGGAGAGCACTTCTTGCAATGGCAAGCTCTTGGGAAATCCCGGCTTTACCAATAAAAGCTAGAGATGTGATGTTGTCAGGAGTACCTGAGGGCCCAATTGTAGGAGAAATTTTGGACGAACTAGAGAAATGGTGGATTGATTCCGATTTTATCGACGATAAATATTCCCTTATCGAAAGAATGAGGTCAATTGTAAGGGCTAAGATATGATGATCAATTATGTCGCATCCCCAACTATTTTCTTTACTTTCTAATCAAGATAAACGATACAATCTTACGATTCTTAATTTTTTAGGAGTTTGAATGTCTGACATCCCTGAAGATGATAAGCCTTCAAGAAGAGATTTTTTATATATAACCACAGGGACTTTTGGTGCCGTTGGAGCAGCTGCAGTGGTTTGGCCATTAGTCGATCAAATGAACCCTGACTCCTCTGTAAAAGCTTTATCTAGTATAGAAGTTGACATTTCTGAAGTTCCTGAGGGAGGATTCCTAAAGGTAGCCTGGCGAGGTAAGCCAGTTTATATAAGACGTAGAACAGCTGAAGAAATAATAAGAGCTGAGTCTGAGGATAAAGAAGATCTACCTGATCCTCAGAATGATGCTGATAGAGTTAAAAAGAAAGAATGGCTAGTTGTTGTAGGTGTTTGTACGCATTTGGGTTGCATTCCAATTGCCGATCGAGGGGATTATGATGGGTGGTTTTGCCCATGTCATGGATCGCATTATGATATTTCCGGTAGAATAAGAAAAGGGCCAGCTCCAACTAATCTCGAGATTCCCCCTTATGAATTTTCCAGTGATACCATCATAAAGATCGGATAGAGAGCATGAATAACGATTACGAATATGTTGCAAAAACCAGTTTTACTAGATGGTTGGATACACGTCTGCCAATCCTCAGGTTTACAAATGAGCACATTTTACAATTCCCTACACCAAAAAATTTAAACTATTTTTGGACTTTTGGTTTTATCCTGACTTTCTTCTTAATCACTCAAATTATAACAGGAGTAATACTGGCAATGCATTATGCGCCAAATTCGTTACTAGCCTTCGATAGTATTGAACACATTATGCGTGATGTTAATTATGGTTGGTTGATTAGGTACGCCCATTCAAACGGTTCCTCGATGTTCTTTCTTGCGGTTTATATTCATATGTTTAGAGGTTTGTATTATGGCTCTTATAAAGAGCCAAGGGAGGTCTTATGGATCCTTGGCTGTATTATTTACTTCCTAATGATTGTTACTGCTTTTATGGGATACGTTTTACCTTGGGGACAAATGAGTTATTGGGCAGCCACTGTGATTATAAATTTGGTTGGCACACTGCCTATAATTGGGGATTCATTGACGCAACTTTTGTTAGGAGGGTTCGCCGTTGATAACCCAACTTTAAACAGGTTTTTCAGTTTACATTATTTAATACCATTTATAATTTTTGGATTAGTAATCTTACACATATGGTCGCTCCATGTTCCAGGTAACAACAATCCAACAGGGGTATCGGTTCAAGGAAAGCAGGACACTGTAGCTTTTCACCCATATTATACTGTCAAAGATTTCTTTGCTTACGTAGTTTTCTTGTTGTTATTCTGTTATTTTATTTTTTACAATCCTAATGCTTTAGGACACCCTGACAATTACATTGAAGCTGATCCTATGTTAACACCCGCTCATATCGTTCCAGAATGGTATCTCCTTCCTTTTTACGCAATTTTACGTGCTGTTCCGGACAAGTTATTTGGAGTTTTACTGATGTTTGGGTCTATAATTGTTCTTTTCTTTTTGCCATGGCTTGACACAATGAAAGTCAGATCGGCTCGTTATCGTCCATTCTACAAGATGTTCTTCTTCATATTTGTTTTAGACTGTCTTTTGTTGGGGTATTTGGGGGCTCAGGTTCC
>JAYYUG010000049.1:0-15099 GCA_036344135.1 Pseudomonadota bacterium | reverse complement strand
TAAGAGACTTAAATCGTACAAACCTAAGTTCTCTGAACTTATCATTGCATTTAGACCGGCAGCATAAGTTAAGAAAACCCATAAACCCGATATTGACCATGTCATAAGAAACCATAAAAAATACTTTTTCATTTCCGTGAATCTACTATCTTTGCCTACTTCTTTGACTCTTATAAAGAGAAAGAATCCCAATCGAAGTGACCAAGTTATAACCATAATTCCAATAATTACGGAGTAAATATTCCTAAAAAAATACAAAGCTATTAACGAAAGACTTATGAAAGTAAGGCTCCCTATTACGTCAAAATAATGCTCCGTTTGGAAAATATATGCGTGAAAAAAAAATACCCAATGTAAGAGAAAAATATACAATACTGGAAAAACAAGATTGTACCCTTCTCCCCCTATCAGAGCCACTGATAGGGCGAGAAGAATACTTAAGATGATGCCCGTAATTGTTCTTTTCTTAGACAAATTTTTCTCCTAAAAATCAAAAGTTTGTTCTTTAAGAAATGAAAGTAATTCATTAATAACTTCGCTATAGGACTCTTTATCCCATCGATAAAATTGGTGACCTTTACCTTCCCATGTTAACAATTTGATCTCATTGCCTTTTTCTTTCATACGCTTCGTAAACTCTTCTATGATGGGCAAAGGAATAGTCCTATCATTTTTTCCATGGAAAATAATTGATGGTGGAAGATCTTCTTTAATCCAATTTGATGGTGATAACTCAATAGATTTACCATCAAAAAGTCTTTTCAAATAAAGCCAAAAAATTTTCCTTCTTTCTCCAATATTTTCCGGAAGCTCATACCCATTATCAAAAAAAGTAGTGTTTATTGCTGGATTAAAAAATACTAATGCAGAAATATTATCTACTGTGGAACCGCTGTCATCAGGTATCATTGCTAATGATGCCGCCAAATGTCCTCCCGATGAACCACCTCCAACTACAATTTTTTCTTTATTAATGTTTAGTTTCTCAGAATTTTCAGATATCCAATTGTAAACATCCCTAGCATCAGACATAGAATCTTGTACTTTTGAACTGTGTTTTAAAGATAATCTATACTCTGCACTTAAACATGTTATTCCGTTATCAGATAAATCTTTGCAAATTTTAAATAAGGAATAAGATGATCCAAACGCCCATCCTCCACCATGAAAAAGAAGCAAAGAAGAATCTGTTTTAGGGTTATTTGGAACAAAAACGTGCACTTTTAGATCAAGTCCCTCATGCTTTTTGTATATATAACTGGAATCAGGTTTAGTTAAATAATAAAGAGATCCATAAAAAACTTTATCAAAAAAATGCCCGATAAAAGGCATATTTGTAGGTTTTGTTAGAAATAAATAAGAAAACGATATAAAAATAATCGATGTAAATATTATTAAGAACGTCATAAATTTTTTCATTCAGTCAACTGGTGTAGCAATATGGAAAACAAAAATTCATTCAAGATAATTTGAAAGCCTTTCGTAAGCTCTAATAAAATCCTCTTTGAAATTTTGAACAACCGCACCGGCTGACATGGCCTGGTTCATTAAACCTACACCCTGACCAACCCAATATGTGGCAAGTTGTTTGGCTCCCTCATGACCGCTTTGGGATAACTTATCGACCTTCCTAAGTGCTGGCTCACTAACCAAGGATTGTAAGGGCATAGGAAGAGGTTCTGGGCCCTCATTTTCCCAGGCATCTGTCCAGGGTGATCGTAGTTGTCTTGAATGTTTACCTGTCCTGCTTCTCGATCTCACCGTATCTCTGGAGCTTGCGCCTAACATTTTTTCTTTCACAACTGGGTTTGTCTCAGCTTCAGCTGTTGTTAACCATACTGATCCACACCATGCTCCAGAAGCCCCCATTGACATGGCCGCAGCCATCTGACCACCAGTAGTAATGCCTCCTGCAGCTAATATTGGAACATCTTTAATAGCTTTAATAGCTTCATATACCTCAGGAACAAGGACCATAGTTGAAACTTCTCCGCAATGTCCGCCGGCCTCACCTCCAGCAACCACTAAAATATCTACTCCAGCTTCTACTTGTTTTATAGCGTGTTCTTTAGCGCCTACTAATGCCGCAACAGCAATATTATTTTTTTTACCTAAATCAAGCATTATCTTAGGCGGAACACCAAGGGCATTGGCAACTAATTTTATAGGATGCCTCATGGCAACCTCCAAAGAATTTGCGGCTCCATCATCAGAAAGATTTTTTCCAAATTGTATCCCTGCTTGCCCCTTATCTTCCTCTTCGGTTTTGATATCGTATTTATTTAAAACAGAATCGGCAAAATCTTTATGTTCCATAGGAATAGCCTTAATAATTTCATCCGAATCAATCTCCTGTCCTTTTCCTTGATAATTATTAGGAACAATCAAATCTATCCCGTAAGGTTTTCCTTCTATATGATCGTCAATCCATTTTAATTCCTCTTCTAATTTGTCAGGAGGAAAATTAACAGCTCCGAACACACCCATTCCGCCAGCTTTAGAAACAGCAACTACAACATCCCTACAATGAGTAAACGCTAGTAACGGAAACTCAATATCCAGCATTTCGCATATTCGTGATTGCATCTATCTTATTCCTTTAAATTTTTTCATTTTAAGAGTTGTTTTGGGAGAAACTTATTTCACCATCATCCACTTTGCCGTATCTGATCTGAAAAATATCTTTTAAAAAATTTTGATTGTTTCTCCATGGTGCTTTTTTCCCTTGTTTGGGGAAAATATGTTCAGAACGTTTTATATAACCCGAGGTTAAATTTAACCATTCATCATCTGTTTCTACACTGCTATTCGTATCAGGCATGCATTTGTCGTAACCATTTTTTTTCATATAATTAATAAGGCGACACACATATTCTGAAGTTAAATCAGCTCCCAAAGTCCACGAGGCGTTAGTATAACCGAAAGTCCCGGCGAGATTTGGGATACCACTGTACATCATTCCTTTATAAGTAATGGTTTGTGAAAGATTTATTGGCTTGTTATCAACAGTAAAATTAGTATCACTCAACAATTCAAGATTTAGACCTGTTGCAGTTACAATGACGTCGGATTCAAGTTCTTCGCCAGACTTCAGTAAAATTCCTTTTTGAGTGAATTTCTCTATTTGTCCTGTAACAACAGATGCTTTGCCTTTATTTATTTGTTCGAAAAGATCGCCATCAGGAACCAAACACATTCTCTGGTCCCAGGGATTATATGTAGGAGTAAAATGCGTATCAACATCATAGTCAGGGCCGAGGTGTTTTCGTACTTCACTTAATATTGCATTCTTTACACCCTCCGGATATTTTTTACACAATCTGAAATAATATTGTTGCCTTAAAATGTTACGCCAACGAATTATAAAGTAGGATAATTTTAAGGGTATAAACCTTCTCAATAAATTAGCGAGGTAGTCTTTTTCCGGTGCTGATACAACATAAGTCGGAGATCTTTGAAGCATTGTCACATGTTCAGCATTCTTAGCCATTTCTGGCACAATAGTGACAGCTGTAGCTCCACTTCCTACAACAATTATTCTTTTGTTGGTATAGTTGTAGTCCTTTTCCCATTTTTGTGGATGTATAACATCACCATGGAAATCTTCTACACCTTTAAATTCTGGGGTATATCCAGATTTATAACTGTAATAACCAGAGCACATAAAAAGGAAATTGCATGAAATTTTTTGAATATCACTATTTTTAACATCTTCTATTTCGAGAATCCATTTCGATTCTTGACCTACCCATGAAGCTGCCTTCACATATTTGTTAAAACGTATTTTTTTATCTATTCCGAATTCTTCAGTGGTTTCTTTTAAATATTTTAAAATTGAAGGTGCATCGGCTATAGCCTCTTGTTCCTTCCAAGGCTTAAACCTGTATCCTAAAGTATACATATCCGAATCTGATCTGATTCCTGGAAATTTAAATAAATCCCAAGTTCCACCGATGGAATCTCTTCCTTCGAGAATGGCGTATGATATTCCCGGACATTTTGTTTGAAGATGATAACCTGCTCCAATACCGGATATTCCTGCACCAACAACTAAAACATCAAAATGCTCTTGCATATTCACCTAAGATATAAAAATTAAAGATTTGTTATATTTATATAGCTATGACTCCACCGTCAACAGATATTGAATCACCAGTAGTAAATGCGGAATCATCAGAAGCTAAAAACAAAACAGCTGATACGACTTCATCAGGTTGTCCTATTCTATTCATAGGGTGAGAAGCGGCAAACTCTTCTAACTGTTGATTAGGGTCTTCAGCTGTATCAACATAACGTCTCATCATTGGGGTATCGATAGCTCCAGGCTGCACTGCATTACACCTAATGTTGTAACCCATTTCCGCGCAATGTAATGCTACAGTTCGTGTAAGTATTAATACTCCTGCCTTGCTATAATTATAAGAAATAACGAAAGGTTTTGGTCTTGTAGCAAGAGAAGAGGCAAAATTAACTATTGTCCCTTTGCTCTCTTTCATGGCTTTAACGCCAAACTGACATCCCAAAAAAACTGATGTACCATTTATAGCGTGTGTTCTATTCCAGTGTTCAACTGTCTCATCTTCGATAGATGAGGGTTCGCTTATTCCGGCCACGTTTATTACTGAAGTAATTTTTTTAAATCTATCGCCCAAATGTTTTTCCAAAGCATCCCAATCTTCTACTTTAGTAACATCAGCTTTGAAAAATTCACAAGAATTTCCTATTTTTTGGGCAACTTCCTCCCCTCCTTTATCGTTAATGTCCAATGTAACTACCTTACCGCCTTCTTCAACTATACGCTTAGCTGTTGCGGCGCCCATTCCTGAGGCCCCGCCAGAAACGATTGCTAATTTTCCATCAAATCTTGCCATAATTCCTCCAAAAATTAGGTTATATTATTGAATTGTATTTATATCTATTTTTAAACATCAAGTAAATTTATCAAATGATTTTTCATAAAGTATAAGTTATTATTGATTCCTTAATACGGAAGTAATCATGTCAGACATAAAAGATTTTTTTGAGACCTATTGCGATTTTGTGACAAAGGTCACAAGTAACCCAAGTTTAAATATCGAAGATTTAAAAAAAGCCATGTCCGAGATCCACGAAAACTCAGATGTTGACGTTCCCAGACTACTAACTGGAGCTTTAGGGCTTGGCAGTGAAACTGGTGAATTTGTAGAGATAGTTAAGAAAATGTATTTACAAGGAAAGCCGGCCGACAAGGAAAATATTTTTCATATGAAGAGAGAATTAGGCGACATCATGTGGTATTGGGTGACAGCCTGTATGGCTTTGAACCTTGATCCAGTCGAAGTAATTTCTGAAAATCAGAAAAAACTTGAAGACAGATATGGTGAGGAATTTACAATTAACCAAAGTGAAGTTAGAGCTAAAGGAGACCTCTGAGGAATTTTTTTTGACCATCACTGAATTAATTATTAGATCACCAAAAACAGAAAAAGAATGGGAACAATATTTCCGTTTCCGTTGGGAGTTGCTTCGCAAACCTTTGGGAATGTCAAGGGGTGAGGGCAAAGATGGAATCGAGCAACAAAGCTTCCATCTAATGGTAACTGTTAAAAAGAATAATATAATAGGAGTAGGAAGAGTTCATTTCAATAACCGAGAACAAGCACAGATACGTTATATGGCAGTAAAAGTAAGTAAGCAAAGAACAGGTATAGGCACTATAATTGTACATAAATTAGAAGAATATTCTTTGAAACAAAAAAGAAAAGAAGTTGTACTCAACTCTAGAGAAAATTCTAAAAAATTCTACTTGTCTTTAGGTTATGAAGAGATGGGACCTTTTGTGTCAGAGACTGGCATCCCCCATGTTAAAATGAGAAAAAACCTATAGAACTTCTAGAAACATACGTAATGAAGTTATTAATAAAAAAAGAGCGAATATTCTTGTAAGGGTTTTTTTAGGTAAAGAATGAGCATATCTTGCCCCCAATGGAGCAGAGAACGTTGAAAGAGGCGCAATTAAAATTAATCCTAAAATATTCACATACCCTAAAGACATAGGTGGAAGATTATCGACAAAGAGACCTGAAATTATAAAGAAAAATGTCCCGGGTATCGCTAGAAAGAAACCAAGTCCTGCTGAAGTTCCTACAGCCTTATGAATCGGAGTGCCATATAAAGACATTAAACTTACATTAAAAGTTCCTCCGCCAATTCCCAACATTGAAGAAAAGGCACCAACAGATAACGGTAAATTAAAACCAATGACTCCCTTAGGAAGATTTTCTCCTAAACGTAAATTCTCATTACCAAAAAAAAGATTTATACAAACCAACAAGGCTATGGTTGCAAAAAATAGAGTCAAAAGATATCCCGATATTAGACCAGCTATTATGGCCCCAATACTTGATCCAATTAACGTTGGGGCTAACCACCTTTTTAATATTTTTTCATCAACAGAATTATTTTTCTTATGAGACGAAAAAGATCTCCAACCAGTAGGGATAATAACACCTAACGAAGTAGCAACAGACACATGCATAATAATTTCGCTAGGGAAACCCAAGGATGTTAAGATATGATAAAGAACAGGAACTACGATACTTCCCCCTCCAACACCAAGAAGGCCTGCAATATAGCCTGAAAAAAAACCTGAAAGCATTAATGCCAGAACAAATGGCAGAAGTCCTATACCGTTGTAATACATTATGCAGCTTCTTTTTGAATATTTTTAATTATTTTAACAGCATCGTCGAGAACATTCGGATCGTCTTTCCTTTTAATGGATTCTTGACTTAAATAATTTCTCCAA
Organism: Pseudomonadota bacterium; assembly: GCA_036344135.1. Taxonomy (GTDB): domain Bacteria; phylum Pseudomonadota; class Alphaproteobacteria; order MED-G09; family MED-G09. The sequence goes on along the minus strand of JAYYUG010000049.1, from coordinate 8,312 downwards.
GATTTTGCTCCTCTCTGTCCGTGAAAGAGACCCAACATATGCCGTGTCATTATGTTAAGCGGAACACCATTTTTTACATTTTCTTCGAGATAAGGGATCATAGATAAAGCAAGATCAAATCTTGAAATTTGATTGTAATTCTCTTCAAAAAATATTCTATCTACATCTGATAAAATATAAGGATTGATATAAACAGCTCTACCTAACATCACCCCATCTAATTCACTACCCCTAATCGAATTCATCTCTTTAAAACCTTGATCAGGAGACTTAATACCTCCGTTAAGAATAATATTTAAATTTGGCCATTTTCTTTTTATCAATCGTACGAGATCATAATCCAATGGAGGAATTTCCCTGTTTTGTCTTGGATCAAGGCCATTTAATATTGCCTTTCTAGCATGAATAATAAAAGTTGTTATTCCTGATTCAGTTAGGCTTTCTATGAATTTTGGTAATACTTCATAAGGGTTATTCTCATCAACACCTATTCTACATTTTATTGTAACAGGAATATTAATTCTATTTTTTATGGATGCTACACAATCTTGAACCAATCTTATATTATTCATAAGACAAGCGCCAAAATTTCCTTCTTGTACCCTTCTCGATGGGCAACCAAGATTAAAGTTAATCTCATCAAAGCCATATGATTCTCCTATAGATGCAGCCTCTGCTAATTTTTTGGGATCTGACCCGGCAATTTGTAACGCTAGAGGATGCTCACTTAAGTCATGGCTCAGAAAAAAATCTCTATTACCATTAATTATAGTTTCCGCCACCATCATCTCAGAATAAAGACGACTTCTTTTTGTTATTTTTCTCAAAAAATACCGACAATGTTTGTCGGTATAATCTATCATAGGTGCAACACAAAATTTATAAGACATGATCACTATCCCTGTATCTTAAACTCATACATAATCAATAATTTGATTATGGTAATTCAATAATTTTTTACTCTACACAATTTACATATAATCGAAGCGGTTATTTGTACAACGGACTTTCTTCCGGGTCCAATAATGTCAGCTTTTCTAACAGATTAGCTGGCTCGGAGATCCCAACAATATAAACCATACGTTCTTCAACTTTACCTTCCGCGTGAATAGCGCCTGCAGGTATATGTAACTTATCACCAACTTTCAAGGGAACTCGGTCACCTTTTTCATTCAGCACATAACTATTACCTTGCATCACATATCCACAGTTATCAACATCGTGCCAGTGCGGTGGTAGTTCGTCCATCCTTTCCGACACATAGACGGTTGGCCAAAGATCAAGTTTTTTGATATCATCCAAAACCTCTTCTTTGGTGGAGAAAAAGTTGTGGAATACCTGCATGGGTCCTGGTTCGAGCGCCATTTCTTTCTCCCTTTGTTTATCATTTCTACGACTGAGATTAGTCTACCTAAAATGCCACTCAAAGACTATTAATAAAATCTTCTTTAAATTCACATATTATTTTTAGAAAGTTTCACACAACTTTCATAAAATATTAGTCGATTTTTCCTCTATATATGTTAAAAAATCTATGTTTAACTAATTTTTTATTTTTTAAAATCGTTTATTTTATAGGGGCTCAATATGTATCCTTCATTATCATTTTTCTCTTTTAAATCTTTCTTGAAATTATCATTATTTACACTAGTTGGTTCGCTTTTTCTTCTGACGAGTTCATATGCCGAACAAACAACTGGTGCAATAAGGGGAACAGTATTTGATACTTCTGGAGATCCTGTTTCAGGAGCTTCTATTCAAATTACTCATATACCCTCAGGATCAAAATCATCTACAACCACAGGAAATACAGGTGCTTTCTATAGCAGAGGATTAAGATTAGGAGGGCCTTTTGAGGTACGAGCAACAAAAAGTGGATTAAGCACTATAAAATCAGGAATTTATACAAGTCTTGGTGGAGATTACTTTATTAATATTCAATTAAGCGGTGCTGATGTTGAAGAAATTATTGTTACAGGTAAAGCTGCCGACCTTGAAAAGTTTGGAGTAGGCCCAGGTTCAACATTTGATTCTACAGACATTGCTACATTTCCTTCTATTGATAGAGATATAAAAGACATAGCAAAATTAGACCCTTTTGTTACCGTTGATAACGGAGGTAGATTATCTTTTGGTGGCGGTATGCCTCGACTCATTGGTTTTGTTATTGACGGTGTAAGTGCAAATGACTCTTATGGATTAAGCTCTAATTCTTATCCTACAAATCGTATGCCTATATCTATGGATGTTATTGATCAAGTTTCAGTTAAAATAGCTAATTATAGTGCTGAACTTGGAGAAGCACATAGCGGTAATATTGTTGTAACAACAAAAGCAGGAACAAACGATCTTTCAGGTTCATTTACATATGAATCTTCTCAAGAAAGTGGTGACGAACCATTTGGAGTTAAAACTGATAATGCTGATCCAGACACAAAATTGTTTTCAATCGCTTTAAATGGGCCAATTATTAAAGATAAACTTTTCTTCTCGCTTGGATTTGAATCTTATGAAGCTTCTAATCCAATTCAGATGCAAGCTTTTAGATCTGGTCTAGTAACAAAGGAAGAGGCAGATAGAGTAATTGCTGCAGCTAAAAGTGTTTTAAATTATGACGCAGGTTCATACACTAAAGCTCTTTCGGAAGAAGATGAAAAAACTTTTGCACGTATCGATGCAAATTTAACTGATAACCAAACCTTAACTTTCGAATATATTCATGTGGATGGATTTACTGAAAGTGCTTATTGGAATAGAACTTGGGGCCTACCCCTTTCAAGTGATTGGTATACAATTAACAAAGAATTTGAAACATTTAAACTTGAATTAAACTCTGATTGGTCAGATAACTTTTCTACAAAAGTAATGTATTCGGATACTGAAGTTAATAACCCCAATACTCCAGTAGGAGCTATGACAATTGGTGAAGTCGGAATTAGAGTTGCTTCAGGTGGTACTGTATTTTTTGGACCAGATCAATATAGACATGCTAACGAAATTCAAACTTCAAGAAAGCAATATGAGATTGCAGGATATTACAATGTCGGCAATCACGCTATAACACTTGGTTACAAGAAAATAGAGAATGATATGTTTAATATGTTCTCAAGAAATAGCTTGGGTGAGTATGACTATGGCTCTATTGACGGATTTATAGCAGGAGATCTTCTCGATTTAGATTATAGAAATGCTGATACAAATAAGCCTAGAGATGCAGCTGGTACCTTTAATATGGATTACACAATTATATATCTTCAAGACTCTTGGGCTATAACACCTGACCTTACAGCTAATATTGGTTTTAGATATGAAGAAATCGGTCAAGATACAACACCGGAATATAATTCTTTCTGGTATAAATGGACTGGTGACACACATATTCCGGCACCTAGGAATGATGTTAACCTTGATGGCGAAGATATTTTAATGCCTCGTATTTCTCTTGATTGGCAAGCACAGGATAATATTTTAGTAACATTTGGCTGGGGTGAATTCAGCGGAAACCTACCTCCAGTTTGGTTCGGTGGTCCGTATATTGATACAGGCCTAAGATTGCCATCAAACAGAATTAGGAAAAGTAGAGGACAAACACCACCAATAGGTTCTCCGGAGAGTTATCCTGGTGACGCCGCATTAGCTCCACTTAGAAACGAAATTGGAGATACAGGCGGTTATACTGCTATGATGGATAAAGATTTTGGAATTCCTTCAATAACTAAGGTATCTCTTGGTGTAGTTGCTGATATTGATGGCGGAAATTTTGGACCATTTACTATTAGAGCAAATTATATTCATATGGAAGAAGAAGATCCTGTAATGGCTATAATTGGTGGATGTGATCCTAAAGGTAATGCTGTTGCAGACAATCGTCCTTTGTATGGTGGATGTAGTTATGTTGGTTATTTAACAACTGCAAAAAATGTAGAACCAGAAAGTGATCTTTTTGGCGTATCATTTGAAAAGTCTTTTGATAATGGAATTGATCTTTATCTTGGTTATGCGAAACAAGAAAGGGAAATGGCTCATGCTATGACAAGCTCAATCATTTTCTCAAGTGCTGTTAGAATGCCAATATTCGATCATCTAAATCCTGTAAACAGCCCTTCACATTATCAAATTGAACATTCATTCGATTATGCTTTAACATGGAAAGGAAATTTATTTGGAGATCTTGAGACAAGTATTGGTCTTAACGGTTTCAGACAATCTGGAAATCCATTCAGTTATACATTTAGAGGGGATTTAAGTGGTTATAGAACTGATGGCGAGAACATAGAATTACTTTATGTTCCTTCCTTAAATGATCCAAATGTACTTTATGGCGCAGGATTTGATCTTGATGCTTTCAATCAATTTCTTGAAGACTCTGGTTTAGATGCTTACAGAGGTTCTGCCGTACCTAGAAATAGTTTTGATAGTCCTTGGGTTGGAACCTTTGATGTAAGAATTGCCCAAGAATTACCAACTGGTGATATTAAAGGAAAAGCTATTTTCTATGTTGATATTGAAAATGTATTAAACTTAATTAATTCAGATTGGGGTGGATTTGAAAATTACCTTGGTTCTACATCAAATTCTAGAGGTATTGTTGAAGCTGAGGTTGATGATCAAGGAAGATATGTCTACAATGAATTTAATGTAGATGGACAACCAACTCAAAATATTGGCAAATCTGTTTGGCAACTAAAAGTTGGAATCAGATATCAATTCTAAATTCCATAAATAATTAAGAAAAAGGCGCTGTTTTTTAGCGCCTTTTTTTGTATAAAGTACTATGAAGTTAATTATAGCCATAGTTACGGTCATTTTTTCTTTCTCAGTAAACGCAAAAACTATTGAGAAAATCACTTTAGGATCATGTCTTCATCAAGATCGTTCTCAACCTATTTGGGAGGCTATTTTATATGAAAAATCGGATATTTTCATCTTTATGGGAGATAATGTTTACGGTGACGATAAAAAAACAGGAAAATTAGAAAAACTTAAAAAGACCTACGATCTTCAAAAAAATAGAATTCCCTTTACCAAACTAAAAGAAACAAATGAAATTACCGCAATATGGGATGATCATGATTACGGTATAAATGACGGTGGGGCCTCTTTTCCTTATAAGGAAGATGCTGAAAAACTGTTTTTTGATTTTTGGGAAATACCTAATGGACACGAACAAAGATCACACCCAGGTTTATATTTTGAAATTAAAAGAGAGTTGGAAAACGGCACACTACAGATAATTTTTCTTGATACCAGATATTTTAAGTCAGATTTTATTCCAACAGATCAAAAAGACGCTCCATTGAAAGAGAGGTATATCAATGATTTTGATCCTTCAAAAACCATTCTTGGGGAAAAACAATGGAAATGGTTTTCTGAAAAACTAAAAGATAAAGTTGATGTGAGAATAATAGTATCAAGTATTCAAATCATAGCTGAAGGACACGGATATGAAAAATGGGGGCTTTTACCGCTAGAAAAAGAAAAATTCTACGACTTAATTGATACTAATTCTTCGAATAATATAATAATTATTTCTGGAGATAGGCATGCAGGTGGCATTTATAAAGATACAACTAAAGCAGGTCTTAACATTTACGAACTAACATCAAGCTCATTAAATCTACCGGTAGGTGGTTGGATAGGTTTAGAAGAATCTGATGAAGAGCCTGGGCCTAAAAGAATTGGTGCGTTATATTTAATGGAAAATTACGGATTAATTGAATTCAATTCTAACAATAAAGTTTTTCTTTCTTTAAAAGATATCACTGGAAAAACTGTTAATAAAATTGAGTTTAATTATTAACGACCAGTCGGTAATTCATTAAAAGCAACTGCTTTATCAACCCTGACATCTTGGGGAAGACCCAAGACTCTTTCAGCTACAATATTTCTTAAAATTTCATCAGTTCCGCCAGCAATCCTGTATCCTGCAGCACTTAACCATTGATTTTGAAATATAGAGTGAAGTAAAGCAATTTCTGGATCGCTTATAATGCCTGATGCGCCTTGTAAATCCATAGCAAAACTCGCTAGATCCTGCATCTTTGGAGCAGATACAATTTTTCCTATTGAACTTTCTGGTCCAGGGGTTTCTCCTTTTGATAAAGCGGTTAGAGTTCTCATTTTTGTATATTTTAACCCTTCCGCTTGAACATACCATTCAGCAATCTTTGACCTTACAAGATCGTTACTTATGGCAGATTTATCGTTAAGTGATATTTCTTTAGCAAGTTTGGTAAGTGCTGAATAATCAGCTGATTTTGGAACACCAATTGCCAATCTTTCATTCATTAAGGTTGTTAATGCGACTTTCCATCCTTCACCAACCTCTCCAAGTCTTTGTGAATCAGGAACCCTGACATCGTTAAAGAAAACTTCATTGAAATTTGCACCTCCAGAAATTTGTCTAATGGGTTTAACATCTATGCCCTCAGACTTCATATCTAGAAAGAAGAACGATAATCCTTTGTGTTTAGGAACGTTGGGATCTGTGCGGACTACAATGATACCAAAATCGGAAAAGTGAGCCCCTGAAGTCCACACCTTTTGTCCATTAATAATCCAGTTATCACCTTCTTTTTCGGCTTTTGTTCGTATTCCAGCAACATCCGAACCAGCAGAAGGTTCAGAAAATAACTGACACCAGACTTCTTCACCATTGAGAGCTGGTTTAACATATCTTTCGTTTTGCTCAGGGGTAGCCCATGCCATCATAGTAGGAATGCACATGCCCAGACCTATTTCAAAGAAACCACCTGGAACATTGTAATTTGACTCTTCCTGGGAATAAATTACCGATTGAATTGGAGTTCCTTCTAACCCACCAAACTCTTTTGGCCAAGTTATAGCGGCATATCCGGCTTCCGCTTTTTTAGACTGCCAATTTCTTGCCTCTTTTATTGCTTCATCTTGTACATCTAAAGGATCATACCTACCGCCACTCTTTCCCGATTTCGGAGCATTCTCTTTCAACCAAGCTTTAACTTTTGATCTAAATTCGGCTTCTTCTTTTGTATCATTAAAATCCAAAATTCATCTCCTGTTTTAAATTAAGCAATATTTTTTTCTTCGAGTTGATTAACCAGTTTATTTTTCCAAGTAGTTAATCCTCCCAATGCAAGACCTAAAACCTGACTTCTTCTGTAAAAAAACTGGGTATCAGCTTCCCAAGTAAAGCCTATTCCACCATGTGTTTGAATATTCTCTTGAGCAGCAAAATTAAATGCGTCAGTCGCCGCAACCCTTGAAGCGGCGGCGGCAATCTTAAAATCGCCTCCATCATCGTTAAGCATCATAGCACCATAATAACAATTAGATTTTGCTAATTCTATCTTAACATACATATCTGCTAACTTATGTTTAATGGCTTGATATGAGCCTATTTGTCTTCCAAACGCATAGCGGTCCAAGGCATATTCCTTGGCCATACTCAATGAGGCTTCAGCTCCTCCTATTTGCTCAAATGCTATAAGAATCGCAGCAGTATCAAGACATTTTTCAACACATAACCAACTCTCACTACCTGTTTCCATAATTTCAGCTGGAGAATCTTTAAAAATCAATTCTGCATGGTTTCTTGATGGGTCAAGGGTTTTTAATTCATTTTTAGTGATTCCTTTAGAATTCATTTCTACAAGCGCAAGAGAAATTGTATTGGAGTCCTTATCACGCACAACTACAACACATATATCTGCATAACTACCATCAGGAACAGGTAGTTTTTTTCCATTAAGCTTATTCCCTATAATAGTGGTATTAATATTTTTTTCACTTGGTTCTGATGCGCTTTCTGATAGAGCAAAAGTTGCAATAATTTCTCCACTAGCCAGTTTTGGAAGCCATAATTCCTTTTGTTTTGATGTACCGTATAATTTTATAGCTTCAGTCGCTAAATAAACCGAAGATGAAAATGGAACTGGAGCTGCAAACCTTCCTAATTCTTCTGCTATTACACATAATTCCAGGGCTCCGAGCCCTAAACCACCATATTCTTCCGGTATAGTAGTACCAGTTAATCCGAGCTCGACCAATCCCCTCCATACTTCCTTAGAGTATTGTTCATTGCTTTCCAAAATGGATCTAGCAACATTCAAAGAGCATTTATCTTGCAAAAAACGGGAAACTTGTTCTTTTAAAAGTTTTTGGTCTTCAGAAAAATCAAAATTCATAACTTAGTCTCTTTAATTTATTATTGAAAATAAACTATATAAACATAAGGACAATAGATAAAATCAAAACATACAATTTTTATAGAAATTTTCAATTTTCATTTCCCAATCCCCATAATAATTTGAGATAATTATATCTGCTGGACT
>JAYYUG010000048.1:0-5540 GCA_036344135.1 Pseudomonadota bacterium | reverse complement strand
CCTAATTTTCACTTATCTAGCATGATTACTGAATTAGAAAGAGAGGGAGATGATTTATGGAAAACTAAGACAGATACAGGAAAAGCCTTTCTCTCAAAAGTTGTTGTTATTGCTGCTGGGGGAGGAAGTTTTCAACCTAAGAAACCGCCTATTAAAGGTATAAGTGAATACGAAAATAAATCAGTTTTTTATTCAATTCGTGACAGAAAAAAATTTAAAGGAAAAAATATAGTTATTGTTGGCGGTGGAGATTCAGCTTTGGACTGGGCAATAACACTAAATGATGACGCCGATTCAACGACTCTTATTCACAGAAGAGAGGAATTTCGAGCAACCCCTGAAACAGTTAACAAAGTATCTTTGCTCATTTCAGAAAAAAAAATAAAATTTCATTTGGGTCAAGTAAAATCTTTAAATGGTGAGGATGGTATTTTAGATAGTTTGGTTTGTAGTCAAGGAGACAATGAAATTATAATAAATTGTGACACTATTTTACCTTTTTTTGGGCTTACAATGAAACTGGGTCCAGTAGCGAATTGGGGCATTAATCTTAATGAAAACCTAGTTTCTGTTGATACCGAAAAATTTGAAACAGACCAAAAAGGAATTTTTGCTATTGGAGATATCAACACCTATCCTGGGAAACTTAAATTAATTTTATGTGGGTTCCACGAAGCCGCTCTAATGGCCCAGAAAGCACACTCATATGTCTATCCAGATAAGAAAATTACTTTTCAGTATACTACCTCAAGTACTGACTTGAGAAAGAGGCTCGGAGTTTTATGATTTTACCAGCAATACCATCTATGACAAAATCTATTATCAAGGCCGTTTCTTTTTATAGCTGCAGTAGTTTTATTTTGCGCTCTTATCGATTTTAAGGTTAAACGACAGCCACCGTAAGCCTCAGTACCTTCAACAAATTTTAACTCAATACACTCCTCGTGATCAATTTTTTCTATTATTTCTGCTTTTTCTTCTGGTGTCATGGGCGTTGCACAAGCAACGACAAAGAAACAAAGAATAAATATAAATTTTTTAATCATGATTATTTTTTCCTACTTAATTCTTTCATAGCATTGTCAAGACCTTCAAGGGTTAATGGATACATTCTATCATAAAATATCTGATTAATAATTTGTGAAGAAGGGGTAAATTCCCAATGTTTTTTTTCGACAGGATTAATCCATATTGCATTTTGGTAAATATTGTTAATTCTTTCTAACCAAATACCACCTGCTTCTTCGTTCCAATGCTCTACACTACCACCTGAATAAGTAATTTCGTAAGGGCTCATAGAGGCATCTCCTACAAAAATGATCTTGTAGTCCGAAGAATATTTATGCAAAATATCCCAAGTATCTATCCTTTCTCTATGTCTTCTTCTATTATCCTTCCAGACATATTCATATAAGCAATTATGGAAATAAAAATTTTCCATATTCTTAAACTCTGTTCTAGCAGCAGAAAATAATTCTTCACATAAGCGGACATGTGGGTCCATAGACCCTCCAACATCGAAAAATAATAAAACTTTTACATTGTTTCTTCTTTCGGGGACCAAAGATATGTCCAAATATCCTTTGTTAGCAGTATTTTTGATAGTATCAGGAAGATCCAGCGTATCAGCAGCGCCTTCTCTAGCAAATTTTCTTAATCTTCTTAAAGCAAGTTTTATATTTCTAACACCTATTTCTACCTCAGAATCAAGATTCTTAAATTCTCTTTTATCCCATACCTTCACGGCTTTAAAATTCCTATTTTCTTTTTGTCCTATTCTTATGCCCTCAGGATTATAACCATCGGCCCCATAAGGAGATGTTCCCCCGGTTCCGATCCATTTTGAACCACCTTCGTGTCTTTTTTCTTGTTCTTCGAGTCGTTTTTTTAACTCTTCCATTAGTTTTTCCCAACCACCCATGGCTTCTATCTGTTTTTTTTCTTCTTCCGTTAAGAATTTTTCATTAAGAGATTTTAACCATTCCTCCGGTATTTCAGCTAATTCATCCTCTTCAATATTTTCTAACCCTTTAAAGACATGACCGAAAACCCTATCAAATTTGTCAAGATTTCTTTCGTCTTTAACAAGCGTCGATCTTGATAGGTAGTAAAAGTCTTCTACATTTCTATTGGGTATACCAGCCTCAAGAGCCTCTAAGAGAGTTAAATACTCCCTTAGAGTGACAGGCAAATTAGCTTCCTTTAATTCTTGAAAAAAATTAACAAACATCTTTAAGTCTGATTATTTTCCCTTCTTGCAAGAAATGCAAGTCTTTCAAATAAATGAACATCTTGTTCATTTTTCAAAAGGGCACCATGTAAAGGAGGAATTAAATTTTTAGTATTTTTCTCTCTTAGCATTTCAGGAGTGATATCTTCATTCATTAATAATTTTAACCAATCAAGCAACTCGGACGTTGAAGGTTTTTTCTTTAATCCGGGAACTTCTCTTAACTGATAAAAAACTTTTAAAGATTCAGAAACAAGTTTTGATTTTATATCCGGATAATGAACATCAACAATTTTTTTCATAGTTTCATTTTCAGGGAAAGCAATGTAATTAAAAAAACACCTTCTTAAGAAGGCATCTGGAAGCTCTTTTTCATTATTTGAAGTGATAATGACTACTGGTCGTTTTTCTGCAACAATTGTTTCATTGGTTTCGTATACATAAAACTCCATTCTGTCGAGTTCTTGAAGTAAATCGTTTGGAAACTCAATATCTGCTCTATCAATTTCATCAATGAGCAAAATAGGTCTTTCATTAGCAGTAAAAGCATCCCAAAGCTTACCTTTTTTTATGTAGTTTCTAACGTCTTTTACTCTCTCATCCCCAAGTTGAGAATCCCTTAACCTAGTGATAGCGTCATATTCGTATAAACCTTGTTGTGCTTTAGTTGTTGATTTTATATGCCAAGTGATTATTGGCATATCAAGAGCTTTAGAAATCTCTTCAGCTAGCACAGTCTTACCGGTGCCAGGCTCTCCCTTAACAAGAAGTGGCCTTTCTAAGCTTATTGACGCATTCACAGCTATTCTAAGATCTTTGGTTGCTATATAATCTTTTGTACCCTCAAATCGCATTTTTCACCTTTTCGTTATATTTATGTAGTAAGTTACGACAATCTAATCGTCAAATTTTCAAATTTCAACAATGTTTATTTATAATAACTATTGCGATTATTGATTTTTTGTTTTAATACCCCAATTTCTAGAAAGGTTAAATATGGCTACACGTTTACCAAAAAACTACACACCATCAGAGAAAGACCCTTTTATGAATGCCAAGCAAAAGGAATTTTTTAGAAGAAGGCTTAATGATTGGCGCAGCGATATTATTCACGAAACTAAGGAAACATTGAACAATCTTCAGGACGAAACCTCCAATTTTTCCGATATTTCCGATAGAGCTTCATCAGAAGCAGACCGTTCTCTTGAATTAAGATCGAGAGACAGACATAGAAAGCTGATTTCCAAAATTGACGATGCTTTGTCTAGAATAGATGATGGAAGTTACGGTTATTGTGAAGAAACGGGAGAACCTATCAGTCTAAAACGTCTGATTGCTCGTCCAATAGCTACATTATCTATTGATGCCCAGGAAACTCACGAAAGAAAAGAGAAAATTTATCGCGACGATTAATTGTAACTATCGATTCGATTTTTTTTTTTTAAAAATATTCAATAAAAAGACTATAAAGAGAACAATATTATATTTATATATATAATTCAATAACTTATTTTTATTGCAAAAATAGAACAAAAGTAGTACAAATTAATTAGTTGACCTGTATATAAATGGAGTAGAAAAATGAATAAATAGTTAAAAGTTGTTAAAGATAATAGTATGGAAAGATCAAAATCTCTAGAAACTGCACTTAGTCAGATTGAAAAACAGTTTGGTAAGGGATCAATAATGAAATTGGGCTCGGGAGATGCGATTGCTGAGATTTCATCTATTTCTACTGGGTCGTTAGGACTAGATATTGGTCTCGGTATTGGGGGTTTCCCTAGAGGCAGGGTTATTGAGATTTATGGACCAGAAAGTTCAGGAAAGACTACTTTAGCCTTACACGCCCTTGCAGAGGCTCAGAAACAAGGTGGTGTATGCAGTTTTATTGATGCTGAACATGCTTTAGACCCAGTATATGCTCGAAATCTCGGAGTTAATATTGAAGAGCTTCTCATTTCACAGCCTGATAATGGAGAACAAGCCCTAGAAATCACTGATACTTTAATACGTTCAGGCGCTGTCGATGTCATCGTTATTGATTCGGTCGCTGCTCTAACCCCAAAAGCAGAACGTGAAGGAGAAAATGGCGACAGCTTACCAGGCCTACAAGCAAGGTTGATGAGCCAAGCCATGAGAAAACTAACAGGATCAATTTCAAAATCAAATTGTATGATTATATTCATAAACCAAATACGTATGAAAATAGGAGTAATGTTTGGAAGCCCAGAAACAACCACTGGTGGAAATGCTCTTAAATTTTATTCAACTGTCAGAATTGATATACGACGAATAGGAGCTATAAAAGACCGTGAACAGATTGTTGGGAATCAAACTCGAGTAAAGTTTGTTAAAAATAAGGTGGCGCCGCCTTTTAAAACTATTGAGTTTGATATCATGTATGGAAAAGGTATTTCAAAGAAGGGTGAGATTATTTATTTGGGTGTTGAGGCTGGAATTGTTGAGAAGTCTGGAACTTGGTACTCATATGAGAACGAACGCATGGGTCAAGGTCGAGAAAATGCAAAAGTGTTTTTAGAAGAAAACCCAGATATTTCTGATAAAATTGAGTTTGCAATAAGAGAGAGTGCTGGTCTTATTAAGAATGATGATTTAATTAATCAAGAAGAAAACCCAGAAGCAGCAGAAGTTGATACCAAAGAGGCGTTAGAAGCAAAGTAAATTCTACTTTAAGAAACGCACGAATTATTATACCAAGAAACAAATGTCTGTTATCTTTGGTGTATAATGAATAATTTGGACAATATAAGAAAAAAGTTTTTAGATTTTTTCAAAAACAATGGTCATGAAGTTGTGCCTTCTAGCCCTTTAGTTCCTATAAACGATCCTACGTTGATGTTTGTTAATGCAGGAATGGTTCCGTTTAAGAATTATTTTACTGGTTATCAGGAGCCTAAAAACAAGAGAGTCGTAAGTTCACAAAAATGTGTAAGGGCCGGTGGAAAACACAATGACCTCGATAATGTAGGTCATACACCTAGGCATCATACTTTTTTTGAAATGCTAGGAAATTTCTCTTTTGGGGATTATTTTAAAGAAGAGGCAATAGAATTTTCTTGGCAACTACTTACATCTGAATTTTCTTTGCCTAAAGATAATCTTTTAATAACAACGCACAAAGATGATGAGGAATCATCTCAAATTTGGAAGAAAGTTTCCGGTTTTTCTAGTGATAAAATTATCAGTATTGATACTGAAGATAATTTTTGGTCGATGGGAACAGAAGGCCCATGTGGACCTTGCTCAGAAATATTTTATGACCATGGTGAAAAAATACCTGGAGGTCCCC
>JAYYUG010000047.1:0-5925 GCA_036344135.1 Pseudomonadota bacterium | reverse complement strand
AAAGGTCATCATCGTATGAATATAGAACCACTAACAGAGGAGGAAAAGGAGTTATAGGGATAACTTTAACAAAGGCTCACGGTGAAGTTGTAGCTTCATTTGCAGTAGACTCTAATGACCAAATAATGCTTATTGATGATAGTGGTAAATTAATTAGGTGCCCAGTAACTGATATAAGAATAATGGGCAGAAATACACAAGGTGTGAAGATTTTTAATATAGAAGAGACTTCTACAGTGGTAAGTGTTGAAAGAATAATTGAGCAGAACGGAGATTAATAATGACAATAGGTGTGTATCCTGGTTCTTTTGACCCTTTTACTCTTGGACATGAGGATATTCTCTTGAGGAGTTTAAAAATACTAGACAAAGTGATAATTGCTATTGGGGTCAATCATGAGAAAGACAACATGTTTTCTGTTGAAGAAAGAATTAATATAATAACTAATGAAATCAATGATATAGATAGAAGAACTAATGTAGAAATTAAATCTTTTAAAGGCTTGATAGTTGATTTTACATCTGAAATGAAAGCGACAGTCTTAATTAAAGGGGTTAGAGGGCCTGTTGATTACGATTATGAGTTACAGATGGCGGGAATGAATTCGGTTATGAATCCTAGCATAGAAACAATTTTTCTAATTTCTAAACCTGAATATAGTTTTATTTCTTCTTCTTTGGTGAAACAAATAGCTCACATGGGTGGTAATATTTCTAAATTTGTTTCACCAGGAATTGAAGAATCAATAAAAGAAAAAATTTAAAAATGTTTTATCCTCTTTATTTAATTAGAGTGGTTTCTTGTTTATTTTTAATGGAGATTATTTTGTCAGAGACTAGTGCAAAAAATTATAATGATGAAAATATATTGCTAATGGATATAACACAAATTAGTGAAACATTGGATATGAATGAAGACCCCCCAGTTAAAAGAGTAGTAATTAGGTTATTTCCTGAAGTTGCTCCGAAACATGTGTCGCAAATTAGAACCTTGTCAAATGAGGGTTTTTATAACGAAGTAATATTTCATAGAGTTATCGAAGGTTTTATGGCGCAAACCGGAGACCCTACTGGACCTGGAATGGGAGGTTCCGATCTTCCTGATATAAGGGCAGAATTTAATGATAAACCATTTGGAAGAGGAACCTTAGGAATGGCAAGATCTCAACATCCCGATAGTGCAAATTCACAATTTTTTATATGTTTTGACGATGCTTCTTTTTTAAATGGTCAATATACTGTTTTTGGAGAAGTAATTGAAGGTATGGAGTATGTCGATAACATTATGAGAGGCGAGCCACCAGATTATCCTGATAAGATCGTTTCTTTAAAGTCCTCTATCGACAATTAATTTTTTTATGAAATTAACAGATTTTTCTTTTGATTTACCGAAAGATTTAATTGCAACAAAACCTAGCAATCCTAGAGATACTTCAAGGTTATTATATCAGGTAGGCTCCAATAGATTCGAAGATTTACAATTTAAGAATATTATTAATCTCTTGAATAAAGGGGATGTTTTAGTAGTGAATGATACAAGAGTAGTGCCTTCAGAGATAGTAGGTGTTAAGGCTAATAACTTGGGTGAATGGTCTAAGATTATGTTCACCTTCATAGAAAATTTGAAAGATGGTATTTGGAGTTGTTATGTAAGACCCGGAAAAAAAATTCAAGAAAATGATGTTGTTTTTATATATGGGGTTGAATGCAGGGTTATAAAAAAATCTGAACGTATTGTTTTAGTTGATTTTGACGATAAAAATTATGAATTTCAAAAAAATCTCCAAAAATATGGAAATTTAATGCTTCCGCCATATATTACCTCTAAAAGAAAATATAGAAAAAGCGATGAAGAAGATTACCAAACTGTTTATTCTAAGAATCTTGGTTCAATAGCGGCCCCAACAGCAGGTTTACATTTTACAGAGGATCTATTGGGGGAAATTAAATCAAAACAAGTTAATATAAAAAACGTAACCCTAAACGTAGGACCAGGAACCTTTTCTAAATTGGAAAATGAGAAAGTTGAAGAGAATTTGTTATTTAAAGAGAAATGTTTTCTATCTAAGGATACTTCCAAATTTCTTAATTCAGTTTATAAGGATCCAAAAAGGAAAATTATTGCTGTTGGGACAACTGCTCTAAGAGTATTAGAAACCTCTTTTATAAATAATAATTCTTTTGAGCCTATTGATGCTTTTACAGATATATTTATTTATCCAGGTAAGAAAATTAAATCCATTAATTCATTAATTACGAATTTCCATCTTCCTCAGTCTTCATTATTTATTTTAATCTGTGCATTCATAGGTCGGGCTAATGCATTTAAAATGTATGATCATGCTATAAAGAAAAGATATAGATTTTATTCTTATGGAGATTCATGTTTTTTAAATAACGGTTAAATGAAAAAATATTCTTTTAATGTTAAAGCAAATGATGGTTTTGCTAGATTAGGCAAGATTAAGACTTCTAATGGGAGTATTAATACACCAGCCTTTATGCCGGTTGCTACACAGGGGTCCATTAGGTTTACACCAATTGAGCTCATTAAAGAAATCGGTTTTGATTTAATATTGTCAAATACATATCATTTATTATTAAGGCCAGGTTTAAAAATTCTTAATAAATTTGACGGTGTATCAAAATTCATGAAATGGGATGGCCCAATACTAACAGACTCCGGGGGTTTTCAGGTAATGTCATTATCAAAATTTAGAAAAATTTCTAAAGAGGGAGTTAAGTTCCAATCCCATATTGATGGTTCAACACACATTCTCACTCCAGAAAATGTCGTGGATTCGCAAAATATAATTAATTCTAATATTCAGATGTCTTTGGATGAATGTTTGCATTATCCAGCCTCCTTTGAAGATTCAGATAAATCAATGAGACTTTCTTTAAATTGGGCTGAAAGAGCTAGAAGGAGATTTTTGGATACTAAGAAAAATAAATCTGATGCTCAATTTGGTATTATTCAAGGGGGGATTTTTAAAGATTTAAGAATGGAGTCAATAAGAGAAAATACAGACATTGATTTCGACGGATATGCTATTGGAGGATTGGCTGTTGGAGAGGGTCATGAAGTGATGAAGGAGATAGTAAAATACACAGCCCCTGAATTACCTAGTAATAAAGTTCGATACCTAATGGGAGTAGGTAAGCCAAAGGATATAATAATAGCTGTTGAGAATGGTATAGATATTTTTGATTGTGTTATTCCTACCCGTGAGGGCAGGCATGGAAATGCTTATACAAATTATGGCCCTGTTAACCTTAATAATTCTAAATTTAATAACGATTTAAATCCAATTGATGAAAAAAGCGCATATTTTATTACAAAAAATTATTCAAAAAGTTATTTACATCACTTATTGAAAATTAATGAACCTCTAGGAGGTATGCTAATATCGTTACACAATTTAAATTATTATAATGAATTAATGAATAAAATAAGAAACGCTATTAGAGATAAAAAATTTAATGCTTTTAAAGAAAATTACCGGTTCTAAAGATTTAAGTTTCGGGATTATCAACGTCTGAAGGATCTTCTTGATCTAATAGATCTTCACTTCTTTCATCGATTTTTGCTGCTTTAGCGCATTCATCTTTGTTAATTCCTGCGGCAGCACATATTAATTCTCCTGCAACAGGGCTAATTTCCTCTTTAGGGATCTTAGCATCCGGAGGAGGGGTTGCACACGATGTTAACAAAAATAACAAAGCTACAATAAATAAATTGTATACTTTCAAATGAAATACCCTTCTGTTTAAAATCATAACACATAATCGTAATTTGACAATTTTTTGAACGAGACATTATAGAAATTAAAAATAAAATTTGATTTGATATAAACTAACATTTAAAAGTTAAATAATTGTGGGCCCGTAGCTCAGTAGGTAGAGCACCTCCCTTTTAAGGAGATTGTCACAGGTTCGATCCCTGTCGGGCTCACTCTCTTAAAACTAGATTGCCATAGCTTATTAAACACTTTCTCAAAATTTTTTACAAAAAGATTTGAGTCATTTGTAAAAATATATAATCTTAATAAAATAATTATCGAAGCAATAAATAAACCCAAAACACATAAAAAGCTTAGAGATTTTGTACCTAAAAAAACAAACTAAGGATTTAAAAATGATTAAAAAAATACTTACTCCCTTATTTCTCTTTATAATTATTTTGGTTAGTAACTTAGAAGCTAATAACTTGCAAGAATCCATTAAAAGTGACCATCGATTGACTATCAATACGACAAGAGATGATTCTCGTCATCCTTACGAAACATTGAGTTTCTTTGAAATTAAACCTGAAATGACAGTTGTTGAGCTTTCTCCAGGCGGGGGGTGGTATACAGAGATACTTGCAATGTATATGTATGATGAAGGCCGCCTTATTACAGCCCCTTATAATCCTGCTTTAGGCGATTATGCTCAGCGAAGTTTCAAAACTTTTGTAAAGAAACTTAAAAGTAATGAAATCTATAAGAAAGTAGAAATCATATATCTTTTCGAAAAATTAGCTGAAGATTCGACTGTAGATGCTGTTTTAACTTTTAGAAATGTTCATAATTGGTTAGATAATAATGCTAATGGAGCAAAAAAAATATTCCAACAGGCATACTCTGCATTAAAACCAGGAGGCATTTTTGGTGTGGTTGAACATAGGGCAAACCCTGGAACCTCGCTTGTGGATATGTATAATAGCGGATATGTCACAGAAAAATATATAATTGATTTAGCAATTCAGGTTGGGTTTATACTTTCTGACAAGTCTGAAATAAATTCGAATTTGAAGGATAAAAAGGACTATTCTAAGGGCGTCTGGACGCTACCACCAACATATAGATTAAAAGATATAGATAGAGAAATATACGAAGAGATAGGAGAAAGTGACAGAATGACTCTCCTTTTTAGAAAACCACTATAAAAAAAAGGAAAGAAAGTGTTTATTATTAAGTTATTAAGCGGGACTCTTGTCTGGTTAGTTATAACGTATTTTTGGTGGATATGGGTTACTAGCTAATCATATCTCATGTTGAGGAGGGTGTTATGATAAAGAAGATCAATCCTAACAATGGCTGGTATAGATATACTGAATTTATGGATTCCTTTTCAGATCCTAGACATAAGTCCATGTTAAATAATATGCGGCACCATTTGAAATATGAGTGTCTTCAAGATCCTGAAATTTTTAATACTATAGTGCCAAACCCAGAGTACAAATTCTTTGGAAGTTTTAATAATGGTGTCCTTAGGGGGATGCAAGAAGTTAAAGATTTTTATTATAATATGTGGAATTCTCATAGCAGCCTTATAGAATTAGAGATACATCATTGTTCACCTGGTGATTGGGGGGTAGCATGCGACGGAGAATGGTATCAACAAGTGCCGGGTAAAGCACTAATTGAACAAGGGGACAAAACGGCAGATCCAGATAAATGGTATCTTTCTCATGCACATTTATCTTGGTTTTTTCCTTTTGAAGACGTTAACGGAGAAATGCTTCTTGGTGGTGAGATTTGTTATATTGATGAAACAGGTGGTTCACTTGATGAATTTGATTCAAAAGATATTTTGACATTAGAAGAAGCTAGATCTTCTTGGCCAGACTATTAAAAAATGAAGAAAAAAGAACCAAAAAAGACTAGGATTGTTAGACAACATCAAGGCACCCATGAGAGAGTAGTGCAAGACAAAAAGAAATATAATAGAAATAGAAATGAGAAGAAATTGGATAAAGATTAATGCTTTATTATGTTTTAAAAGTTTTAATTACAGCAATTTTAGTTTTACTTATTTCTGAAATAGCTAAAAAATCTACTTTTTTAGCTGGTATTGTTGCTTCAATTCCAATTACATCGTTCCTAGCTTTCATATGGATTTATTACGAGACAAATAATTTAGAAAAGATTTCAGATTTATC
>JAYYUG010000046.1:0-7584 GCA_036344135.1 Pseudomonadota bacterium | reverse complement strand
GAATTAACAGACATATTAGAGGATGAAACTGATGAAAGCTCGACCATGGAAGAAAAAAGCTTATCTGATGATGATGAATTTAACGCAGAAGATAATTTGAAAGATTCCAGCAATCAAGAAACAACCTTTTCCATGGAGACAATTATCAGAGATACGATTCAAGATTCCCTCAATACATGGTTTGATAAAAATTTAAGACCTATTGTGGAAGAATCTGTTAGACAGGAAGTTTCTAAGCTTTTTAAAAAACGTAATTAATATGCTTAACAAGAGTTATGATCCTTCTGAAGCGGAGAGCCGTTTATACGATTTTTGGGAATCAAATGGCTTATTTCATTGTAACCGCGTCGACGGCGAAACATTTTCCATAGTTATTCCACCACCAAATGTTACAGGGAATCTTCATATGGGTCATGCATTGAACAATACTCTGCAAGATATAATAGTGCGTTTCCAGAGAATGAAAGGCAAGAATGTTCTTTGGCAGCCAGGGACGGACCATGCCGGTATAGCAACGCAAATGCTTGTTGAAAGAAAGCTTTTAAATGAAGATAACAAAACACGATACGATCTTGGTAGAGAAGGATTCATTGAAGAGGTTTGGAAGTGGAAAAATGATTCGGGCAATAAAATAACCCAACAATTAAGAAGGTTAGGAGCATCATGCGATTGGAGTAGAGAAAGATTTACTATGGATGAAGGTCTAAGTGCCGCTGTAAATAAGGTATTTGTAGAATTGTATAAAGAAGGATTAATCTACAAAGACAAAAGACTCGTTAATTGGGACCCTCTTTTAAAGACTGCTATTTCAGATTTAGAGGTGGTTCAAAAAGAGAGTGACGGTTTTCTCTGGTATATTAAATACCCTCTTTTAACCGATAAGAAGAAAAATATAGTAATTGCTACCACTCGACCGGAGACTATGTTTGGAGACACTGCAATTGCTGTTCATCCTAAGGATAAACGTTACAAAGATTTAATAGGAAAGGAGGTATTAATTCCAATTGTAAATAGAAAGATTAAAATCATAACTGACAACTATGCAGACCCAGAACAAGGTAGTGGAGCAGTCAAGATTACCCCAGCACATGACTTTAATGATTTTGAAGTTGGAAAAAGAAATGATTTAGAGATGATTTCAATATTTGATGAAGATGCAAAGCTTAATAATAATGTTCCTAAAGATTGGGAATCTTTAGATAGGTTTGAAGCAAGGGAGAGGCTCCTAAACGAACTAGAAAAAGATGGTTATTTAGAAAGAGCTGATGAGTATAAAAATACCTTACCTTATGGGGATAGATCAGATGTTATTATTGAGCCATACTTAACTGATCAGTGGTATGTCGATGCTCAAAAGTTGGCCCAACCAGCCATAGCTTCTGTAAAAGAGAATAAAACATCGTTTGTCCCAAATAACTGGAGTAAGACCTACTTCGAATGGATGGAAAACATTCAACCTTGGTGTATTTCTAGACAATTGTGGTGGGGACATAGAATACCGGCCTGGTATTCTGAGGATGGAGAAATCATAGTTGCTCATAATCAAGAAGAAGCAGAAGAAATAGCAAAAAAGAAAAATATAGATTTATCTAGAATCAAGCGTGATGAAGATGTTTTGGATACATGGTTTTCATCATCATTATGGCCTTTTTCAACGCTGGGATGGCCGGAAAAGACAGAAGAATTAGAAAAATTTTATCCAACTAACCTTTTGATAACCGGCTTTGATATTATTTTCTTTTGGGTAGCAAGAATGATTATGATGGGACTTTATTTCCTTAAGAAAGAACCTTTTTCGGAAGTTTATATCCACGCACTTGTGAGAGATGAAAAAGGTCAGAAAATGTCAAAATCTAAAGGAAACGTCGTTGACCCACTAATTTTGATAGATAAATACGGGGCAGATTCTTTACGGTTTACACTTGCATCTATGGCTGCTCAGGGTAGGGACATAAAACTGTCTGAATCTAGAGTACAAGGATATAGAAACTTTGGAACAAAGTTATGGAACGCAGCAAGATTTTCCGAAATTAATGAATGTTCTCTGAATAAGAGCTTTGATATTAACGACGTAAAATATTCCATAAATAAATGGATAATTACAGAATTTTCAGAAACAAAGAAACAGGTTGAAAGAAATATTGGAGAATATCGATTTAATGATGCAGCTAACGTAATTTACCATTTTGTTTGGGGGGATTTTTGTGATTGGTATTTAGAGCTCATTAAGCCTCATTTTATCAGTGGATCAACTCACGTTAAAGAAATTAGGAACACGTGTGCATACTTAATAGATTCAATATTAATAATATTGCACCCATTTATGCCATTTATAACCGAAGAAATTTGGTCAAGTATAAAAGAGAGAGATCCTTTAATAACAGGTTCATGGGACAATAATTATCCTAATTATAAAGACAATATAGATGTCAAAAATGTAAGTAAATTAATTAATATTATTTCAGGTGTAAGATCAATAAGGGCGGAACTCCATATCCCTAGTAAAGAATTTCTTGAGTTAGAAGTCAAAACTGAGAATTTTTTAAATATATTGGAGATAGAAGATTCAAGTATATTCTTAGAAAATTTAGCCAAAGTAAGTAAGATTAATTCAAAGGAACAGTTTTCAAATAGATCTGCAATTTTTATATCGGACAATGTCGAACTTGCTTTAAAAATACCAAATAATGTTGATTTGAGAAAAGAATTTGAAAGAATGCAAAAGGAAGAATTGAAAATAAAATCTAATATAGGAGGTATTCAAGATAAATTAAAAAACAAGAATTTTCTTTCTAAGGCTCCTGAAGATGTAGTGTCAGAAAATAAAGATCGCTTAGAGGACTTGAATATGAGTCTTGAGAAAATAAGACAATCGATTTCTTTAATAGAAAAGTTAACTAATAATGATTAAAGAAATTAACCTCAAAGAACGAACAAATTGTCCTTCCTGTCATGTAGAAAGGTTAAATACCGATAAAGTTCTTCACGCTAAAGAAGAGTGGTCACTAATACAGTGTGAACAATGTTCTTTTGTTTATATGCCTATTGTTCCAGCTTATGAGATGATGAAAAAAAAATTCTCATGGGAAAGAAATTTTAATTCCTCTGAAAAAGCAAGCATGCTTAAAAAAAATAGAAGATTTATTAAAGCTTTAATAAAAAGAAATAAACTATTGTATTTATTAAGTAAATACTGTTTAAAGGGTAATGTTCTAGATATTGGATGTGGTTCAGGTGTAAAGTTTAATGATATACCCGAAAGATATATTCCTTACGGTATAGATATCTCCGAAGGATCTGCAAGAGAGGCTGATATTGCCTTCCGGAAGAGAGGTGGTGAAGCGATATGTGCACCAGCTACAGAGGTGGTATCAAAATTTGGAAATAATAGATTTTCTGCGGCTATTTTAAGATCATATCTTGAGCATGAACACCAACCCTTTGAGGTTTTAAAAGCTTTAAAAGAAACTCTAGTTCTCAATGGTGTTATTATTATTAAAGTTCCAAATTATAGTAGTTTAAATAGGAAATTTAGAGGCGATAACTGGTGTGGCTTTAGATACCCCGATCATGTTAATCAATTTACACCCAAAACACTCTCTGAAATGGTTGAATCAACTGGATATCAAATAATTAAATTTAATTTCCTAGATAAACAACCAACAAGCGATAATATGTGGATGGTGGCTAAAACGAACATTTAGATTGAAAGGAAAAGATATGACTAAAGATAGATTCAATCATGAAAAACTACCTAGTCGACATGTGAGGATTGGTCCACAGAAGGCCCCTCATCGATCTTACTATTATGCAATGGGGCTTGAGAAAGAGGACATTGATAAACCTTTTGTTGGTGTTGCAACATGTTGGAATGAATCTGCCCCATGTAATATCTCCTTGATGAGACAATCTCAAAGTGTGAAGAAGGGTGTTTCTAGCGATGGAGGAACGCCTAGAGAGTTTTGCACTATTACAGTAACTGACGGTATTGCGATGGGTCATCAAGGAATGAAATCATCCTTAGTTAGTCGAGAAATTATTACTGATTCTATCGAAGTGTCCATGCGTGGACATTGTTATGATGCTCTGGTTGGTGTTGCTGGTTGTGATAAATCTTTACCAGGCATGATGATGTCGATGTTAAGATTAAATGTGCCTTCCGTATTTATTTATGGTGGTTCGATTCTGCCTGGGAAGTATCAAGGAAAAGATGTGACGGTCGCAGATGTTTTTGAGGCCGTCGGAGAATATTCATCAGGAAAAATAACGGAAGAGGAGTTAAAAGAGCTTGAGTGCGTAGCCTGTCCTAGCGCAGGATCATGCGGAGGACAGTTTACCGCGAATACAATGGCTTGTGTTTCAGAGGCTATAGGGCTAGCTCTTCCTCACTCATCAGGACCACCAGCTCCTGACGAAAGTCGTGATAAATATGCTCTTGATTCTGGTAAAGCCGTAATGTCTCTCTTAGAAAATAACATTCGTCCAAGAGATATAGTAACTCTGCAATCCCTTAAGAATGCAGCTGTAGTAGTTGCTGCAACTGGGGGTTCCACTAATGGAGCCCTACATCTACCCGCAATAGCACATGAAGCAGGTATAGAATTTGATTTATTTGATGTAGCTGAAATTTTTAAATCCACTCCTTATATAGCCGACTTAAAACCTGGTGGAAAATATGTAGCAAGAGACATGTATCTTGCTGGAGGTGTCCCTATGTTGCTGAAAACTCTCTTAGAAGAGGGATTTATCGATGGATCTTGTTTAACAGTGACAGGAAAAACTATTGGTGAAAATCTAGAATCTGTAAAATTTGATGATTCGCAGGATGTAATTTATTCTGCAAAAAAACCAATTATGGATACCGGAGGCGTAGTAGGTTTAAAAGGTAGTTTTGCTCCTGATGGAGCAATTGTAAAGGTTGCTGGTATGGATAACCTTCAATTTTCTGGACCAGTAAGATGTTTTAATTGTGAAGAAGATGCTTTTAAGGCAGTTGAGAGTAATCAATATAAGGATGGAGATGTTTTAGTTATTCGTTACGAAGGACCTAAGGGCGGCCCTGGTATGCGCGAAATGCTTTCAACAACAGCTGCCCTTTATGGACAAGGGAAGGGTGATAAGGTTGCTTTAGTTACGGATGGAAGATTTTCTGGAGCAACTAGAGGTTTTTGTATTGGCCATGTTGGACCCGAGGCTGCTGAGGGAGGACCGATAGCGCTAATTGAGGATGGAGACATTATATCTATTGATGCGGATAAAGGCACAATTGATATTGAATTAAGCGAAGAAGAGCTTAAACGAAGAAGAAAAAAATGGAATAGACCTAAAACTGATTATAACTCAGGAACTTTATGGAAGTATGCTGAACAGGTAGGCCCTGCAAGATATGGAGCAGTAACACATCCAGGCGCCAGAGACGAGACACACTGCTATGCTGATATTTAATCAACATTTATGATGCTCACTATTGGAACATGATCGGATGGTTTGTCCTTTTTTCTAGTATCTTTAGATATATATACCTCTGAAATTACGTCATCAGCTTCAGGTGAAGATAAAATGTGATCAATCCTTAACCCATTATTTCTTTGCCATGCTCCCCTTTGATAATCCCAGAAGGTGTATTGTTGTTCTTCAGGATTCAGGGAGCGAAATGAGTCAGTAAAACCCAAAGCTAGAATCTTTCTAAATTCTTTTCTAGTTTCAATTTTAAATAATGCGTCATCTAACCATTTTTCTGGTGCATAGACGTCAATTTCCTCAGGAATTACATTGTAATCACCAACAACAATAAATATCTCTTCGTTTTTTAATGTTTCTCCAAGATGATGTTTTAAGGATTTCATCCATTCTATCTTATAGTCATATTTGGTTCCAGGTGTAGGATTACCGTTAGGCAAATATATATTTGCGACCCTAATCATTTTATTGGAAATAGCATGTGTTGTTTCTAGATACCTTGCTTGATTATCACTATAGTTAGGTAGATCTTTAATTGAATCTTCAATAGTAAACTTAGAAAGTGTCGCAACACCGTTGTAACTTTTTTGTCCATGAGTAATTATATTGTATCCAATGTCTTCAAATGGGTCTGTAGGAAAGTCCTGATCAATGACTTTAGTTTCTTGCAAACAGAGGATATCGGGTTCTTCAATTTCTATCCACTCAAGAACATTAGATATTCTTGAGCGGATTGAATTAACATTCCAAGATGCGAGCTTCACTTTAGATTGAGAATGATGTTCCACAACCACAGGAAGAGGTTGCGTTTGGATTATTAATCTTAAAGGATTTACCTATTAGATCATCCTCGAACTCAATTATTGAGCCAATTAAATATGGCATAAATGTTTTATCTATTAATATTTTAGCGCCATCTTTTTCAAAAATTAAATCTTCTTTCTCTATTTTTCTAACAAGATCGAATTTATAAGAAAAACCTGCACAACCACCCCCTAATACTGATACACGGAGATGTAAATTTTCACTTTCTTGCGCTACGATTTCATTAATTCTTTGAGCAGCATCCTCACTTATCTCAAATTTTTTTAAATTAACCACTAGTTTCCAGGTAAATTACCTGCTCCCAATCTTCCTAAATTCCCAAATAATTGTTGAATTATAGTCAATTCACGGCCTCTTGTTGGTGTTGATCTTTCTACATAGGATATTATATTTCCATCCTCTAGTCCATATTCACCCATATTTTCTACTTGGCTTTTTTCGTTAAACTCTAATATTAAAACCCTTCTTTTTGTTATCTTTGGTGGATTAAATGCTGTTGTTTCTGCTCTACTATAAAGATAATACCAGGTTTTAGCATTTATTGTTGAGGTAGTGGAAGGTGTCCCAAGTAACTCCAATATTTGGCCGGCATTTGTTTTTCCTATTTCAACTTTTCCTATTACTTTTTCATCAAAAACGTAGCCCCTGTTCTCAATTATTGGTGCACACGAAAACAAGTACAACGATAAAATGATAACTAAAGTCTTATTTAAATTAATATACTTCATTCTATTATTTATTTATTAATATAATAATATTAAAGAAATGGTCCTTTTTATTCTGTATGTCAATGTTCCATTAAAGAATGTTTAAAAAAATTAAAGAAATATTCTCTGTAAAAATTCCAAATCATAAGGATTATTCCTTTCCACATGAGATCTTGTATAGAAAGATTCTTCAAACCTCGTATAACAATTGGTTTTATAAAGATTTAAAAGTTGATGATACCATTGAAGGAAGATTTGAGATTATCGTCTTACACATATTTGTTCTCTTTAAGATTTTGGATAAAATAAACGAAGAAAATACAATTTTCAAACAAAAATTACTCGAAACATTTATTGAAGAACTAGATTCGACATATAGAGAAATTGGAATAAGCGATAATATTTTTTCTAAAAAGATGAGGATTGTCGCGCAATCAATTTATGGTCGAATTGATTCATATAATACCCAATTTGATAATATTGATTTATTTTCTGAATCACTTCAAAGAAATATCTGGCCCCTCGTAGAAGGAAAAATAAAGGAATCAAAGCTTTTAAGTAATTATGTGTATGATAAAATTAAGAAATACAA
>JAYYUG010000045.1:0-11024 GCA_036344135.1 Pseudomonadota bacterium | reverse complement strand
ATTCTGCAGCTACTGAAGATATGAATTCACATTCTCCTTTGCCCTCTATCTGGTTGAGAATATCAACACAGCGTTGACGAATTTGAGTGCTTAGATTTGATAATCTTTTTGGCGAGAATCCTGGTGCCACCATGCGTCTATGCTTGGTATGCACAGGAGGATCCATCTGGATCATACTGTCACCTGCCTCTAGTATATTTAGGTCTTTAAACTTATCTTGTACACCTTTGGATCGAGAAATATTGCGCAGACGGCGAGCCTCCTGTGAAGGAAAAGTAATTCCTCCATGTACTCTATCTGAACTGAATATTTTTGGGTTTTTTGATATAAACTGAATGTCATCGTATTTAGTAATAGACCAAAATCCAGAACCATCTTCTGTCTCTGGACACCAAGCAACTGGTTCCTCCTTTCTGAGTTCTGAGAATATTTCATGGACTGCGTCCTGATCTTGAAAGGTTTCTGCCTTGGAAAGTAAAATTCTCTTTTCTTCTTTCATATAAGCCTCCTACTTAAATTACTTCTGAATATCCTAGAATACTCTTTTTTAAAAAAATGGTAGAGAAGAAAAGATTTAATTTGATTTAAATCAATTTTATAACTTTTTAGTTCTTTGAACATAAACAACAAAAATTGATTAATGGAAAACTATTTCTTTTTAATTCGTTAAGTTGTTACAACAACAAAGTAGGTTTATTTACTCAGGTATCAACGATGAGTAAATAAAATTAATAAGCCTTATTTTATCTATGTTTCGTGCCATGTTTATAGAATGATTGTTAATTAGGATACACATAGGATACAAAATGTCTTATTTTTACTCTCCATTTCTGCCCTATTTTATCATCTGTCGGTAGTAGTTACATCTCAACCTGACATAGGTCCATGCAGGAGGACCAGTACGTACCTACCATATCTATATAACTCACACACAATTTAATCCCATTTAGGTTGTAAGCCAGTATGGTATGATTTCAAGATTGGGAGAAATGGTTTGAGAAAGTTAATTCTAATAGGGCATTTTTTGATTAAAGAACACTAACTGATTTTGATTATAAAAAGTTATTCGGACCAATAGCCGCCCTCAACAAGTTTTCCTTTTTTTTTCAAATATACTTTTTCGGGTTTAAGTAATAGAGCTTTTTTGTAATTTACAATTGCACTATTCATGTCCTTCAACATTTCATAAGAAAGCCCTTTGTTGTAAAAGGCTGCTGACCTATCTTTTAACCCGGATTTAATGGATTTATCGTAATATTCAATGGCTTTCCAAAATTCAGTTTTTATAAAATAGCTATTCCCAGAGTTAAGCAAAATTTCTGGCTTGAGTTCCTCAGAAATTTTAGCTTTACTAAAAGCCCTAAGTGCCCTGTCTGGCAAAAAAGAATTATTCAACACAATTCCTAAATTAACTTGTGTGCCAGATCTATCTTGTGTTGTCAGAAACTGGTCTTGAAGTGCCTTAAGGCAAGTGTTAATTGATGAATATCCGGAATTGCCCATTTCAGCTTCCTGGTAACAAAGGGCTGCACCCTCTCGCCCTATTACTGTTACTGATGAAAACAGCAAATTTGCATGCAAACAGACACACAAAAGGAAAAATATATGCAGTTTCATTAATTTTTTTTCGTGGAGGTTTCTTTCTTGGTAAAGATTACTATCAACCAGTTTCATAGTCATTATAAAAACAAAACTCCTCTTTTTGAAGAAAGAAGATAGAGAAAGTAATTGAATGGGTAAAATAATTAAATCAAATGAAATATCTATTCAACGTTTTTCAAAGGTAATCCAAAGTTCTCTTAAACTACGGCCAAAAAAACTTGGAACATATTCAATCCTAGCTTTATTTGTATCCAGAGCAAAATTTTTAAAACTTTGTATAAGACCATCAAAAGCGCTCATAATTTCCTGTCGTGCGAGTACGGCACCTATGCAATGATGTCTACCCACACCGAATGCCATGTGTTTCCCGGGAGTTAAACGGTGCAGGTCAATACTGTCAGCTTGTGGAAATTGTTTCTCGTCCCTGTTTGCTGAACCAAAACGCAGGCTTAGCAGATCACCTTTATTCAACTTAATTCCATTCAACTCCGTATCGTGGGTAACATGACGAAACATGCCTTGGGCTGGCGATTCCAGGCGTAAAATTTCTTCCGTAAAATTAATCATAAGTGAGGGCTGTCTGTGGATCTCTTCAACAATATGCGGATTTTGACATAGTAGAAGCATCCCGGAAGAAATAGCGCTTGTTGTTGTCTCATTACCAGAAGCTAGCAAGTCGATGCTGACGATTGTTAATAACTCAGCCATGTTGAATGGTTGGAAATCCGCCATATCTATATTAACAATCTGACTTATAAGGTCATCTTTTGAGCTGCCCCGGCGTGTTTCAACTAATTCAGCAAAATAATGCTGCATCTCAACAACTAGCCTTGTACATTCCACTTCTCGCTCGGGTGATATCATCATGCTGTACGGTTCAACGATAGCATCAGACCATTTTTTGAATATTGTCAGGTTGTCGTTCGGTATGCCCAGGAGATCTGCAATAATGATCATTGGTAATGGATGAGAGAATTGACTAACAAAGGTCATCTGATCATCATTGGCTATTTCATCTATAAGATCTTTTACGATACTATCAATTGTGGGTTTGAGTTTACGAACTTGCGCTGTCGTAAACAGTTGGGCTAAAACGTGGTGTACACGCGTGTGTGCGGGAGGGTCCGAAGTGGAGCATGAAGCAAGCGGCATCCAGCCTTCCTTTTCATAAATTTCCAATACCCCTTGCGGGATACCACCGGGCCGTAGTGCCATGGGACTGACGCCACTCGCAAAGAGATCGGGCTGCCGTATAACTTCATTACAGAGATCATAGGTGGTAATCAAATAGAATCCTGTCTGTGGCATTTGATAAACAGGCGCTTCTTCTCTGAGTATTGAGTAGTACTCATAAGGCCGAGACTGTACTCCAGGATCCAGCAGGTTGTATTTATCAAGTGAATTCATTTCTTGTTCTGAATTATTCCACAGTTATGGAGTTGTTCAAAGTTCGTATTGGGTGAATATCCATTAAATTTAACGACTTGATTTGTCTTTTGTTTAACTGTGTAGTAAATTTTAATTTAGTCAATATTGTAAAGTTTAAAGAAGAGTTTTGAAGGATAATTATGAATGTTAATCTCACACGAATATCTGATGCAGAGATAGTTTCTGATGCGGGGGATATTATTAAGAATACAAATAAAATGAACTGGATTGAGGTTGGAGGGGGCTCAAGATTTAAGGTTCTTAGGGCATGTTTAAAAACAGGAGATTGGACTCTCTATGTTCAAATGGATCCTGGGGCAGCTTTTCAAGCCCACAGACATCAAGGAAGTGGAGAATTTTTTATTACCAAGGGTGAATTAATTTATGATATAGGAAGGGCTCCTGCTGGAACATACGGGTTTGAACCAGTATATGCTGAGCATTTTGATGCAAAATGCGAAGTGTTAACTGAAATGTATTTTAGTGGACGTGGTTCAGTGACTTATTTTGACAAAGATAAAAATATAGATTGGATTATGGACTCCGAATGGCTTCATAAACTTGCTCTTGGAGAGGTTGAATTAGATGTGAGTCCAAAAGACTGAGATTAAAAAGGGAAATAAACACAGAGGAAAGTGAGGTAGTAAGAAAACCGTCTACTGAATAACGGTTTAAAACTACCTTACCGCAATGGAATGCGGTTGACAGGTTCGTTTATTCAGGCATCAACGCTGAATAACTTAAAGTTCTTAGTTCTCTTCTAACTTGATAAGTTACAGAAGGAATTAATTGAGTTAGAAAAATGACCAACATTTCCTCTTTTGGATTAACCCAAAAAACTGTACTGGCCATACCTCCCCATCCAAATTCTCCGGGATCACTTAAAACTTGGGATTTTGCTGGATCCAACATTATTGAAAAACCCAGTCCAAATCCAATTCCTTTGTAAGGAGTCTCGCTAAAGGCAGATTGGCTCATATCTGTTAAGTCTTGACCACTAGGAAGGTGATTAATGGTCATAATTTGTAAAGACTTTCTACCTATTATTCTTGTCGAATTAAACTCTCCTTGACTTAAAAGCATTGAAAGAAAATTATAGTAATCAGATATTGTCGATACCAGACCTCCCCCTCCAGACAGAAATTTACTTTGTTTTAAAGTCCAGCTATCTTTTGGTGAATCGACTAGTTTTGGATTTCCCTTAACTTGATGTTCATAACAGGAGGTTAATCGATCTAATTTCTCTTTTGGGCATAAGAATCCTGTGTCCTTCATTTCCAGGGGTTCAAAAATATTCTTTTGAAAATAGTCGTCTAGCTTCATTCCAGAAAAAAGTTCAATTAGATGACCTAATACATCTGTAGAAACAGAGTAATTCCACTGGTCCCCTGGAGAAAACTCAAGTGGCAGGGTAGACAGCATATTAACCATTTCCTCTAAACCGTCCTCTGACTTGTTATGACCTGAAGCACCTTCTTCACCAAATGCACCATGAGTACCTATTCCTAAAAGACGATAAGCCGCATCAACGTTTGTTCTATACATAAAATGATAAGTTAATCCAGACATGTGAGTCAGTAAGTCCCTAATAGTCATATGTCTATTAGGGCGAGAGGTTATAAAATTAGGATAAACTCCAGATTGATAGACTCTTAAATTTTTCCAAGAAGGGATGTACCAATGTACTGGATCATCAAGCCTAAATAGACTTTTTTCATAGAGTTGCATCAGGGCAATACTAGTAATGGGTTTTGTCATTGAGAAAATTCTAAAAATAGCATCTTCTTTCATTGGTATTTTTTTTTCTCTATCCATCATGCCCAATGAATCCAAGTAGGCTATTTCTCCTTTCCTAGCTACCAAAGTAATTGTTCCTATTAATTTACCTGGATTAATATAATAATCTTCAAGATAAGAACCTATATTTTTCAGCACTCTACTGTCAAGACCAACAGATTCAGGAGATACAATATTGTTGTTTAGATTAACTTTTAAATTTTTCATATAAAGTTACTATAAAACGTTAAGGGTGGTAACTGTCAAGTAAGTAAAATTTTCTAACTCATTAGAAAAGAGCTATTATTTACTTTGAAAAAATTTTAAGGAGCACAAAAATGCACGATATAGTGATTAGAAACGGTACTATTGTCGACGGTTCTGGAAAGAAACCTTTTGTTGGGGACATAGCAATTGATGGCAATAAAATCACTACTGTAGGAGAAGTAAATAATACGGGACAAAAAGAAATTGATGCCAAAGGTAAAGTAGTTACACCGGGTTGGGTAGACATTCACACCCACTATGATGGACAGGTGTGTTGGGACCCTTACTTAACTCCTTCAAGTTGGCACGGCGTGACTACTGTCGTGATGGGTAATTGCGGGGTGGGATTTGCTCCTGTTAAGCCTGGATCAGAGGATTATTTAATTCAATTGATGGAAGGCGTGGAGGACATTCCTGGAACGGCCTTACATGATGGTATAGATTTTGATTGGGAATCTTTTCCAGAGTTTCTTGATGCTATTGATAAGAAAGAATTCGTTGTCGATGTTGGCGCAATGATTGGACATGGTCCAGTAAGATCCTACGTTATGGGTTACGATCGATGTCAAGGTAAAGATGATGCCTCTGAAGAAGAAATTAAAGAAATGGCAAAACTAACCAAGGAGGCTATTGAAGCTGGGGCTTTAGGATTTAGTTCTTCTAGGACCTACTTACACACTGACGTTCAGGGAAAATATGTTCCAGGAACGGAAGCGGGACAGGCTGAAATGAGGGCAATTTCACAAGCTATAGCAGCTT
Organism: Pseudomonadota bacterium; assembly: GCA_036344135.1. Lineage (GTDB taxonomy): Bacteria > Pseudomonadota > Alphaproteobacteria > MED-G09 > MED-G09. The sequence goes on along the minus strand of JAYYUG010000045.1, from coordinate 5,192 downwards.
CTGGTGAAGGGACTTTAGAATTGGTTTCAGACTGGATGGATCAAGATATTGAATTAGATTGGGTTAAAGAATTTGTTGAAACTACTGGCAGAACCTTGACCTATGCGCAAACTAGCGGAGACCCTTTCAAAACTTGGAAATATTGTGAAGAAAATTTCAGCAAAGGCGTTAATATTAGACCACAATTTGCTGGAAGACCTACTGGAATGCTTTTCAGTCTTGAGTCTTCCATTCACCCTTTCATTACTCATCCAAGTTTTAGAAAGATAGTTGATCTTCCTTTGAAAGAGAAGGTAGATAAGATGAAAGATCCTGATTTTAAAAAACAAATTCTTAGTGAAGAATATGGATTTGGTGAAGGGGGTAATTTTGAATTGGCAAATAGACTCATCTCTTCTTTTGAAACTCAATTCCCTATGGATGAGATACCGAACTATGAACCTAAAATCGAGGAAAGTATTGCCGGTATTGCTAAAACTTCTGGACTATCTGAGTTAGAGGTAGTGTATGAGGAGATGCTAAAGAACGACGGTAAAACCTTTATCTACGCTTGTTTTGCACCCTACCCTAATCACACTCTTGATTTCTATAAAATGATTATAGAATTCAAAAGTTCAGTCGCGGGGTTGAGTGATGGCGGTGCACATTGTGGACTGATTTGCGATGCGAGTATGCCTACTTGGAACGTTGCCCACTGGACCAGAGATAGAAATAGAGGGGATAAAATTCCTATTGAATATATTGTTAATAAACAAACACGAGAGACAGCTAGAACCTTTGGTCTTTTTGATCGTGGGGAATTAAAAGAGGGTTATTTAGCAGACATCAATATCATCAATTACGATGATCTAAAGGTTTATAAACCTGAAATGGTCCATGATCTACCAACCGGCGGAAGAAGGATTATTCAAAAATGTTCTGGTTATACAGCTACTATTAAGAGCGGAGTGGTTACTTACAAAAATGATAAGGCTACTGGAAAGCTACCTGGATCAGTGATTCGAGGAGAGCAGAACGTAGCATAAGTGGAATTCTCAACTCCAGATCTATCAGATGCCTTTCCTGAAGTGAAAGCCCTTCTGCCCATAATGAAAAATTATGGAGGTAAACCTTCGTTTTTCGGACCGATCCAAACTATTAAGTGCCCAGATGATAATTCTTTAATCAAAGAGCAATTAAATTCTGAGGGAAATAACCAGGTGCTTATCGTTGATGCCGAGGGTGTTAACACTGTAGCTTTGCTTGGAGATTTGATAGCTGAGGCTGGTATGAAGAACAACTGGTCAGGGATTGTGGTCAATGGTTACATCAGAGATGTTGATATCATAAAAACTCTTGAAATAGGAGTCCAAGCTCTGGGGACTTATCCTATAAAAAGTAAAAAAAGAGGTCTTGGTGAATTAGGAATTGAAATATGTTTTGGTGGTCTAACTTTTAGACCGGGACAATATATTTACGCAGACAATAATGGTCTGTTATTGAGCGAAATACAATTAAATAGCTCTTAAAGCTTCTGTTATATCTTGTGTAGCAGCTCTTCTGGCCGGCAAGAGACCACCAAGAAATCCAACAATTAAAGCTAGAAAAAGACCTTGTCCAATGATTTCTCCTGTAACAGCGAAATCAAAAGCTGTTTGAGAAAAAGAACCAGAAGCTAATGTAGAAACTGTGTATCCATTAAAAATCAAGTAAGATAGGCCAGAACCCAATAGTCCACCTAAAAGAGCTAAAAACATAGATTCAATCATCAAAGCAAATAAAACGGAGCTGCCATTAAATCCTACTGCTCTTAAAGTACCAATTTCAACCAAACGAGTTGAAACCGCACTATACATGGTGTTGAGCGCAGCAAAAATAGCTCCTATAGCCATGATTACAGCAACAAAATAACCAAATACCTCTATAATATTGGAAGCTCCTGAAGATTGCTCCTGGTAAAAATCATACTCTCCTTGAACCTTTAACTTCAGTCTTGGATCTAATTCTAAAGTGGCACCAAAATCTGTTATGGAAGCATTTTCTTCCATTTGCACAATTGCAATCGAAGCAGAGGCACCCCTTCTAAAAGCTCCTTGGATCACAGTAAGATCTGCCCATACCTCGGATTCGTGAACGTCTCCCCCAGTTGAAAAAATTCCCACAATAGTCCATTCAGAATCTCTAATTTTTATTTTTTTCCCTATTTCAAGCCCTTCGTATTCATTGGCAGCGCCCTTGCCTACAATAACCTCGCCTCTGCCTGGGAAAAAGTTTTCCCCTTTGATAATCTCAAGTTCGGGTCGTATCTTAAAGCTCATCTTTTGAACTCCTCGCAAAGGCAAGTTAGAAGTGTCCTCAGCTCCTTTCTTCTTGAGATCTATGATTGTGAACATCTCAGCCGCTATCATTGGTCCATCTTCAGATTCTTTTATTCCTTGTGTATTCTCAATAATTGATATATCAGACATGGCAATACCACTGCTCATCTCAGAATTGGAACCTTCTCTAAAAATTAATGCTCTATCCACCTCGCCGGTACTGGCGATAGTTTTGCTTAGCCCTTCTGCCATGGCTAATAGAGACACCATTACAGCGACCGATCCAGCTATTCCTATAATGATGACAATGGAAGCTCCAGATCTCTGGAGTATTGTTTTGATATTCATTCCAGTGATAGCTAATATCTGTTTCATTTCTTAATTCTTCCTTAAAGCGTCTACAACTTTTAACCTCATAGCTCCTAATGCTGGAGGTAAACCCGCAACTAAAGCCATGATTAAAGCAGAGGCAAAAGCCCACCATATTACCGATGGTTGAAAAGAAATTCCCTCAACAAAGGCAGATAAATCTTCTGATAAAAATAAAAATATTATGAAGCTTATGGCAATGCCTATTAACATGCCGATGAAACACATAAACAGAGCTTCAGATAAAACCAATCCCAAGATTTTATTATCTGAATAACCTATGGTTTTAAAAACAGCCAGCTCTGAAGTCCTTTCCCTAACAGCCTGACTCATGGTATTACCAGTAACCAGAAGCATAGTAAAAAATACTGCAGCTAATATTGCATTCATAATTAAACCAATATCTCCAACCTGTTCAGCAAACATTTTACTAAAAGCAGCTTCCGTTGAAGTCTTGGTTTCGTTATTTGAATTGTCAAACATTTTGTCTATTTCCTGAGCTATCCTCTCGTTTTCTTCTTTGTTCTTAACCTTCACTATGTAATTCCCGACAGTTCCTTTTCCCCACATCCTTGATTCTTCAAAATAACTGTGATTGATAAATGCTTGATCTTCCCCGCCGTACACACCCGAACCTTCAACTTGAGTAAATATTCCAACTAAATCAAATTCCCATAGAATGGAACCGTCTTCTTTCTCCCAAATATCTCCCATGATGGGAATCTTATCTCCGACCTTCCAACCGTATTTTTCAGCTAGGGATTTTCCTGCAACCATGCCTGTTCTGGTATTAGCAAAATCTAGTTTCTCTTTCTCAGAGATAATGAATTCTGGGTAAACATCGAACCAAGCTTCTGCATTCACAGGCCATTTGGGAAAGAAGTTTTTAGTGTCTATATAAGTGCCACCAAACCATTCTCGATGAACAACAAGATCCACACCTTCTACTGACTGTATTCTTTGGTAATGGGACATTGGTAGGGGTTCTATGAAAGACAGTTTTGACATCACGATAAGACGATTGTCTCCAGAAAAATCTACATCTTCAGTAAAAGCAACAGCAACAGATCTCAAAGTGCCAAATAAAACGAAGGCAACTATAATGGAGCAAATAGTCAGAACGGTTCTAGTTTGTTTTCTTTTAAGGGCAGCGGAAATTAACATCCAGTATTTCATTATTATCCTTTGGCTAAAGCATCCACTACTTTAAGCTTGAGAGCCCTTTGAGCAGGCATGAAAGAAGAAACCAAAGAAACAAAAACACCAATGCCAAAAGCCAATAATATAGACGAAGCGCTCAAAAAGATTGCATCATCGGCCATACCCTGACTCGCCGCAACAATTGCTGGAATGGATAAAAGGGTTAATCCTAGACCTAGAATCAAGCCAGTGAAAATAATAATGAAAGATTCCAGCATTACCATCATAAAAAGCTGCATGTCTCCATAACCAATACTCTTTAATACTGCCAAATCTGCTGTCCGTTCTCGAACGGCTTGACTCATGGTGTTTCCAGTCACTAAAAGAATGGTAAAAAAGACGGCTGATAAAATAAGGTTAATGACTAACTCAATATCTCCAAATTGCCCAACCATCTCCATGGCTAATTGATTTTCTGCTCCAGTTCTGGTGGCTCTGTCAGAGTTTTTGAAGTTCTCATCAATCTTGGTTGAAATACCATCAGCAAGCTCAGGTGATAAAACCTTAGCAATTATGTAGCCGGTAGTTCCTTTCATGTTGACTCGACTATCATCAACGTATTTGTAATTTCCGATAATGCCCATTTCATCACCGGTATAGACTTGAACTGTGTAAAAACCTACCACCTCAAATTCCCAATCATAGGTGCCGTCTTCATTCATCGAGTGGGATTTGATTCTTGCTTTATCGCCTATCTTGAAACCCTTTTGCTCAGCCAAAAGCTTTCCTACGAGGACGCCATCTGGCCTTACTCGCATCGCTTTTCGGTACTCATCGGTGGTTTGAAATCTGTCATACACATCAAAAAAATTCTCATCTACCGCAAAAACTATCCCATCAAACATACTGCTCATAACGTCTGACGAAAGCGTGGTCATGTGACTGGCACTTTCAATGCCTTCAATGGATTTTACGTATTCGAACGTTGAATAGGGTTGCGTACCAAACATGTTGTATCTGGGCATCACCATAATAATATCTGCACTCATGCCCTGCATTTGACCTGTAAAGACTGCTGACATTGAATGCAGCATCCCGAATAAGAGGAAAGCCGTTGTAATCGACAGGATGGTTAGGACAGTTCGAATCTTCTTCCTAAAAAGACTGGCTCTAATTAAAACCCAATACATGACTAGTAAGTGAGCTTTCCTTTATCTAGCTGTAATGTCCTTTTTGCTGATTCAGCTGCCATGGGGTCATGCGTTACCATAAGGATGGTTTTTCCATGATCTCGATTCAGTATTTGCAATAATTGTAGAATTTCAGTTGCTGTGCCCCTATCCAGATCTCCTGTTGGCTCATCACAGACTAAAATATCAGGATCTG
>JAYYUG010000044.1:0-8652 GCA_036344135.1 Pseudomonadota bacterium | reverse complement strand
GTTGTTAAAGCCATTATTTTCGAGCCCGTCCTCCAGACATTAGTAGAACCAACATTACCTGAGCCTAAATCTCTAATATCAATATTAAGAAATAACCTTGTTAATACATAACCTGAAGGAAATGATCCAAAGAGATAGCTTAGAAAAAAAACTAAAAAAGTTAAAATTATAGGGTCAAAAAATATCATTTTGCTATATATAAATAATCTGAAAGGTAATTACGTGCAACATCTTCTATCAGTAAATGACATGTCAGAAGATTTCATAATTGAAATTTGGAAGGATTCATTAAAGAATAAGGACAATCCTTCAAATATCTTAAAGGGTAAAATTCTAACAAATTTGTTTTATGAACCTTCAACAAGGACTTCATCATCTTTTTATAGTGCAATGGTCCGCAAAGGTGGATCTGTAATTCCAATTAATAACGTTAAATTTTCCAGCGTTACCAAGGGTGAAAGTCTAGAAGATACAATTATAGCAATGAGCAATCTAAGCGATTGTATAGTCTTGAGGCACCCAGAGATAGGCGCGGCAACACGCGCATCAAAAGTCAGTTCTGTTCCTATTATTAATGGAGGAGATGGAGAGGGAGAACACCCGACACAAACTTTATTGGATGGATTTACGATCTTCTCTAACAATGATCTTAGCTTAGATAATCTTACTATAACCTTTATTGGAGACCTTAAAAATGGAAGAACTGTTAAAAGTTTGGTTAAATTGCTTAGTAGGTATAAGAACAATAAATTTAATTTTGTAAGCCCAGAAAATTTAAGGATACCAGAAGAAATTCGTCCTAAAAGTTGTTTTGAGACCAATAACATCGATGAAGTTCTAGAAAGAACTGATATTTTATATGTTACTAGAGTCCAGGTTGAAAGAGGAAGTAGTCATGATTATGTATTGAGCATTGATCAGCTAAATAGATTAGGAAAGAAATCTATTGTTATGCACCCACTTCCCAGGGTGAATGAAATTCCTACAGAATTTGATCAAGATAGTAGAGCAAAATATTTTGACCAAATGAAACATGGTCTCTGGTGTAGAATGTCCCTACTTGAAAAGATATTAAGCTAAGCTAATTTTTGTATGATCCTGACTCTAAAGATTTATAACTAAATAATCTAAATATCCTTGGAGAATATATGTGGCAGCAAGTTTATCAATAATAGCCTTTCTTCTTTTTCTTGAAATATCAGCATCAATCAACATTTTTTCAACCGCTGAGGTGGATAATCTTTCGTCCCACAACAAAACAGGAATTTTCATATCTCTAACTAAATTGTTGGCTAGAGAATTGCTGGATTGAGCTTTTTTACCTATCGTTCCATCCATATTAATCGGATTACCAATAACTATTCCACCAAAGAGGTATTGTTTTTTAATTTTTTCTAGCTCCCCTAGCATGTCTGTATATTTAATTTTCTCTAATGTTGTTAGAGGACTAGAAATTTTTTTACTACTATCTGATATGGCTAATCCAATCCTTTTTGTACCAGGGTCAATACCTAAGATACATTCATTAGAAGTAATTTCTTTATAAAAAATTAAAGGGTCATTAATAAGCATATTGTATATGTATAAATTGTTATTATTGCTATGCAAGCAGGACTTTGCTATTTAAGCTTAATTATGGAGCAAATATGTCGATAGATGAAAATACAGTAAGAAAGATAGCTAAACTTTCCAGAATTTCAGTTTCTGAAGATGATATTAAATATATATCTGAAGACTTATCCAAAATTCTCGAATGGATAGAGCAATTGTCTCAGGTAGATACTAATGAGGTTGAACCAGTATTTTCTTCTTTTGAAGAAGATACAAAACTAAAGAAGCGAAAAGACGAAATAGCTGACGGGGGTTATCGAGAAAATATAATAGCAAATGCCCCTAAAACTAAAGAAGGCTTTTTTCTTGTTCCAAAGATAGTTGATTAAATGAACGAAATAACAAAATTAAGTCTTCATCAAACTAGAGATGCCCTTAATAAAAAAGAATTTTCCTGTAAAGAGCTGATAACATCTCATATCAAAGAGATGGAATCTTCGAGACCTCTCAATTTGTTTATTACTGAAACAATTGATCATGCAATAAAATCTGCAGAAACTTCAGACAAGAATATTAAAAATAAAAAACTAAGAAATCTTGAGGGTCTTCCTTTTGGTATAAAAGATATGTTTTGCACCAAAGATATAAAGACTACTGCTTCGAGTAAGATGTTATCAAATTTTATCCCCCCTTATGAGTCTACAGTAACTAAAAATTTATGGAATGATGGAGCAATTCTTCTAGGAAAACTCAATAACGATGAATTTGCGATGGGATCATCTAATGAAACCAGTTTTTTTGGCCCAACAAAGAACCCCTGGAAGATTAATGATAGCAAAAATTATATTGTACCTGGTGGTTCTTCTGGTGGGTCAGCTGCTGCTGTCGCCGCTAATGTAGGTGTAGCATCAATTGGAACAGATACTGGAGGATCAATAAGGCAGCCCGCGTCTTTTACAGGAACAGTTGGCTTTAAGCCAACTTATGGGAGATGTTCTAGATGGGGAATTATTGCTTTTGCATCATCATTAGATCAAGCAGGAACCATTACTAAGAATGTGAAAGATTCTGCCATAGTCCTTAATTCAATATGTAGTTACGATCCAAAGGATTCAACAAGCTCGAACAAATCAATCCCTGATTTTGAAAAATCACTTGAAAAGAGCGTTAAAGGTAAAAAAGTTGGAATACCAAAAGAATTTGTTCAAGAAGGAATAGCGGAAGAAATATTAAATCTCTGGGATAATGGAAAAAAATGGCTTAAAGAATCAGGAGCAGAGATTGTAGATATATCTCTTCCAAACATAAAATATGCATTACCTTGTTATTATATAATTGCTCCGGCAGAAGCCTCTTCAAATCTTGCTCGTTATGATGGAGTTAAGTTTACTCATAGAGTTGAGGCAGATAATATTGATGATATGTATGAACTTACACGTTCTGATGGTTTTGGTGAAGAAGTCAAAAGAAGGATTATGATAGGAACATATGTTCTTTCTTCTGGTTATTATGACGCCTATTATTTGAAGGCACAGAAAGTGAGAGCCTTAATCACAGAAGATTTTAAAAATGTATTTAAGGATATTGATGTCGTGCTTACACCCTCTACACCAACTTCAGCTTTTGAGATTGGTGAAAAAATGGATGACCCATTATCAATGTATCTGAATGATGTATTTACAGTTCCAGTCAACCTCGCAGGTTTACCGGCCGTGTCTGTGCCAGTTGGCCTAGATAAAAATAAGCTTCCTTTAGGTTTACAACTCATAGGTAAATCTTTTGACGAAGAAACAATTTTAAGTTTCGCAAGTGTAATTGAAAAATCAGCTAACTTTAGACATTCACCTGAGGAATGGTGGAAAAATGAATAATTTAATTAAAGGTGATACAGGTAATTGGGAAGTTGTAATAGGTATAGAAGTGCATGCTCAAGTGATCTCACAGTCGAAGCTTTTTTCATCGGCTGCTACGGAATTCGGTGCAGAACATAACACGCAAGTAAGTTTTGTAGATGCTGGTATGCCAGGAATGTTACCGGTTATTAATTGGGTTTGTGTAGAGCAGGCCATAAAAACAGGATTAGGATTAAACGCTAAAATAAATACTTATTCAATATTTGACCGCAAAAATTATTTTTATCCAGATTTACCTCAAGGTTATCAGATTTCTCAATATAAACAGCCTATAGTAGGTGAGGGAAATATTTCAATTGACTTATCTGATGGTTCTTCAAAAAATATAAGAATAGAGAGGTTGCATCTTGAACAAGATGCAGGAAAATCTTTACACGATCAACACCCATCTTACTCCTATGTTGATCTCAATCGTTCAGGTATTGCACTCATGGAAATTGTTTCTATGCCCGACATGAGTTCTTCGGAAGAAGCACAAGCTTATGTTAAAAAATTGAGAAGCATAGTTCGTTATTTGGGAACATGTGACGGGAATATGGAAGAAGGCTCTCTTCGCGCAGATGTTAATGTTTCTGTTAGAAAATTAGGCAAGGAATTAGGAACAAGATGTGAGATAAAAAATGTAAATTCTATTAAGTTTATTGGTCAAGCTATTGAATATGAAGCAAAAAGACAAATTGATCTTATCGAAGATTCTAAAAAGGTTCCTCAAGAGACGAGGCTTTTTGATCCCAAAAAGGGTGAAACAAGATCGATGAGAAGCAAAGAAGAGGCTCACGATTACAGATATTTTCCTGACCCAGATTTATTACCTTTAATATTCTCCGAGGACGTAGTTGAAAAAATAAAGAATTCTATTCCTGAATTACCAGATGAAAGAAAAAAAAGATTTGAGAGTGATTATTCTCTTTCGTCCTATGACTCAAGTATTTTGGTGGGGGATAAAGAGACAGCGGATTATTTTGAAGAATTAACCGTAGGAAGAAATGCCAAACTTGTGGCAAACTGGTTAACTGGCGAATTTTTTGCAGCTATGAATAAATTGGGATTTTCTGTGGAAAACAGTCCAATTAGTAAGACAAACTTTGGAATGCTCATTGATTTAATTGAAAATAATACTATTTCTAATCGTATTGCTAAGGATATATTTGAAATAATGATTGAAACAGGCGATGACCCCGAGACAATTGTTGAAAAAAAAGGAATGAAGCAAGTTTCTGATGAAGGAGAATTAGAAGAAATTATTGATAGTATTATAGAGAAAAACCCAGAACAGGTTGAGTCTTTAAATGAAAAACCAAAATTGATGGGATGGTTTGTAGGGCAAGTTATGAAGGAAACTAACGGAAAGGCAAACCCGTCTATAGTTAATAAATTGCTTAGTAAAAAATTAAACAATTAAATTCATAGGAGAAAAAAATGAAACAAAAGCCGATAGAACTATACTTTGCTGATACACCCAATGGTTGGAAAATTTCAATTATGCTTGAGGAGTGTAAAATTCCCTACATAATTAAACCGGTAAATATAGGGAAAGGAGATCAGTTTAAACCTTCTTTTTTAAAAATTTCTCCAAATAATAGAATACCAGCTATTATCGACCCATCTGGACCAGGGGGTAAATCGCTATCGATTTTCGAGTCAGGTGCTATTCTTCAGTATCTAGGAAGGAAATCGGGAAAGTTTTATCCTAAGAACGAACGCGAAAGATCTAATGTAGATCAGTGGCTCTTTTGGCAAATGGGCGGTTTAGGCCCAATGGCGGGACAGGCTCATCATTTTAGAATGTACGCTCCACAATTTACCAAGACAAACTTAAAATATTCGGTAAAAAGATATACAAATGAGGTTAATAGACTTTACGGTGTGATGAATAAGCAGTTAAGAAAGAATAAATATTTAGCTGGTAGGTATTCTATTGCAGACATGGCTTGTTGGGGTTGGATTTTACCATCCAAAATTTCAAGTAAGATGCAGGGTCAAAAGTTAAAAGAATTTCCTTATCTATTTAAATGGTTTGAGAAAGTAGGAGCTAGGCCAGCGGTAAAGAAAGGTTTAGATATTGGTAAGGTTATGAGAAATCTTAGAAACGCCGGACCAGCAGATAATTCAAAAGAAGCCAGAAAAACTCGCGCAATTTTATTTAATCAAAAAGCCAGATAGGAGATCTAATGAATAAACCTTTAGATGAGTTATTAGGGTTACTTGATCTGGAGAGGATAGAAGTAAATTTATTTAGAGGACATAGTCCTACTGATCGATGGCAGAGGGTTTATGGCGGACAAGTTATTGGACAAGCTTTAGTTGCGGCAAATAGAACTGTAAAAGATCGCATATGTCATTCCCTTCATGGTTATTTCTTAAGACCTGGGGATCCAAAAGTTCCTATACTTTATGAAGTCGATAGATCAAGAGACGGTAAGTCTTTTACCTCAAGAAGGGTAGTGGCTATCCAACACGGTAAGCAGATTTTTCATTTAGCAGCATCCTTTCAAATCGAGGAAGAAGGATTGAATCATCAGGAAGATTTCCCAAATGTCCTCGGCCCTGATGAATTGTTAACAGAAGATGAGTTAAGAAAAAAAATTTCTGAGAAACTTCCTGATGAATTTAAAGAGTCTTTTTTGGTAAAAAGTTGGCCCGTAGAAGTTCGTCCTATAGATCCAGTAGATTTGTTAAATCCCGAACCAAGAGAGCCAAAACAATTTAATTGGTTTCGAGCTAGATCTGAAATTCCGAATGATGTAGCTTTACACCAATGCGTTCTTGCTTATATGTCAGATATGACCTTGCTTGATACTTGTACTAATCCGCACGGTATAAATTTTATGGATCCAAAACTCCGTTCGGCAAGCTTAGACCATGCTATGTGGTTTCACAGACCATTTAAGGCTAATGAGTGGCTACTTTACCAACAAGATAGCCCCTCGGCATCAGGGGCAAGAGGTTTTAACAGGGGGAACATATTTAATACTGATGGAAAATTAATAGCCTCAGTAGCTCAAGAAGGATTAATCAGAGTTACTGGTGAGTAGAGAATTCAAGGATATCAAGCATTTCAACAGCCGAGGTAACTATATTTGTTCCGGTTGCAAATACTGCAGATGCTCCTGAATCTAGAAGAATGGAATGGTCTTCTTTAGGAATAACACCTCCTACAATTATGTGAACTTTCTCGCCCTTAACAGCATCTAATTCATCTCTTAACTTTGGAATTAAAGTAAGATGACCAGCTGCTAATGATGAGGCCGCGACAATATCGGAAAAACCCTTAATAGCTTTATCCGCAACCTCTTTAGGTGTTTCGAATAATGGACCCACATCTATCTCAAAACCTATATCAATAAGAGCACTTGCAACAACTTTTTGTCCTCTATCATGTCCATCCTGACCTAATTTTGCTATATAGACCTTTGGTTTTCTTTGTTCCCTTATCTCAAAATCCTTAACTCTTTGTCTTGCATGATCAATAGTTTCAGAATCAAAATTTTCCCCATATATATTTTTTACTACTGATACTTTAGCGGTATGCCTAGTCCAAACCTTTTCCATCGCTAACGAAATTTCACCAACAGTTGCCCCCGCGCGAACAGCATCAATTGCCATTTCCAAAACATTCTCCTTATTTGCTCTTTCGTTTAGCCTATTTAAGCTTTTTTTGACATTAGAATTGTTGCGTTGTTTTTTCAATTCCTTCAACTGAGAAATTTGATGAGACAAAACTTTAGAATTATCAACCTTTAGATAATCTATATTTTCTTCTTCATTTTCTGACAGGGTAAGTTTATTTACACCAACAACGGTTTGTTTACCGGAATCTATTTTTGCTTGAGTAAAGGTCGAAGATTCTTCAATTCTCATTTTGGGGATACCTTTCTCAAGAGCTTCGGTCATCCCTCCATATTCTTCTATTTCTCTTATATGTTGCAATGCCTTTGTGGCAAGATCTGAAGTAAGTTTTTCGACAAAATATGATCCTCCCCATGGATCTATAACCGATGTGGTTGCGGTTTCATTCTGTATAAAGAGTTGGGTATTTCTTGATATCCTTGCTGAAAAATCAGTAGGTAGAGCTATAGCTTCATCGAAACTATTTGTGTGTAAAGATTGGGTATGACCATGGGTAGCTGCAAGCGCTTCAATACAAGTCCTAGTTATATTATTAAGGGGGTCTTGAGATGTTAAAGACCATCCTGAAGTTTGGCAGTGAGTCCGAAGTGCTGTCGATCTAGGGTCTTTGGGTTTAAATTCCTTCATCAAATTTGCCCACAATAATCGAGCAGCTCGCAGCTTGGCAATTTCCATAAAATAATCCATACCAATATTCCAAAAAAATGAAATTCTTGGTGCAAATGAATCTATATCTATCCCAGCATTTAATCCCGCTTTTACGTACTCAATACCATCCGCCAAGGTATATGCTAGCTCTAGGTCGGCCGATGCACCCGCTTCTTGCATGTGGTAGCCGGAAACAGATATTGAATTAAACTTCGGCATATTTTTAGAACAATATTCAAAAATATCTGAAATTATTTTCATGGAAGGTTTTGGCGGATAGATATAGGTGTTCCTTACCATAAACTCTTTCAAAACATCATTTTGTATTGTTCCGGTTAGTTGTTCGGGCAAAATTCCCTGTTCTTCTGCAGCAACAATATAAAGTGCCATTATAGGTATTACAGCACCATTCATTGTCATTGAAACTGAAGTTTTATCTAAGGGAATATTATGAAAAAGTGTTCTCATATCAAGAATTGAATCCACTGGAACACCAGCCATTCCAACATCGTCGGATACTAAGGGATTATCCGAATCATACCCTCTATGGGTAGCAAGATCAAAAGCTATAGATAATCCCGTTTGTCCAGCCTCAAGATTGCGCCTATAAAAAGCATTTGATTCTTCGGCTGTTGAAAAACCAGAATATTGTCTGATAGTCCAGGGCCTATTTGTGTACATTGTTGGATAGGGACCCCTCACATAGGGATCCAAACCTGGTAAACTATATTGGAATGAAATATCCTTAATATCTTTGTAAGTATAGAAAGATTTAAGAGCTATGCCCTCCGCTGTTACGTGAATTCCTTCAACAGGATCAAAGATTTTATTTTTTTTGTCTGCGCCTATAACAAGTTCAGCATCTTTTAATTTGAGAAATTTATTCATAAGGTTTTACCTTTATCTCTCT
>JAYYUG010000043.1:0-16164 GCA_036344135.1 Pseudomonadota bacterium | reverse complement strand
CTGGATGAAAAATTCTTTAACAAAACCTGATTACTTTGGATCTTTTGCCGCTAGAACTTGTTTTCCATTATACATGCCACTCTTAAGATCAATATGATGTGGTCTATGAAGTTCACCTGAATCTTTATTTTCTACATAAGTCGGTAATTTACTCTTATGTCCTAGCCTTCTTTTGCCTCTTCTTGAGGGACTGACTTTTCTTTTAGGGACAGCCATTAGTAGCTCCAATAATAATTAAACTTCGTGGTTTATAGATCTATAATTTATCTTAGACAAGAAAAAGATTAATTTATTGTCAAACACTCGTAGCAAAAATAATAAATCGATCTGGGATCATCAAAAATACTTAAAGTGTTATAAAAATCATAGAAATTATGATTTATATCCAACTTATTAAACTTATATTCTGAATTATTATAAATTCTTAAGAAATCCTCAAAGAATGAAAGATATTCCAAGAAAGGATTTCTTTTTTGTTCAAATTCCTTGACTATGTAAGTTTCTAAATTTGCAAGATTTGCTGCAGTTTCTATTGCATCTTTCAAAGATCCAATTTCATCAATCAAACTAAGTCTTTTGGCGTCTTTCCCAATCCAAATTCTTCCTTGTCCTAAACTTTCGACTTCTTCTTTAGAGAGATTTCTTTATTCGGAGACCAAATGTATAAAACTATCATAAAGGCCACGAATTGTTGATTCATAAAGAGATATCATTTGCTCATTAGGCTTTGAAAGAAATATCGGATTCTCAAAAGAACCAGAAACGGGTGAAAAAGATACTCCATCTTCTTTTAAGCCAATTTTTTTAATTGCCTCTTCAGCATTGAATAAAATCGCAGCAACCCCAATTGAACCTGTAATTGTCGTCTCTTCTGCAAAAATATGGTCTGATGAAACAGAAACCCAATAACCACCTGATGCTGCAACTCCTCCCATTGATACTACAATAGGAATACCTTCATTTTTAGCCTCTTTAAGTTGTTCCCTAATAAGCTCTGAAGCAAAAGCACTGCCCCCTGGTGAACTGACTCTTAGCACTATTGCCTTAACATCCTGTTTAACGGCCTCCCTAATGAGTGCAGAAATAGTTTCACCACCAGCTACTCCGTTAGACTCAAAACCATCAACTATGGGTCCAGAGACAACTATTTTGGCTATAACGCTGGCATCATTATTTTTAGTATCTTTAATATCATAATTTCTGTAATCGATGAAATTCCATCCCTCTTGATCACCTGGAAACTGGTCATTTAGATAATCTTCCAACTCTTTTCTATTCATTAATTCATCTACAAACCCATTTTTTAAAGCAAATTCTGCCCAATTGCCTTCATTATTGACAAGAATTGTATCCATATTTCTAATGACATTTTTTACATACCCTTCTTTAAATCCTCTATTAACTTCTATAGCATTGGAAATTTCTCCCCATATAAAATTGTGTAGTTCAGTTCTTTGTATCTTGTCCTCTTCGCTCATTTGAGAAAGTGTAAAGTTTTCTAGGGCGGATTTGTAATTTCCGTGAGATAGTTGAATAACCTCTATTCCAAGATTTTTCATTAATTCCTTCATATATATACGTTTTGATGAATAACCTTCTAAAAATAATCCACCTTGAGTATGAGTAATTATCGCATTTGCTAAAGAAGCGATTAAATAAGAAGGCTGAGAATAAAAATCGGAATAAGCGATGAATACTTTTTCGCTTTTCTTAAAATCTGAAATCGCTTCGTTTAAAGATAACAAGTCCGCAGGATAACCTCCCAGAAAATTACTAAAATTAATAACCAAACCTTTTATTCTGCTATCATCTTTAGCCTTGCCTATGATATCTTCAATTTCGCTTTTTTGAAGTTGGCTAATTTGCCTTTGATCAAAAAGTATGTCGTTTAAATCATTTATATTTTCAGACTTTTCAACTAAATATCCATCTAAAGAAATATAAAACGCCGAATCTTTAGGCTCATCTTTCTGATAACCAACTATACTTCCATAAATAAATGCTATGATTACTAACCAAAAAATAAGACTAAAAAAAACTCTTGGAAGAAAAAGTAAAAATGAAAGCCCATGCCCCAAAATCTTAAATATTTTTATACTTGAATCTTTTATTTGTTTAAACATAACAATTTCTAACTTTGCTGATTACCATAATCATTAGTATGATTATCTCCTTGGAGGCAATAGAAATAAATCAAAGTTGATATTCCTATTATAGAAAATAATAATAATGATGGCGATAAAAGCGGAAAAAATATAGAAAAATTAAGCAATATCCACCATCCAGATCTATTTGTATCATGCAATCTTCGTATAGAAACGGCCACCTCCGGAATCAATAAGATGGTGCCGAGGACAAAATTTAAACCAAAAAAGGTTACACTTTCTAAATAATAAAAAGAAAAAAAAATTAAAATCCTAAATAACTGCCAGTGCCAATACTCTGAACGGGATGATCTCCCCTCAAAATCAAAATACCTTACCCAACAACTATAGACTGAAGATAGGACATCATCAAAAAAAGACATTACTGACATAACTTAAATAGAAAATCTTTCACCCAGATATACTTTCCTTACATCTTTGTTGCCAACGATTTCATCAGGAGTTCCTTCAATTAAAACCGAACCCTCATGGATCAGAACAGCTCTATCAACCAACGTTAATGTCTCTCTCACATTATGATCAGTTATTAAGACACCAACACCTTTATCTTTAAGCTGGGCAACAAGTTCTCTTATCTCTCCCACAGCAATGGGATCAATTCCAGTAAAAGGCTCATCTAGTAAGATATATTTAGGTCTCGAAGCTAAACATCTAGCTATTTCGACTCTCCTCCTCTCTCCTCCTGATAGTGCTAAGGAAGGTGTTTTTCTTAAATGGCTAATTTCAAATTCATTGAGTAACTTGTCAATATTACTTTCTATAATTTGGTCATCTGCTTCATTAATCTCTAATATTGCACGAATGTTATCCTCAACATTCAAACCCCTGAAAATCGAAGCCTCTTGAGGAAGATATCCGATGCCATTGTTAGAACGTTTATAGATAGGTAATTCAGTAATATCCACGCCATCCAATATAATTCTTCCAGCATCGGGCTTAATTAATCCAATAATTGCATAAAATAAGGTCGTTTTACCTGACCCATTTGGTCCAAGTAATCCTAATGCTTCACCACAAAAAAGCTCGAAATCCACTTCTCGAACTATAGGTCTTCCAGCATAGGCTTTGCTTACTTTTTTTACGGCTAGACTTTCTTCATTAGAAGATATCAAAGTTGGTTTATTAGAAAGAATATCTGCAGAATCTTTGTTCATAAAAACTATTCCTCTTTAAAAATACCTTTAATCCTACTGTCAACGTTTCTATCGTCCACTATTTCGGCTTTACCTGTAACCAAATCTAAGATTAATTTATCACCCTTAATAATTGAAAAGCCATTATCAATATTTACATCACCTTCAATAACTACAGTCTGCTGCAATACACTATAATAAGCATTATTTCCAGTCGCAGAAATATTATTTCCATTTTCTATTCTTACGCCCCCTAAAACCTTTAGGTCCTTCAGTACTGGTAAAACCCCTTTTTCATTGAGATTAAATTCAACTTTCTGGGCCTTTAAACTCATCGGCCCCTGAACAATATTAATTTTTCCCGATAAACCTCCTTTATTTAATGATCTATCAAGATACATATTATCAGCAGATATTTTTAGAGGTGAATCTATACTTGTTGAAAAACTGATATCTTCCTGAGCAAAACTCTTTGTCACAAACAAAACAACTATAACAAAAAAAAAATTATATATACGATGTAAATATATATCTACTCTCCATTAATGCTTTTGGACGGAATTGACATGAAAACCCCAGAAGATAAAAAAATCTTATCTCCTTTATCTTCAACTTCCATTTTACCTGTTTCAAAAAACATATCGCCTTTTTGGCCCTTAACTTGCCCTTCAAACAGCGAAATCGAAGTGCTTAAATTAACATTTATAGTGTCGGCCGTAATTTCATAGCCTTCAAAACTTTCACATTTTATTTTGTCATAAAAAATTGCAGAGTTGTCAGATGCTAAAAACTTAGCAAAATTTGAGTTTAATTTTAACAAAATATCATCGCCTCTAGAAAATTCTAGATATACTTTCTCTAACTCAATATCTTTTAACTCTGGACCAAGAGGACTGGCTTTGCTCGCGGTAATTTTAAAGATTTCCCCTGAAGCAGTTCTTCCTTGTAAAAACGGTTTCACTACCCCTGCGCCAGTTTCGTTAGATAATAAAAACTGATAATTACTTGATCCGCTAAATATATTTTTAAAATCTGCATATTGAAAAACTAATAAAAAAAGAAATAAGAAAATTAAAGATGGAAGCAATATCTTTAGACGTCTAATTTGGTGTCTTGCTTTTTGATTTTGATCTTTGAGAGAGGTCATAATTAATGTTCAAATATGTCTATATCCGACCAACCATTTAAATCTAAATAAGCCCTAGTCTTAATAAAATTAAAGCAATCTTGCGCTAAGTCAAATCTGTCTAATTTCTTTAATTTTTCTTCTAATTGTTTTTTTAATTCGTGTAGGTACAAAACATCTGATGCAGCATACTCCAGTTGTTCTTTTGATAGCTCTTCAACACTCCAATCTGAAGTTTGTTCTTTTTTTGAAAGATCGATATTTAATAATTCCTTACATAGGTCTTTTAGGCCATGTTTGTCAGTATAAGTTCTAGTTAATTTAGAAGCTATTTTGGTGCAAAATATTGGCTGACAATTAACATTAAGATAATGTCTTAAGACGGTTACATCAAAACGAGCAAAATGAAAAATCTTTAAACATTTATTATCTAAAAATATTCGTTTTAGATTCGGGGCATTGTAATCCTTTCTATTCAGCTGTACGAGGTGAGCAGTACCGTCACCAGATGATAACTGAACTAAACACAAAGGATCCCTTTCTGGTTTTAGGCCTAAAGTTTCAGTATCAACTGCAACACTATTGCCAAAAGTCACATCATCCGGCAAATCATACTTATGTAAAGCTACCTTCATTAGAGTTTTTCAATATTCTTATAAAAAATTAGTTAAAAACAGTATTTAACTTTATATTCTATACATGATCATTACGAAAAGAAATATGAGTAATTTTAATTTGTTGGGAAAACATAACGTAGGATAGGAATGGCTACTCTATACCATTATCCTTTGTGTCCTTTTAGTAGGAAGGTAAGATTATTACTTAGGGAGCGCAATATTGATCCTGATCTTATAGTAGAAGCTTACTGGCAAAGAAGAAAAGAATTTCTAAAGACTAACCCCTCTGGTGAGGTTCCGGTCTTAATTATGAAAGAAGGGAAGATTTGCGGTCATTATGCAATTACAGAATATTTGGAAGAGAATCATGAATCCTTACTACCAAAAGATAATATAGCTAGAAATGAAATTAGAAGAATTGTTGATTGGTTTGATAATAAGTTTCATTACGAGGTAGGTAAAATAATTCTCGATGAAAGAGTTCAAAGAAGATTTCTTAAGGTCGGGAAGGGGGGAGGTTTACCTAGGTTGGAAAGGATTAAAATTGCCATACACAATTTAAATTATCATATGGACTATATTAATACATTAATAGCTGAAAGGTTTTGGCTTACAGATGACCAAATAAGTTTAGCTGACCTAACTGCTTCGGCACATATTTCATGTCTAGATTATCTTGGCGATATTCCTTGGAAAAAATACCCAGCTGTCAAAGATTGGTATACAAGAATTAAGTGTAGACCAAGTTTCCGATCACTGCTGATGGATCAAGTTATGAGTATTCCACCTAGAGGTAAGTATGCAACCCTCGACTTTTGACAAAAAAGAATCTGAAAATATTCAAAAAGAATTAATAATTGAGTCACGGAAATTGGGCTTCGACGCTATTGGCTTCACTTCTCCAACTTCTGATATCAAAATTGAAAAAGATTTAAACCAATTTCTTAAAAAGAATTATCATGGGGAAATGAAATGGCTAGAAAAAAATAGCTATAAAAGATCTTCGCCCACAAGATTATGGCCCGGAGTTAGGAGTATAATAACTTTGGGTGTTAATTATGGGCCAAATTCTGATCCTCTCGTACTTCTAGAAAATCCTAATATTGGCAATATTTCTGTTTACGCTCAAGGAGAAGATTATCATAAGATTATTAAAAAGAATCTAAAGAAACTAGGCGCTTGGATTATTAAAAAAACAGAGTGTCAAATTAAAGTTTTCGTCGATACCGCCCCGGTAATGGAAAAAAATATTGCTCAAGAATCAGGAATTGGATGGCAAGGCAAACACACAAATCTAGTTAATAGAGAATTTGGTTCTTGGCTATTTTTAGGAGAAATTTTTACAACTATAGAATTCTTAAAAAATGAAAAGGAAATGGATCATTGTGGTAGTTGTAATAAATGTATAAAAATCTGTCCGACTAATGCTTTTGACGATGAATATAAGATCGATCCACGAAAATGTATTTCTTATCTAACAATTGAACATAAAAGTTCAATCCCTATAAAATATAGAAAACTTATGGGTAACAGAATCTATGGATGTGACGATTGTCTCGCGATTTGTCCATGGAATAAATTTGCTAAAGCTTCGAATGAACTTAAATTCTTACCAATACATAGCTTAGATGATTTATATCTATCAAAATTATCTTTGCTTGATGATAAAAAATTTAGAAAGTTTTTTTCTAGAAGCCCAGTCAAAAGAATAGGAAGGAACAGGTTTGTCAGAAATGTCATGATCGCCATAGGTAACTCCAAATCTAAGAAATTAGTTAAATATGCTTTAAAAAATTTATATGATGAATCACCTCTTGTGCGGGGTGCATCTGTCTGGGCAATAAAAGAAATCTTAGATGGAAAAGAATTACAAAAAATAAAAAATAAATCCTTAAATTGGGAAAAAAATAAGAGTGTCATATACGAGTGGGATGCAGATTCTGAACAATAATAAAACTATCTATTATTTGTTTATTAATTCTTCAATATTTGAAAAAAGTAACCTCATATCACTCTGTCTTGACAAACTGTGATCAGCATCCTTTATAAGAAATGTTTTAATGTTCTGGGATTTAATTCTGCGACCAATATCTAAAGACAACTCCCACGGGACTGCTTCGTCCAACATGCCATGAATTATTCGAACTGGAAAATCAACTTTTATTCTATCGTTGAGAAGTAAATGATTTCTTCCATCAAGTATTAATTTTTCCGTTATATTATAATTCGAATTATATTTTTCGGAATATCTTTTGACAATACCATTATTTTCTAATTCAATTTTCTCAATAGAAGTAAATTCGTCCCACATTAGTCTTTCTGTCATATCAACTGCCGGGGCTAGTATAATTATTCCTTTAATTCTCTTTTTCCTTTGTAAAGAACTAAGTAAAGCTAACCAACCGCCCATAGAGGATCCCACCAATATGAGATGCCCCTTACATATATTGTCAATAACAGAGAGTCCATTTTCTAACCATTTTGATATTGTGCCATCTTCAATATCTCCTGTAGATTTTCCGTGACCAAAATAATCAAACTTACAAAAATTAATCTTATTTTGTTGAGAATATGAAGATAATTTTGAGGCTTTCGTACCATTCATATCGGAATTTAGACCACCAAACCAAACTACTCCTATGTTATTTTTAGGGTAAGAATGGTTTATATAGGCTATAAAATCATCTTCAGAGTAATACAATTTGTTATAAGATATATTCATAGGTTTTTTTAATGTCAGACAACAATATTAATAAAGAAAAAACTATAATACAAATTATCCCAAATATGGAAATAGGTGGGGCAGAAAATTCTGTAATCGAAACCTCCTCATATTTGAAAAAAAATAACTTTAGACCTCTTGTGTTAACTACTGGAGGAAAATTGGTAGAAAAACTTAATTCATTGGGTATAGCAGTTATTAAGGAAAAGATTGATAAAAGGAATATATTTACTATTGTCAGAAATATTTTTCTATTCAAAAGAATTTTTAAAGAAAAACAGGTTGAGCTAGTGCACGCAAGATCCAGGGCACCTGCTTGGTCTGCATATTTTGCAGCAAAAAGTCTTGGCATACCTTTTATAACTACATGGCATGGTCATGCCGAAACCAGATCTTACTTAAAGAGAATATATAATTCGGTTCTTATTAGAGGAGATGCCGTGATTGCTAATTCACAATACACCACAAACAATATTAAAAAGAGCTACAAAATAGATTCGGATAAAATTATTACTATACCAAGAGGAGTAGACTGCAAAGATTACAACCAAGAACTATTTTCTAAAAATTCAATAAAAAAACAAAGAAATGAGTGGCTGGCGGAAGATACGGATATAATTCTCTTATTGCCTGCAAGATTTTCTAAATGGAAAGGTCATAAAATTGCTTTAAAAGCATTATCAGAACTAAAAAAAAGAGGATTAGGAGATAATCTATTATTAATTTTTATCGGAGATTTAAATAGTGCAAAAAAATATTTAAGAAATCTAGATAAAGCTGCTATCAAATTAGGCATAAAATCGCAAATTAAAATCTTCGATTCGTCAAGTAATATGCCACTTGCGTATCAAGCGTGCGACATAGTTTTGTATCCTTCTACAAGGCCCGAACCTTTTGGAAGGGTACCAATTGAGGCTCAAGCGTCCGGAAAACCAGTAATAGCATCTAATCATGGGGGGGTAAAAGAAACTATTTTAGATGGTGATAACTCAACAGGGTTTAAGGTAATAGCAAGCGATCATCTTGACCTTGCCGAAAAGATAAACTTGATAGTAAATAGTGACAAAAAGAATAAAAACGATATGAAAGAAAGGGCTATCAACAACATTAAAGACAATTTTTCCTTAAATCGTATGTGCAAAAAAACGCTTGATGTTTACGAAAGAATATTAAATGTTTCAAACTGAAAGACTTGACATCATAATCCTCACAAGCAATCTTTAAAAAAGTAAATTCTAAAAAGGAGATAATTCTATAATAAAACAAATAACTAGATCCTCGTCTTCGTCTAAAGGCCCAAGAGTCAATAATCAAATAGAGGCAAGTGAAGTATTGTTAATTGATGCTTCTGGCGAAAAAAAAGGAGTTCTTCCAATTGATAAAGCGATTTCAATAGCGCTGGATGAGGGGTTAGACTTGGTAGAAATTTCTCCAAAATCAAAACCACCAGTATGCAAGATTATCGATTACGGAAAATACAAATATCAAAACCAGAAAAGGGCAAACGAAGCAAAGAAAAAACAGAAGAATATTGATGTTAAAGAAATAAAGTTTAGACCCAACATTGACACTCACGATTATCAGGTAAAAATGCGGAGTGTTGAAAAATTCTTATCCGAAGGTGACAAAGTCAAAATAACCTTAAGATTTAGAGGAAGAGAGATGGTACATCAGGATAGAGGGGTATCATTACTTAAAAAGGTTAGAGAAGAAATTGATCCTTTTGGGAAAGTTGAGCTTCTACCCAAAATGGAGGGGCGACAGATGATAATGGTGCTAGCTCCTAAATAATTTACTTTTAGTTGAAAATATAACAAAAATATAATAAACCAACTCATTGGTTATCCGGCGGGGCATGCCGTGTTAAATCAAAAAAGCTAAAGCTATTAAAAAAATATGAATAGGAGAGCGAAATGCCCAAAATGAAAACTAAGAGTGGTGCAAAAAAACGTTTCAAAATAACCGGTTCCGGAAAAGTTATTTCTGCAAAAACGGGAAAAAATCACGGAATGATTAAACGCACCCCAAAACAAAATCGCAATAATCGTGGTACTTCTGTTCTTTCAAAGTCTGATAGCAGGATAGTAAAAAAATTCCTGCCTTATTCATAAAAGGAGAGTGAAATGGCACGAGTAAAAGGTGGCGCGGCAAGTCACGCTAGACATAGAAAGGTTATTAAAAGCTCAAAAGGCTTCTTTGGTAGAAGGAAAAATACTTTTAGAGCCGCAAATCAAGCTGTAGAAAAGGCTGGTCAGTATGCCTACCGAGACAGAAAGGTTAAAAAAAGGAGCTTTCGTTCACTTTGGATCCAAAGAATTAACGCTGCCGCAAGATTAAATGGTTTAAATTATGCCAAATTTATTGACGGATTAACTAAAGCAAATATTGAGATAGATAGAAAACTCCTATCTGAAATAGCTCTATCTGATCCTGATACTTTTAAAGATTTAGTTGATAAAGCCTCAGCAGCATTAAAATAATAACTTATTTATGTTAGAATGTTAACTGGTACAAGATTCGTATCTGGTGAGTAATATGGAAAATCTTAAATTTATAGAAAATGAAATTATTTCCAAAATTGAAAAAGTTGATAATGAAAAAGCTCTTGAACAAATTCGAATTTCTGAATTAGGGAAAAAGGGAAGAATTTCTAACATCCTTAAAAAGGTTGGAAGCTTGGATTTCGATGAAAGAAAGGAGATTGGATCATCCGTTAACACTTTAAAAAAAAATATCACCGAAAAAATTCGTGAAAAAAGAGATTATCTTGCAAAGATTGAACTAGATGAAAAATTGATCAAAGAAAAAATTGATGTGACTCTTCCGTCTCAAATAAAACAACAAAATAATGGAAGAATTCACCCTGTGTCTCAAGTTCTGGATGAGATATCAGAAATCTTTGGATCTTTAGGGTATAAAATTGCTGAAGGTCCGGACATAGAATATGAGTATTATAATTTTAATGCTCTTAATATTCCTGATTGGCATCCGGCTAGACAAATGCATGATACCTTCTACCTTGATGAAGAGGATAAGCAAAAAGGTCAATCAGTATTACGTACCCATACCAGCCCCGTTCAAGTAAGAACAATGGAAACAGGAAAACCTCCTTTTAAATTTATCTCTCCTGGAAGAACTTATCGGTGTGACTCTGACCAAACACACACTCCTATGTTTCATCAAATTGAAGGGTTGGTCGTTGACGAAGAAACTAACCTTGGACATCTCAAATGGACACTTGAGACTTTTCTATCGTCTTTTTTTGAAATTAACAATATAAAGATTCAATTAAGACCGAGTTATTTCCCCTTTACTGAACCCTCACTAGAGGTGGACGTTTTATGTGACAGATCAGGATCAAAACTAATAATTGGAGAAGGCTCAGATTGGCTTGAAGTAGCTGGTGCTGGAATGGTTCACCCCAATGTATTAAAAGCTTCCAATATAGATTCAAAGAAATATCAAGGATTTGCTTTCGGATTCGGGTTAGATAGATTGGCCCAACTGAAATACGGCATTCCAGATTTACGAACATTTTTTAATGGTGATATCAGATGGTTAAAACATTATGGCTTTCGTGCTTTAGATATTCCAACATTAGCTAGAGGATTAAAGAAATGAAATTCACCTCTTCGTGGTTGAAAGAACACTTAAATACCAATTCTTCATTGGGAGAGATTTCTGATAATCTTACTAATATTGGGCTAGAAGTAGAAAAAATATATGATCCTTCAATAGAATTAAATGATTTCATAGTTGCTAAGATTATATCTGTAAAAAAACACCCTAACGCAGATAAATTGACGTTATGCAAGGTTGATATTGGTAAAGAAATTATTCAAGTAGTTTGTGGCGCCCCCAATGCTAAGAAAAACTTAATCAGCATCTATGCTCCGATAGGGAGCGTAATTCCTGAAACAAAATTGAAAATCAAAAAAGCTAAAATAAGAGGGATAGAGTCGTTTGGTATGCTTTGTTCAGGAAAAGAGCTAGGGCTTAATTCTCAAGAAGAAGGGATTATGGAGATAAGCGAAAATCTGTCACCAGGATCAAAAATTGTTAAAGCCTTAGATCTAAATGATCCTGTTATAGAAATTGCCATTACTCCTAATAGACCCGATTGTTTAGGTGTATATGGAATTGCTAGGGATTTAGCTGCTAAGGGAGTTGGAAAATTAATTAAAAAAGAAGTTAAAGAAATTAAATCAACTGATGCTCAAATACCAGTATTTCTAGATTTCAAAAAAGAAAATACATTTTGTTCAATTTTTTCTGGCCGTTTGATTGAAGGGATAGAAAATACAAAAAGTCCTGAATGGCTAAAAAAGAAAATAGAAAAAATAGGACTTCGAAGTATTAATGCGATAGTAGACGTAACAAATTTAATTACTATTGATAGGTGCAGACCTTTACATGCCTATGATGCTGACAAAATTAAAGGATCAATAGGTGCGAGGCAGGGGGAAAAGGGGGAAAAAATTAAAACTTTAGATGGAAAAGAATACATTCTTGATGAAACAATTTGTGTAATTTCCGATACTGAAAAAGCATTAGGGATTGGAGGAATTATCGGCGGTGATGAATTTGGATCTGAAGAAAACACCAAGAATATATTTTTAGAATCCGCATATTTTGACCCAATTAATATTGCTGAAAGTGGTAGAAAATTGAATATTAATTCCGATGCAAGATACAGATTTGAAAGAGGGGTTGACCCTAACTTTGTAATAGAGGGGCTTCAATTAGCTACAAAAATGATAGTGGAGATTTGCGGGGGAAAACCAGGCAAGATTTCTGTAGAAGATAATAAAAATTTTAAAAGAAAATCGATTAAATTTAATAAAGATATGGTTAGAAAATTATCTGGTGTAGAAATTAATGAAAAAGAAATTAAAAGAATACTTTCATCATTAGGTTTTTCTATAGACAAATCTTGGGTAGTTTCTGTTCCCACATGGAGGCCTGATATAGATCAAGATGTCGACCTCGTTGAAGAAATTATAAGAATTTATGGCTTAGATAAAATTTCTTCATCCCCCTTGTTAAATACCAATCAACCTTCAAAGCCCATACTTACTAAAGGTCAAAAAGAAACTAGAATGATCAGAAGAATACTTGCTTCTCGAGGGTTAATTGAAACAATTTCATATTCATTCATCAACTCAGAATATTTGAGTTTTTTTGAAGGTTATAAGGACAAGCTAACCCTAATAAATCCTATCTCAGAAGATTTGTCAGAAATGCGAACTACACCTTTGATATCCCTAATAGACTGCATAAAACAAAATAATAACAGAGGTAATAGTAATATAGGATTATTTGAAATTGGTCCTGGTTTCCATGGCGCTATTCCTGAAGAACAAAGCTTAATAGCATCAGGCGTAAGATCAGGAATTTATAAAACAAATGGGGTAGAAAAGCACTGGCAAGGTAGTTCGAGTGTGGATGCATTTGACTCAAAAAGCGATTTAATGGCGGTCCTTGACCAAATCAACATATCTATCGATTCTGTTCGAATAGACACAAATACACCAAATTGGTATCACCCAGGAAGATCTGGCAATATAATTTCTAAAGAAAACGAGATTATAGGATCTTTTGGTGAGATTCACCCAATTATTATATCCAAATTTGAATTACCAATAATTTCTGCCTTTGAAATATTTCTGGAAAATATTTCTACAGAATCAAAAAAAGGACAGAAACTAAAGTCTGAATTTAAGCCAGCAAATTTACCAAATGTCAAAAGGGATTTTTCATTTGATTTACCTCAATCAGTCAGTGCCGAAACACTCATATCAGCAGTGAGATCATGTGGTGAAGATATGATTAATGAAATAAAATTATTTGACCAATTTTTAGAAAATGAAGAAAAAAAGTCTTTAGCTTTTGAAGTTACAATTAGACCTAAAATAAATACATTATCAGAAGATGAGATAGAAAAAATTTCTGCAAATATTATAAGCGCTGTTGAAAATGCTACAGGCGGGAAATTACGTGGCTAAATAATTAATTACCTTGAGTAAAAAAGTGCAAGAAACTTCAAATATCCGCAATTTTGCTATTATAGCACATATCGATCATGGCAAATCAACTTTGGCCGATAGGCTGATTCAATTCTGCGGAGGTTTGGAAGAAAGGGAAATGAAAGAACAGGTCCTTGATTCAATGGATATAGAAAGGGAAAGAGGAATTACGATTAAAGCCCAAACTGTTAGGCTCAATTTTAACAACAAAGATAATGAATTATTCCAATTAAACCTGATTGATACACCTGGACATGTTGATTTTTCATATGAGGTTAGTAGATCACTTTCTGCGTGTGAAGGATCTATTCTAGTTGTAGACGCAACACAAGGAGTAGAAGCTCAAACCCTAGCGAACGTCTACCAAGCAATAGACCTTAATCACGAAATTGTTCCGATAATTAATAAAATCGATTTGCCAGCTGCTGATCCTGAAAAGATATGCAAACAAATCGAAGATGTTATAGGGCTTGATACTAGAGAGGCTTTAAGAGTCTCAGCTAAAACTGGAGAAGGAGTTGAGAAAATATTTGAAACAATTATTAATCGAATTCCGGCTCCCCAAGCAAGGAGGAATAGTCCTGCTAAGGCGCTTCTAGTGGATAGTTGGTATGATTCTTACCTTGGTGTTGTTGTTTTGGTCAGGGTCATTGAGGGGCAACTGTCAAAAGGACAGAAGATTAAAATGATGGGAACAAGAAGTTCTTACACAATAGATGAAGTTGGTATCTTCACTCCAAAAAAAATATCTGTTGGACAACTAAACCCTGGAGAAATTGGTTATTTTATTGCAGGTATAAAAAATGTCTCTGATACTCAAGTTGGTGATACAATTACTGACAACCTGAAACCTTGCGAACAACCCTTAAAAGGCTTTAAACCCTCTCAACCCTCAGTTTTTTGCGGCCTATTCCCAACCGACAGCAATGAATTTGAAGACCTTAGAGACGCTATAGAAAAATTAAGCCTCAACGATTCGAGTTTTCATTATGAAACAGAAAACTCAGCTGCATTAGGCTTTGGTTTTAGATGTGGTTTTTTAGGTCTCTTACATTTGGAAATTATTAGGGAAAGGATTGAAAGAGAGTTTGATATAGATTTAATTACTACTGCACCGAGTGTTATATATAAAATACTCCTAACAAATAAAAAAATAATTGATCTCCATAACCCTGCTGATATGCCAGACATTACTACTATTAAACGTATCGAGGAGCCATGGATAAAAGCTACAATATTAGTGCCTGATGAATATTTGGGCTCAGTACTAAAATTGTGTGAAGAAAGAAGAGGTAACCAAACAGAACTAACCTATGTAGGTGGAAGGGCTATGGTTGAATATAATCTTCCTTTAAATGAAGTAGTTTTTGATTTTTATGATCGATTAAAGTCCGTTTCAAGTGGATATGCTAGCTTCGATTGGCAATTGGAGGGTTATAGGGAAGAAAAATTGGTAAAAATGTCTATATTGGTTAATCAGGTATCTGTGGATGCACTATCCATGATTGTTCATTCTGAAAGATCAGCGTCGAGGGGAAGATCTATGTGCAAAAGACTTAAAGATCTTATTCCACGTCATCAATTTAAAATTCCTATTCAAGCGGCTATAGGCGGAAAAATTATTGCAAGAGAAACAATTCCGCCCTTCAGAAAAGATGTTACGGCTAAGCTTTATGGAGGAGATGTTACAAGGAAAATGAAGCTCTTAGAGAAACAAAAAAAGGGTAAAAAGAGGATGAGAGAATTTGGTCAAGTGAATATTCCTCAAGAAGCGTTTATTTCAGCTCTTAAATTCGATGATGATTAATTTAAAATTAAAAAAATGGAGGGGTGGCCGAGTGGTCGAAGGCGCACGCTTGGAAAGCGTGTAGGCGGGCAACTGTCTCGCGGGTTCGAATCCCGCTCCCTCCGCCATTTACTCCAACAAAATCTTCATTAATTCTTGAGCAAATGTTATAGAGGATTGTTTAACTAATTCACGGTCAGTCTCATCACCAACCTCGTATGTTATTGCAGGCACTTTGAATTTTGTAAAAATATAATTTTTTGAAACACCATTATTTTCACTTAGACGAGGATCTACCGAAAATTGGTAATCCTCTAATAACTCTTTTGATCTGGATAACCAGGTTTTTGTAAAATTGGGTAACTTAGACATTTCACTTTCGTGTTGAATATAAAACCTGTTGTAAAATGTAGAATGGAAATCCAAAAAAAGAATTAATTGATCAGTACTATCAAATTTGTCTAACTCAACTTCAACCGCCTTAGTTTCTGGTTGAGTAAAAAAACCCCAATCACGATTAAGGTCTTTTTTACCTTTATTATGTCTCCAATGACCATTCTCTACTCCATCCGGATTTAAAAATGGTAAT
>JAYYUG010000042.1:0-6274 GCA_036344135.1 Pseudomonadota bacterium | reverse complement strand
GCAATTGGATGACATAACGGAATAATTTCTGAAGTCTTTTTTGCAGCCATTATTCCGGCGATTCTGGCTATACTGAGGACGCCTCCTTTAGGAAGTTTTTTTGAACGAATAGTTTTTATTGTTTCCTTTCTTAACTTTATAAAACCGGAGGCAGCTGACTTCCTTGAGGTCGATCTTTTTTCTGAGATATCAACCATATGAGCCTCTTCCTCTTCATTTAAATGCGTAATTTTTTTCATCTTGTTGAACCTTTAATTAAAGACTCTAATTTATTACTTATATTATCAGATCTCATTAAAGATTCACCAATAAGAAAATTTTTGATACCCGAATCCATAAGAAGATTTATATGTTTACTATTCGAAATACCTGATTCACTTATAACCAAAATTCCTTTTGGTATTAATTTTGTAATTTTTATAGAATTTTCTATATCAGTAGAAAAATTTTTCAGGTTTCGATTATTAATTCCGATCATTTTAGGATCTAAATAGAGAGCTTTTTCTACTTCTTCTTCGCTTTGAATTTCAATCAATACATCTAAATCCAACTCTTCTGCAAGCATCTTCAATTCCTTAGCTTGAATTTTATCAACTATTTTCATAATAATTAATATGCAATCGGCCCCATAAAATTTTGATTCATATATCTGATATGGGTCTATGATGAAGTCTTTCCTAATAATAGGAAGAAAAGAAACATCTTTAACTGTTTTTATGTGACTTAATTTTCCCTGAAAAGAAGGAAAATCAGTCAAGATCGATAAACATGCAGCGCCACCTTTTTCATATTCTTCAGCTATATTAGCTGGATTAAAATTTTTTCTTAACTCGCCCTTTGACGGGCTAGCCTTTTTTATTTCTGCTATTATTCCGGGTAAATCTTTATTATTTTTATCAATCAGAGATTTAAAAAAATTTTTTGTTTGTCCATTTTCCTTTAAAAAATTGATAATTTCTATTTCTGGTAAAGATTTTTTTGAATCAGTAATTTCTTTTTTCTTATAATCGACTATTTCTTGTAAGATATTCTTCATGAATTTGATATTTCTATTAGTTTTCTAAGGCTTGTTAAAGCTTTCCTTTTGTCGATAGATTCTTTTGAAATTTCTATACCTTCTTCGATAGAGGTTGTGATGCCAGACACAAAAAGTGCTACTCCAGAATTTAACACTACTATATCTCTAAAAGGACCCATTTCTCCATTTAGAAGACTTCTGATTTTGTCTGCATTATATGTCGGGTTTCCGCCCTTTAATTCTTCATTTGAAGATAATTTTATACCATAATCTTGAGGGTTAAATTCAAAATTTTTTATTCTTCCTTCATTTAGCTCGGAAATGTATGAAATGCCAGTTGTTGTGATTTCATCCATTCCGTCGGATCCCGATATTACCCAAGCTTTTTTTGAACCAAGATCTTTTAAAGTTCTTGCAATTGGTTCTAACCATCTTTTATCATAAACCCCCATAATTTGCCTTTTTACCCTTGCTGGATTTGATAGAGGCCCTAGCAAATTAAAAATAGTTCTTACCCCAAGTTTTTTTCTTGTTGGTCCCACAAATTTCATAGCAGGGTGATGGTTAGGAGCGTACATAAAGCCCACCTTAGCTTCAAAAATACACTTGCTAATTTTAGAGGGATCAATGTTCAATTTTACTCCTAATTCTTCAAGGACTTCAGATGATCCGGATTTTGAAGATAATGCTCTATTCCCGTGTTTAGCTATAAATGCTCCCGCACCTGCCGCTACCAGTGAGGTAGCTGTAGAAATATTGTAAGAGCCTAAAGAGTCACCTCCTGTCCCGCATGTATCGATAGCGTTTTTAGGAGCTTCCACATAAAGAGCTTTTTCAATCATTACATCGGCACCAGCAGAAATTTCTTCAATTGTTTCGCCTCTTTCTTTTAAACCCAGTAAAAATTTTTCTATTTGATGGTCTTCAGCTTTGCCTTCTAGAATATAATAGAATGCCAACTTTGCTTCTTCTCTAGTTAAGCCAGATAAAGGAATTTTTAATATTATTTTTTCAAAATCTTTCATTTATAAATTAATAAAATTGTTTAGGATTTGATGACCAAATTCTGTAGCAATACTCTCCGGATGAAATTGTATCCCCTCAATCAAGTTGTTTTTATGTCTTATGCCCATAATGGTTCCCGTTTTTGTTTTTGCAGAAATAGATAAGTCAGGTGGAAGATTATCAGGATCAACTACCAAAGAATGATATCGTGTTGCTTTAAAATTCTTTGGTAAATCTTTAAAAACACCAAATTGATCGTTATTTATTTGGCTTAACTTTCCATGGACAATATTTTTTGCTCTTATTATCGAGCCCCCTAAAGCAGAAGCTATAGCCTGATGACCAAGGCAAACTCCAAGTAATGGAATATCTCTTTCAACACAAACCCTTATAATTTTCTCGCTAATACCAGCAAAAGAAGGATCTTTTGGTCCAGGCGAAATTACAATTTTATTGGGTTTAAAATTAAGGATTTCTTCAACGGTCATAATGTCGTTTCGACAAACAAAGACTTTTTGGTTTAGCTCACCTAGGAAGTGATATAAATTCCAAGTAAAGCTATCATAATTATCTATTAAAATTATCATTCTAAAAAATATCCAACTAATGAGTTACTATTTATCATTTTTTCTCTATTTTCTAAGACATCTTCTGCAGCTGAAAATATTACCTGAGCCTTATTTAGCGTTTCATTATATTCGTAGTCTTCTTTTGAATCATATACTACTCCGCCTCCAGCTTGAACGTACATGATTTTATCTTTTATTACTGCTGTTCTCAAAGTGATTGCAGTATCCATATCGCCTGATGATGAAAAATAACCAATAGCCCCTGCATATAAACCTCTCTTGTTTTCTTCTAATTCACTAATAATTTCCATCGCTCGAATTTTTGGTGCTCCTGAAACTGTACCGGCTGGGAAACCGGCACATAAAGCAGATATCTGATCTTCGTTTTCTTTCAACTCTCCTTCTACATATGACGCTATATGATACAAATGAGAAGTTTCCTGAATGGTAAAAGAATCTTTAACATTAACTGAACCAACTTTTGATACCCTCCCAACATCGTTTCTTCCCAAATCCAAGAGCATCAAATGTTCAGCCCTTTCTTTTGGGTCCGAGAGAAGAGACTTTTTAACCTCTTTTTCCTTTCCTATTTTCTTTAAACGCGTTCCAGCTATAGGTTTAATAATTACTTTTCCTTTCTCTACCTTAACTAGGGTTTCAGGGCTGGATCCTACAATGTGGAAATTCTCCAATTGAATGTAGTACATATAGGGTGAAGGATTAATTCTTCTCAATGAATGATATAAAAGAAATGGATGAGGCTCAAATTTAACTGAAAATCTTTGACTTGGAACAACTTGGAAAATATCTCCCGCAATTATATATTCCTTTGCTTTTCTTACCATTGCAAAATAATCCTCTTTTGATTTATTAGAATTGGGTATTTCTAATTTTTCTTGAGTAAAATTTAAATTAATTTTAGGTTTGCTATCAAATAGTAGGTCTTCAATGTTATTTAATCTCTTCTCAGCGGCCTTATATGCTTCAGCTGCACTAAGATCTTTCTCAAATCTAGCATGTAAACAAATTGATATTTCTTTTGTAATACTATCAAAAATTATAACTATTGAAGGCCGCAAAAGAATACCATCTGGTAGGCCCATTTCATCATTGGATGCAGAAGGCAATTTTTCGATATTGTTTACAAATTCATAACCCAAATAACCAAAAACCCCTGAACAAATTGTTGGTACATTTTTGGGGACAATTAGAGCGCTTTCTTTAATAAACTTTCTTATTCTTTTGATTGGATCATCTTTGTACTCTCTCAACAAATTGTCTTCAAAATAAATTTTTGTATTTTTATTTTTAATTTCCAGAATTTTGTCAGGATTTAGTCCTATAATAGAGTATCTTCCTTTTGTTTTCCCGTCTTGGACTGATTCATATAAAAAAGAATTCTTTTTATCTATTGCTATCTTTAAAAAAGCAGATAGAGGTGTTTCTAAATTATTAGAAATCTTTCTTAGCATTAATTGTGATATTTTTTTGTTATAATATTTTTTGAAATTATCAAAACTTGGAAAAGAATTTTCTTGCGACATTTTGTTTAGAATGATCCTTGTGTGTTTTGTGGTTCAAAAAAATTGATAAGTCGATTTAAATAAACCTCAGTCGTTAATTCTTTTTGTAATTCTTGGGATAATGAAAATATTAGTTCATTTTCGAATCTTGGCTCATTCACTTCTTTAAGGGAGTTCATTCTTTCTTCATTTTCTTCCAGAGTAGAGATACTTTTAACTATTCCGACTATCATACTATTTCCTATAGCTACTGGAGCCACAAAAGCAGAATCTTTTTTAGTTTCAAAAATCTTAAGGATCGATGCTCTTGAGAAAACTTCATTTGTAGTTGACCTTATAATGTTTCCACTATTTAAGATTGCTACTTCAAGCTCGTCAGCTATTTCCTCTAATTTTATGTACTGTTCACTAATCTTATTTAAATATTCGGTAGCTTTTAACTTAGTAAGTTCTTTATTTTTGTTAATTCTCAAATCATTAATCACCTCTGCTCTTACCTCATTAAGATTAGGAATGTTTGCATCATGAATATCATTAACTCTTACGAATATAATATTTCCAGAGTCATCTTCTATTGAATCAATTTCGGTTCCGACTTCAGAATCAAAGACTTTTTCTAATATTTCTTCTGAAGCCGTTATACCTAGGTATTGGTCATTTAAATCCTTTCCGTTAGAAGTTATTGAGTTGAATGCCTTTAATTCTAAATTTTGATCTGTGGCTATTTCTTCAAAAGTTTTTCCTGATGCTCTTTCGTCTTCAACAAGATTATAAAGTTCATAGATTTTATCTTGAGAAGCGCTTTCTTTAAGGTCTTTAATAATTTCTTTTTTTACATCAGAAAAATCTCTTTTCTCCTCTTCAGTAATTTTAGTTACATATATAAGTGATGGACCAAATGGACTATTAACTGGTCCTACTAATTCATTGATTTCGGTATTAAATGCCATTTCTGAAATTTCGAAACTTATACCCTGCTCAACTGAAATTAATCCTTGATCAACATCGGATTTATTTAATCCCCTATTATTTAATAGTTTTTCCAAATCGTTGTCATATAGATAATCTTCTTGAGCTTTTTTCAGCTGATTTGAGTCTATAAAGGGTATCAGATAGTAAGATCTTTTTTGGGGTGTTTCATATAAAGACTGGTTTTCTTGAAACAATTTGTATGCTTCATCCTCATCAATAACAATTTTTTCACTAATTTCAGTATTAAGTAGTGCAAGAATAGAAAAGTCTCGACGCTGTTCGTCCGCGTAAGAATTTTTATTCTTATTAAAATAAGAATCAATTTCAAGATCACTAATGATTGATACCTCCTCCTCAGTGGATAAGCTGATTAAGACATAGTCGATAATTCTGCTTTCATATTGAAATTGGTAAAGCAATTTGTTCATGATTTCTGGTGTTTTAAAGTTTCCGAAGAGAGAATCAAAAATTTGTTTTTGTATCATCGAATCTCTTTCCGTTTCTATGAACATTTCTTCAGTTAGACCGTTTTGTCTGATCACCTGATCAAAAATATTTCTATCAAATTCGTTAAACGCGTTTCTAAATGCTGTAGTATTTCCAATTCTTTTAGCAATAGTTTTGTCTGACGGTCTTAGCCTCATATTATTTCCAACTTCTGTAATAGATGATTCAATTATCAATCTATTTAAGACTTGAATATCTATTCCTGCTTCACGAGCTTCTTCCGTCGAAATAAACCTCTGTAGTTCATTTGAGATTCGATTTATTTCTCGATTAAATCTAAATTGAAACTCTTGAATAGTAATCTCTTTATTACCAACTGATGCAAGCTTTCCGGTATCATATCCACGGAAAATATCACCAACACCCCATATTGAAAAGGCAAATACAAGAAGAATGATGAGCACGAATCCAAACGGTCCAGTAGCATTTTTTCTTAAAAATTCAAACATAAAATTATCTCTATAATAAATTAACAAAAATTTTGCGCATAGTGTATCTTGAATAAAAAAAAGGCAAGAGATAGCTAATTTATTATAATAAATTAAATTATTAGTTAAAGTTGTAGAAAAATATGAAAATTGGAAATAAAAAGCTTATTGCCGGCAACTGGAAAATGAACGGATTAAAAAAAGACTTGTCGTTTTTACGCAATCTTTTGCTGTTTATTAAAAATAAAAAGC
>JAYYUG010000041.1:0-3833 GCA_036344135.1 Pseudomonadota bacterium | reverse complement strand
AACTACTTCCTTCACCCCATCTTCATTAACATCCGTTACAATGACAACAGAGCCTTCATCAGAAAAAAGATGGGCTGTTGCCCTGCCCATTCCACTAGCAGCGCCAGTAATTAAAACCACCTTTCCTTCAACAGATCTTGAAAACTTTGATAATTTTGTCATTTTTTTCCAATCTTATCTAATAGCCTCATCATTAAAAAAAGAATTCCAATGGCCACAATGAAACCTAGAATAGCCATCAAATAACCCATAGTCAGCCCCTTATCTTTCTATTTTTCTGCAAATTCTAGTATCTCCAAAATATCCTCAGATCTCGTAATAGGTTTTGGATTTGACAGAACAGTTGGGTGCTTTAGGGCGTAGTCTATAATCTGTTCCCATTGATCTCTTTTTATTCCTACTTCATCTAACGTACTAGGAAGGCCCAAATCAGTTACCAATTCCTTCACGGCTTGCCATGCTTTTAATTTAGGTCTTCCTAATGAATCAGAAATAATCTTATGTTGCTCTTCTTGATGTGACTCATTCCACTTAAGAACCGCTGGTAACATCACACAAGAAGTGTGTCCATGAGGAACGCCTCCAATCGAACCTAAAAGATAACCTATTCCGTGACTAGCTCCCATAGCGGTATTCCCTAAATTTTTTGCAACTATCCAAACTGCTTTTTGCGAAAGCGATCTAGATTCTATCTTTTCTGGATCTAAATTAGTATCACGTAAAGACTTGGCAAACAATCTGAGAGAATATAGGCATGTTGGTGGAATTAATGGGTTATCAGAGGCTGAACAAAAACCTTCTATGGCGTGATCCACTGATCTAATGGCTGTTGATAACCATAACCATTGCGGGGTATAAATTGTGATATTTGGGTCTAGTACAACTGTTTGAGGGCATAAATCATCACCAATATATCTTTCCTTGAGTTGCTTATCCGTATCCAATGCCCCTCCAATATTGGAGTATTCTCCGCCAGATAAAGTGGTGGGAACCGCTATTTGTCGAATTTTTGAATTAATTTTTTTATGTTTTTTATTGGCAATTTTTCTTAAATCTTCAATAGTTTCTATTTCTAAAGTTACACATAATTGTACTACTTTAACCGTATCAATCGGTGTTCCTCCTCCAATAGTGACTATGATATCTGGATCTTTGCTTTTGACTTCTTTAACACATTCAATAACATTTTCTTGTGGAGAATGAGGTAGGCAACGATCAAATAAACCTACAAACTTTTTGCCTAAGGATTTTATTATTTTATCTATTTCTTCGGTTTCTTTAGAAAGAGTGGAAGATGAGACTACAAAGACTCTCTTAAGACCTCTTTGTTCTACTTCTTTTAAAATGACTTCAGATGCAGGAGTGTCCCAATAAACTCTCTCTAAAGGTGTATATCTATAAGTATTAGCCATCCCCTCATTTATCAGAAATAAATTTACCGATTGATTCTAGTGCTTCATTTGCTTCCGGTAGGAAGGGAGCAAAGCCCTGAAAAATATGAATCATATCATCGTAAATTTGAATTTCTACATTACAGCCTTCTTCCTTTGCTTTTTCTGATAACTTTTTAGAATCATCTAAAAGAACCTCTCTAGTCCCCACCTGAATCAACATTGGAGGAAAATCTTTAAAGCTCCCATAAAGTGGTGAAGCATAGGGATTTGATCTATCCTCTTCATTCCCAACATAAACACTAGAAAACCAAGCTATTCCATCTAGAGAAACAAATGGGTCAATATCTTTATTGTCTTCATATGATTTTGAAACGGGATCCATTTCTACCCATGGAGATATTGGTATAATAGCGTTTGGTAGTTTATCTCCATCATCCTTCAAGGCTAAAGTGGTGGAAACAGCTAAACCTCCACCTGCAGAATCTCCAGATATAAAGGATTTGGAACATTCTGATGCCCCATCTGGTCCATTCTTTAACATCCATTTAAAAGCTATTTTTGCATCTTCTACAGCAGCTGGAAATTGATCTTCTGGTGATAATCGATAATCTATTAGCAAAACGGATGCTCCCGTCGCCTTTGACAAATGACTGGCTAGAGGTAAATAACCTCTTGGTGTTCCTATCACATAACCTCCTCCATGAAGATAGAGAATGCGTTTTTTTGGATCCGAACCTTCTGCTGTTACCCATAGTGCATAAACTCCATCGGCGCTAGCAGGAATAACCTCACCACAACATTTTATCGATTCATCCGCTGCAAAATAATCATCCATGACATATCTAAAATGCTTCATTCCTAGTCTTTCATCCTCAATTGAATAAAATCGTTCAACTGTTTTTTCCATATGTTTAATAACAATACTATTTTGTTCTGAACTCATAATTACCCTCCTTAAATTATAACCCCATGCCACCGTCAACAGTGATCATTTGACCGGTAACATAACCAGCTTCATTGCTGCATAAAAAACACGCCACTTGCCCCATATCTTCTGGAGTCCCCCATCTTCCCAGAGGTATTCTTTTAAGTGAATCCTCATATCTTTTTTCGTTCTTATAAGTAACTTCCGTTAATTTTGTAGCTACAAACCCTGGCGCAATGCCATTTACTCTTATGTTGTCTGTCGCCCAAGCGTCCGCAAGTGTTTTAATCAATGTCAATAGACCACCTTTTGATGCAGAATACGCTGGATTACCTTTTACAGCTTTATAGCTCGCTCCTGAGCCTATTATGACAATCGAACCTTTGCTTTTAGATAAAGTTTTGTGGAAATAGGTGCACGAAGCCATTATTGAGTTTAAGTTTAAATCCATAACTCTTTTAAATGTATCCATTTCGAATTCTTTTCTCTTATAAGCCACAATTCCTTGTGAACAAATTAAAGCATCTAAACTTTCGAAAGGCAGTGATAAGTCTTCAATATTGTTATGATTGGATAAATCTAGAGTCCTATAATGGCAACTCTTAATAACTTCATCAAGATCCTCATCATACTGATCAATGGAATCCTTTGTTCCGGTAATGCATACATCAGCACCTTTTTCAGAAAAACTTTTAGCAATACCCCTACCTATCCCGCTACTGCCACCGATCACAAGTATATTTTTTGAATCAAAATTCATATCTTAATCTACGCTGAATATCCTCCATCAACTGGTAAAGACTGTCCGCTAATGTATCCCGCGTTCTCAGACGCAAGAAAAACTACGGCATCAAATAATTCGTCAGGTGCTCCAGACCTGCCTAAAGGAACCAGTTGTAAAAATTGATCAGCAACTCCATCGGATGAATCAATTTCCTGTTGCTGCTTTTGAGAGACCAAAGCAATTTGTCCAACAGCAACACAATTAGACCTTATTCCATTGTGACCCTCTTCTCTAGCAATAGCTGTAGACAAATGTTGTATGACGGTCTTAGGTATTGAAGACAACCCAGCTGTATTGATATATTTATGAACAGCTGCAGTTGTAAGAGCTGTAATTGATCCGCCCCCACCATCCCTAAGAATCGGAACTACTGATCTTAGAACATGGTAGAAGCCCTTAATATCAGTATCAAGCGTATTATAAAAATCTTTAGGCTTTGAATTTAAAATAGGAGCAAGATGAATTAATGGACCTGTTGCAGAAATAACTGAGTGAATTCTTCCAAATTTTTCTTTTGCTGAATTAGAAAAACTCTCAACAGTTGATACATTTAAAAGATCGACACTTTCTATGTACCCATTTTTGCCATTCTGTTCTATTGTCTTGAGATTTGTTTCGGCGGCTTCTTTATTTTTGAAGTAAGTAAAAGCAACATCAGTTCCACTTTTGCTTAGCAAGTCAACAATGCCCGTGCCGAGACCCCCTGAACCTCCAAAAACTATGGCGGCGC
>JAYYUG010000040.1:0-3535 GCA_036344135.1 Pseudomonadota bacterium | reverse complement strand
TTATTGAAAATAAACTATATAAACATAAGGACAATAGATAAAATCAAAACATACAATTTTTATAGAAATTTTCAATTTTCATTTCCCAATCCCCATAATAATTTGAGATAATTATATCTGCTGGACTTCGTTGGTTTTCTAATATCTCAGAAATTGGAGAAAGGAAAATTGATTCATCTTCACCATTAGCATTTATTTTTTTTCTTTTCCTTAAACCTTCATGCGAAATTGCTAACAAATCTTTTCCAAGTTCAAGCACATTGATATTTTTTGTTTTAGATTCTAAACCATTTTGAGCACATGAAAGACGTAACTCATCTAACTCATGAATATCAATATCCCCTATTAATCTATAAGCGCTATTTAATGAAGATTCTTCATATAACAATCCAGTCCAAAAAGCCGAGAGAGCACATACTGATTGCAGATTCCCTGCATCAGCTCCTCTCATTTCTAACCACTTTTTTAACCTTACCTCAGGGAATATAGTAGTTAAATGTGATTCCCAATCAGACATAGTAGGTTGTTCATTATTCATTTCATTTAATCTACCGTTCAAAAAATCTCTAAAAGATTTTCCTGAGAGATCGACATAATTCCCTTCCCGATAAACAAAATACATTGGGACATCGATAGCGTAATCTACATAACTTTCATAATTCATAAATTTATCAAAAACGAATGGGAGCAAACCTGTTCTGTCTGGATCGGTATCAGTCCAAACAAATCCCCTATACGATTTATAATTATTGGGCTTCCCATCACTCACCGGTGAATTTGAAAATATTGCTGTGACTATAGTTTGAATTGCTAAAGAAAAACGAAACTTGCGAACCATATCTTCTTCTGATGAATAATCCAAATTCACTTGAATAGTTGATGAACGAAGCATCATATCTAAACCATGTTGGCCTTTTTTTGGCATATAAGAACGCATAATGTCGTATCTTTGTTTTGGCATTATTGGAATATTCTCTCGCAGCCAATCAGGTGTAAAACCTATACCTAAAAAACCTAATCCAAGTTCTGCCGCAACCTCTGATACCTGATTTTTATGTTCGTAGATCTCATTAAAAGTCTCATGAATATCTTTTAACTGGGCTCCAGATAATTCAAATTGCCCCCCCGGTTCCAGAGTTATTGATCCACCACCCAAAGATTCATCTCTTTCGAGAGCTATGACATTATTGTTTTCAAGAACCTCTTTCCAGCCAAACCTAGTTAAATTTAGAAGAAGGGATTTTATACCTTTATCTCCTTCATATGGAACGGGGCTATTATCATGAATGTTAAAAACAAATTTTTCGTGTTCAGTGCCTATCCTAAATTCTGAAATACTTTTTTCACCATCTCTCAAATATTGAATAAGTTGATCTTTTGATTCTATAATCTCTTTTTTATCTTTCATACAATTAACAAATACTATTATTATCTGATTAATATCTCCTCCAGTCACCAAGAACCAAATGAAAAGCCGATAGGGCAGCAATTATAGCAGTATCAGACCTTAAAATACGAGGGCCCAAGGATATATTAACAACATTTGCCATTTTCATGACCATTTTTCTCTCCTCAGAGTCAAAACCGCCTTCGGGTCCTATTAAGATTGACCATTTCATATTAGGTAAATCTTCTCCTGCTTGTCTAAGCAATTGCAAAGGATTGCCTGATGATTCTTCATCGCAAAAAATTATTCCTCTTCCTTCTCCAGAATTCTCCCAATTGTCTATAAGCCATTCTAAGCTGGTTGGCTCCTTCACTACAGGAATATGTGTAATGCCACACTGTTCTGCCGCTTCAATAGTGTTGGAAATTATTCTTTTTGTATTAATATTTTTGTATTGTGTTCTTTTAGTAATTATCGGCCAAATTAGACTAGCCCCTAACTCAGTAATCTTTTGTGAAATAAAATCTACTCTTAACTTTCTCACCGGAGAAAATAAAATCCAAATATCTTCGGGAGGTTTCTTATTTCCTAAAAACTCTTGAATTAAGACTTGGTGCTTACGATTATTATATTTTTTTAGAATTGCTGACCACTCTCCATCTCTTTGATTAAATACATTAAAAGCATCGCCTAATTTTAAGCGCATAACATTTTTAAGGTAATGACTGCTTTCTTGGTTTATTAAAAGATTTCCTTCTTGAATTTTCTCATTTATATAAATCCTTATTGTTTTCAATTTTTTAACCTTGGATTGATTCAGAGTAAGTATGAATAACATGTCAAACAGACATAAGGAAAAAAAAATATGCAAAATTTTCTGAATTATTTTCCTACTTGGTTAAGACCTTGGGTAGAGTTGGCGCGTTACGATAAACCTATAGGTTACTTACTGTTGTTTTGGCCTTGTGTTTGGTCCTTACTCTTAGCCAGTATTGAAACATCAAAGGGGTTTCCTCTCTATTATATTTTACTATTCTTTTTAGGGGCAGTAGTTATGAGGGGTGCTGGGTGCACTTGGAACGATTTCCTGGATAAAGACTTCGATTCTAAGGTGGAAAGAACAAAAGATAGACCTCTTGCATCGAGAAAAATTACCAACTTCGGCGCAATTTTTTTTCTTGTTCTCCAATTAGCGCTGGGCCTATTAATACTTTTGCAATTTAACAACTTGACTATTTTTCTCGGTGTGTTGTCCCTGTTTCCCATTTTTTTATATCCTTTGATGAAAAGAATAACTTGGTGGCCTCAAATTTTTCTTGGAATTACATTTAATTG
Source organism: Pseudomonadota bacterium (assembly GCA_036344135.1). Taxonomy (GTDB): domain Bacteria; phylum Pseudomonadota; class Alphaproteobacteria; order MED-G09; family MED-G09. The sequence continues at coordinate 813 of JAYYUG010000040.1, read as the reverse complement.
GGGGGCTTTATTAGGTTGGTCATCGATAAATAACGATATTTCAATATCAACTATTTTACTTTATTTGGGGTGTATTTTCTGGACATTAGGTTACGACACTATCTATGCACATCAAGACAAAAAGGACGATATACTTTTAGGTTTAAAGTCTTCGGCAATAAGGCTGGGAAAGAATACAAAAAGGTTTTTAGTTTTTGTTTATTTAATAGCCTTCATATTGATTGCCGCTGCCTCTTATATGGTAAAAGAAAATCTATTAATTCTTATTTTTTTGCCTTTAATATTTTTACACCTTAACTTACAAATTTATTTTCTCGATACGGAAAATCCCACAAGCTGTTTAAAGATATTTAAATCCAATAATTTATTAGGGTTACTTTTGTCTTTAGTATTCTTTATTCAGATTATCACTAATTTTCTCCATTAAGAACAATAAATTCGCTTCTCAAATTATCAATTAATGTAAGTCTCCCTTTCTCCTCTAAGTGCCAGAAAGTCCAACCATTACAACTTTCTTTTCCTTGTACTTTAGCTCCCATTTGGTGAATTGAACCATTTTCTCCTTTAACAGATAAGCTTCCGTCGGCCCTAACTATGGCTGAAAACTTTTTGGCCTTTAATCTCCTAGGTCCTTTTAAAGTACTTCCTGGCTTTATAATTCCACTTTCTACAAGATTACCGAAAGGTATTCTAATCTGATCTTTCTTAGACTCTGTTATCGCAAGGTGTTTCGGATTAGAGGTTTTAACATTTTTCAATCTCTTCTCAGCTGCGGAAATGTATTTTTTCTCTCTTTCTATTCCTATATATGAT
>JAYYUG010000039.1:0-8503 GCA_036344135.1 Pseudomonadota bacterium | reverse complement strand
GCTTGAGAGTCGTTTAAAATGTATGCAACTTCGGGGGGCGCTAATCTCCAATTTATTCCTACTATTACACTGTTAGATTTAGAACATCCCATCACAAGTTCGTAAAATCTTTCTGAGTTCTTATCCATGTAAGCCACACGGTCTTGTTCTTGGATACCCTCTTTCACCAAACCATTAGCAACCCTTTCGCTATGAATATTAAATTCCTCATATGTAATGGAACGATCTTCATGAACGAAGGCAACCTTATTAGGGCACCTTTTTGCATGAAATCTAGCTATATCAGACAAATGAACAATTTCTTCAAAGTGTGGCATTCAAAACCTCAATAAATAATTTGCCCTATTACAAATTACTATTCACAACTAAGCAAGTAAGTTTTATGTTATATTAAAAAATATTTTAAATGATACTATAATTATTTATTGGAGATGTGAGTATGGATTTAGGCTTTAAGGCAGAATACGAAGAATTTCGTATAGAAGTAAGAAAGTTTATAAACGATGAATTGACTGAAGAGCTTCGCGAGGCGGGTAAACTTACTGCAAGTGTCTTCAGTGAGGTTGAATACTCATCAAAATGGCATAAAATTCTCTATAAAAAAGGATGGATAGGAGCAAGCTGGCCTGAGGAATATGGAGGAACTGGCTGGGATGATATGCAAAGGTATATCTTCAGAAGTGAATGCGCAAGCGCCGGAGCACCTTCGCCCACCGCTATGGGGCTAGCAATGGTTGGTCCCGTTTTAATGAAACATGGTACTCAAAAACAAAAAGATTTTTATCTTCCAAGAATTTTATCGGGTGAGGATTTCTGGTGTCAGGGCTATTCAGAGCCTGGTTCCGGTTCGGATCTGGCTTCACTTCAATGCAAAGCAGTCAGAAATGGGGATCATTACTTAGTCAATGGAACTAAGATTTGGACAACTCATGCTCAACATGCAAACAGAATTTTTTGCCTTGTCAGAACTGATAATTCTGGAAAACCTCAACAAGGCATTACCTTCCTTTTAATTGACATGGATACTCCTGGCATCGAAATTAAACCAATAATTACCCTAGCTGGAGATCATGAAGTCAATCAAACATTCTTTGATGATGTCAAAGTTCCTGTAGAAAATGTTGTTGGAGAAGAAAATGATGGATGGACCGTAGCAAAATATCTACTAGAATTTGAAAGGGGCGGAGGTTATGCGGCAGCGTTACAAGAACAAGCAAGAAGAATTAAAAGTATTGCCTCTAAAGAAAGATCTGACAGTGGTGAAAGTCTTCTCGAAGATAAAAATTTTTCAAGGACCCTTAACGAAGTAGAAATAGAAGTACAAGCTGTATTAATGACAGAACATAGAATTATGTCCGACATTGCCGAGAGAGGGCACCCTGGACCTGCTTCTTCAATATTAAAATCTCGTGGATCAGAACTTAAACAAACTCTTGATGAACTTGCAGTATCTGCCATGGGGTATTACACCCTTCCACTTCAAAATGAAGCTAGAAAACTTGGATCCAACTTTGAAGTTATTGGGCCTGATTACGGTGTTACAATATATCCTCAATACCTCAATAACAGAGCTACAACAATTTATGGTGGGTCTAATGAGGTTCAGAAAAATATTATGGCAAAATTTGTTTTAGGACTTTAAAAAATCAATAATGAATTTGTCTAAATTAAAAGAAATTTTTGGCGAAAGATTAAGCACCTCAGATTCAATACGTGAGCATCATAGTTCAGATGAATCTTGGCATATTCCAGAAAACATACCGGACGCTGTTATTTTCCCTAATAATTCTGAAGAAGTATCCTTAATTATAAAATTTGCGAATGACAAAGGAATACCAATTATTCCTTATGGAGCTGGAACTTCACTCGAAGGACATGTTCACGCGGTTAATGGTGGTATTACTATTAACACAATGAATATGAACAAAATTCTTAATATAAATAATGACGATATGGATTGCGTTGTTCAACCAGGTGTTACCCGTAACGATTTGAATGAATTCTTAAAAGATACCGGATTATTTTTTCCCGTTGACCCTGGGGCTAATGCCACAGTGGGAGGCATGTGTGCAACACGTGCTTCAGGTACAAATACTGTCCGATATGGAACCATAAGAGAACAGGTTTTAGGATTAGAGGTTGTAATGCCTAATGGGAAAATAATCAAAACCGGTACAAAGGCAAGAAAATCTGCTGCAGGATATGATCTAACCCATTTAATGCTCGGGTCGGAAGGAACGTTAGGTGTAATAACCGAAATAACAATGAAACTTCATGGGAGACCTGAAGCAGTTTCTGCAGCAGTATGTCCTTTCTCAGAAATTGAAGGGGCAGTTAATACGGTAATAGAGGCAATACAAGTGGGATTGCCTTTATCTAGAATAGAATTGCTTGATGAAATACAAATTATGGCAATAAACCGTCACGAAAAAATGGAATTGGAAGAAAAACCGACTTTGTTTGTCGAAATCCAAGGATCAGCTTTGGGTGTAAGAGAACAGATAGAAATATTTGGAGAAATTGCAGAAACTAATAATGTTCTAAAATTTGATTGGTCCGATCAGCATGAAACTATCAACAACTTATGGAGAGCTCGCCATGGAGCTTACTATGCAGCGCTTGCGTTAGATCCAGGGAAGAAAGGTTTCCCAACCGACGTATGCGTACCCATATCAAGACTTACCGAATGCATATTAGAAACAAAAAAGGATCTTGAGGAAGCTGAAATTTTAGCTCCTATCGTTGGTCATGTAGGGGATGGCAATTTTCACTTAATAATGTTGCTAGATCCTGACAACAATGAAGAAGTTACTAAAGCAAAAAAATTCAATGAAAAATTAATTGATAGAGCTTTAGAAATGGGAGGAACTTCGACAGGCGAACACGGAATAGGTCTAGGAAAAAAAGATTGCCTCATTAAAGAACAAGGTCTTTCCATTGAGTTTATGGAAAAAATCAAGAAGGCCTTAGATCCAAAAGATATTATGAATCCAGGAAAGATTTTTTAATCTTTCATATCTTATGAATCGTTGAATCATGTGTAACCAACACAGAATTTTAAAATAAAATAATTAAATATTTTGTATTTTTTAAAAGTTGGTCTCCTTTTTGCTTAGTAATAAGTGAAATTAAAAAAATTTAGGAGGTTTAAATGATTTTTAAGAAGATACAAAAAACAATTAGAAAAACTATCTTCGCAATATTTCTTGCCATTGCAACAATGGGAGCTACGTATGCAAGTTCCTTGGACTGGAACGTTGGTGTTACAAGTCAATACTTATGGCGCGGAATGTCGCAAGGACCTGGTGCTGCGGTATCTGGAGGATTAGATTATACTGCTGATAATGGTTTTTCTGTCGGTACTTGGGTGTCTAATGTAGATTTTGGTGATGATACCAGCTACGAGTTAGACGGTTATTTTGGATACAGCTTTGGGCCAGTAAGTGTAGGTTATATTTATTATGCCTATCCTGACGGTGATGATCTTGATTTTAGCGAAATCAGTATAAGCGGTGAAATCGGACCTGTAACTCTTGGAGTTGCTGTCTTAGCTGACGCAGATTGGGAAGCAGATCTTGGAGATGATCCATATTTCTTTTTAGATACCGGATTTACCTTAAGAGAAGGGCTAGACCTTGGAATTCACATTGGCCACTACGATTACGAAGCTGGTGATGCTGAAACCGATTATGGTCTAAGTTTCTCAATAGGTGATTTTAGTTTTGGAATTATGGATAGTAGTCGAGATGGTAGTGATGCCAAATTTGTCATTTCATATGGTTTCTCAGGAAGTCTCTAATATTTCAAAATAACTCTAAGGGAAAAGAAAATGATTAAAATTTTGAAAAAATTATTCTTAATTTTTGGAATAGCTTTTGTAGTGATGTCCGGTAGTGCGAATGCTGAAGTAAGCCCTGAAACAGCTTATGTCTTCAACACCTTCTCGTTCCTCGTCCATGGTTTCTTAGTCATGTTTATGGCTTTAGGATTTACATGTCTTGAAGCGGGGCTAGTTAGATCAAAAAATACAACTGCAATTTGTCTTAAAAATGTTGGTCTTTATAGTTTGGCGGGTCTTATGTTCTATCTAGCTGGCTATGGTCTCATGTATAACGACGTAAATGGTTATTTCGGTACAATTGGATTAACAAATCCAGAAACCGAGATATCTATTGCAGAAGATGGTACGGGTTACTCCGTGATGTCGGACTGGTTTTTTCAAATGGTTTTCTGTGCCACCGCAATGTCTATCGTGAGTGGAACAATCGCAGAAAGGATCAAACTTCTTCCTTTCTTTATATTCACAATAATACTGACAGGATTCATCTATCCCATTCAAGGTTCGTGGGTATGGGGTGGAGGCTGGTTAAGCGAAATGGGTTTCAGTGACTTTGCTGGTTCTACCCTTGTTCATTCTGTTGGTGGATGGGCAGCGCTTGTTGGTGCAATAATAATAGGCCCAAGGCTCGGAAAATACGGCCCTGGAGGAACTGTTCATGCTATGCCGGGAGCAAATTTACCCTTAGCGACTATTGGCACATTTATTTTATGGTTTGGCTGGTTTGGATTTAATGGTGGATCTCAATTAGCTCTAGGAAGTGCTGCAGATGCTACAGCTATCGCAAACATCTACGTTAACACTAATATTGCTGCGTGTGCCGGTTTAGTTGTGGCTATGGTAGTTGCCGGATTTCTATATGGTAAGGCAGACCTCTCCCTCGCGCTAAATGGTGCCTTAGCAGGTTTAGTTGGCATTACTGCTGGTCCAGATGTTGCCACTCCACTTCAAGCTATAGCAATAGGAGGAATAGCAGGAGCATTATGTACTCTAGCAATCCCATTGATTGACAAGGCTGGAATTGATGATGTTGTTGGTGCTATTTCTGTTCACCTGGTGGGAGGAATATGGGGAACTCTAGCAGTTGGCATACCCGTACTTAATGGAAGTGGCGACTTTTTGGTACAACTGATTGGTGTTCTAGCAATAGGTCTATTTGTTACTATAACCAGTTCAGTAGTTTGGTTAACAATGAAATATACTATTGGGTTGAGACCATCTGAAGAAGATGAAATAACCGGATTAGACGTCTCTGAAGTAGGTATGGAAGCTTATCCTGAGTTTAGAAGTTAGTCGTTTTATTTTGCCTCCACAAAAAAACGACCCTACCACCGTGTCGAAAGGCACGGTGGTTTTACTTTAGGGCTTCTTCTACAAAATCTAGTCTGTCTTGCCCAAAAAACATTTCTTCACCTACAAAAATAGTTGGCGCACCAAATGCACCTTTCTCAACAATTTTTTCGGTATTTGCTATTAGAGCATCCTTAACCTTCTGATCTGATATTCTTTCCATAAATTCGTTAGGATCGAAACCTCCTTCTAACAATGTCTCAGCAATCTCCTCCGGTTTATTTAAATCTTTTGGTTCAACCCACATAGCATTAAAAATTGTCTCCAAATATTTGTTGAAATCTCCTTCCATTTGATAAGAGATAGCACCCCTCATTAATGGTAAAGTGTTAACCGGAAAATAAGGGTTGTGTCGGAAAGGAACATTATATCTTTTAGCAAATCTAGGAAGGTCTATTCCCATATAAGCGCCTTTTGCAGGAACTGCAGCAGGTGATTGGTTGTCAGTTGCTTTAAAAATACCTCCCAAGAGAATAGGATGATATTCAAGAATGGATCCATTCCTTTCAGCTATTACAGGCAACTGTGTTGAAGCCAAGTAAACTGTCGGACTTCCAAAATCAAAATAAAATTCAATGGTTTTAGTCATTTCTTAATCTCCAAATTTATAAAAGCTGTATACAAATGTATTTGTTACAAATCCCTAACCAAGTGGCCTCCATCTACTACTAGTGTTGAACCGGTAATATAAGATCCCGCTTCGCTAGCTAGAAGAAGAATTGGTCCATCTATCTCATGAATTTTACCAAGCCTACGCATTGGAATCCGTCTTATCATATCATTACTTAAATCTGAATCAACAAAATCACTATTTAGGTTAGTACGAATGTAGCCAGGCGCTATCGAATTAACTCTTACTCCATATTTAGCCCATTCTAACGCCATTTGCCTTGTTAGATGAGATAAACCAGATTTTGAAGCGGCATAGATACCGTTACCTTTTTGTGGGTTATCTCCAGTAATAGAAGAAACATTAATAATTACCCCACCCTTTTTCTTAGCTTCTAATCTTTGATGTAGCCAATTTTTTGACAATATCCAAGGACCTCTAAGATTAGTGTCCATAACACTATCCCAATCATCAATTTCATGGGAATCTATAGCACCTACCGCTGTGACTCCTGAGTTATTTACTAAGATGTCTATATTTCCCAATTTTCCTTTAACTGATTTTAAGCATTCGACTACTGTATTTTCCTTGGTGACATCCATTGAAAATATCTCAACTTTTTGAGATCCGCCTTTTAAATCACTCTTGGTTTCTTCTAATTTTTCTCTACGCCTTGCAGCAAGGGCCAAGTTAGCACCAGCTTCATATAATGTTTTTGCGATTTCTTGACCTAAACCACTTCCTGCTCCCGTAACAAGAGCTGTTTTCCCTTCTAAATTAAATAAATTATCTGGGCTCATTAAAAACTCCTATCGCCGCAGCGGTCATTGCTGACACACCTGTTTTAAGGGTTGGTTCTGGATCTGGTGCAAATAAGGGAGAATGATTTCCTGGTATAGATATTTCACCTTTTTCTGATTTTTCCCAATCTAAAAGTGATGGTCCACCTATCCAAAAAAGAAATGTTGGTATTTTTGGTTCAACTCTTCCAAATCTCCCGAAATCTTCTCCACCCATTACTGGTGGAGTTTCAAAGACATTATTTTCACCTATAGAATTCTTAATATGTTTAATTACAATTTCTACAAACTCAGGTGTATTATAAAGGGCTGGGGTGTATTCATCTCTTAATTTTAATGTTGGCATTTTGTCTTCAGGAATACCCATTGAAATTGCTTCCCCTCTGATAATTCTTTTAATTTTTGAAATAATTTTTTCTCTAACTTCATCGGTATATGATCTGAGAGTAAGTTGAAGTTTTACCTCATCAGATATTATATTATGCTTAAAGCCTCCATGAATTGAGCCAACTGTTACAACAGCAGGATTTAAAGGGTCTATCTCTCTACTAACAATTGTCTGAAGTGCTAGAACTATTTTTGATGCAAGAACTATTGGGTCTTTTGCGGTATGGGGGTAAGCCCCATGGCCCCCCACACCGAAAATAGTTATATCAGCCATATCTACGTTAGCCATAGCGTAACCCTTATGATAAGCAACGGTTCCAGCAGGTAATGTGCTTCCTACATGAAGTGCAAGATTATAATCGGGACGTGGAAATTTTTCAAACAAGCCTTCTTCAAGCATTCTAGCAGATCCCTGTCCTCGTTCTTCAGCAGGTTGAAAAATCATCATCAAAGTTCCAGACCATTTATTTTTGTTTCTAAGTAATTCTTTTGCAGTTCCAATTGCTACAGCCATATGAACATCATGCCCACATGCATGCATTACATAAACTTCGCTTTTATCAGTATAAAGTGATCTAACCTTTGATGCGTATTTCAATCCTGTTTTTTCTTGTACGGGGAGACCGTCCATATCTGCCCTTATCATCAGCACTGGTCCTTTTCCATTTTTATAGATTGAAACTACACCTGTTTTAGCAAAACCTTTCGTAACCGAAAATCCTAACTCTTCCATTTTTCCAGCTAACAAATCTGAAGTTTTATATTCATGCCAAGATAATTCAGGATTTGCATGAAGGTGCTTATAAAGATCTAGAATTTCATTTCCTACTACAGTTAGAGAAAAAATTGGCACTATAAATATTGCAATAATTATTTTTTTAAGAATCTTCATCTTTAATTATTAATAATTTTTGATTTTATCTTCAACAGCATAACCCTCAAAAGGTATAAGTATTTGCCTCTTGAATGTGCAAATTACTTTTCCATCTTGGTTAACGCCTGTAGTTTTGATAGTAACGATACCTTGTCCCTTTCTCGATGAACTTTCTCTCTTTTCAAGCACTTCGGATGATCCGTATACGGTATCGCCATGAAAAACGGGTGCAGTAAATTTTACTTCGTCCATACCAAGGTTTGCTATAGCTTTCTGGCTACAGTCCGACACACTCATGCCTATAAGTAATGATAAGGTGTAAGGGGAAACGACTAAGTTTTGTCCAAATTCAGTTTCTTTTCCATATTCTGAATCAAAATGAATAGGGTGTGTATTTAAAGTCATTAAAGTAAAAAAATGGTTGTCATATTCGGTAATAGTTTTTCCAGGTCTATGCTCGTAAACATCACCAATTTCAAAATCTTCGTAATATCTACCAAATTTTTCTCTATAATGATTAGGTCCAATTTCTTTAATATTTTTAATCATTCAAATATTTCCCATTGCATTATTTAAGCTTCAAAGTTAAGCATTTTTTTTTAATGAACACTACTCCTTCTTCCCGTTTTATTAGGTTCTTTTAG
>JAYYUG010000038.1:0-5360 GCA_036344135.1 Pseudomonadota bacterium | reverse complement strand
CATGTTGAAGGAATCTCGAAAAATACTGCTGAAAACATTTATAACTGGTTTAATGAATTAAATTAATTTAATAAAGCACTATGCTAGCAAATATACTTACATTTTCTAGAATCTTTGTTGCAAGATTTATCCCATGTTTTATTTTTTTGGGTAGGTCAGATTTTTTATTACTTGATATTAAAACAGTATATTTCGTTTCCTTTATTCTGTTTATCCTAGCGGCCCTTTCAGATTTCTTAGATGGATGGATTGCAAGAAAAAAGGACCAGGAAAGTGAGATAGGAAGAATCCTAGACCCTATCGCCGATAAACTCTTAGTTGTTCTTGCTTTGGTTCCTATATTAATTAATTTTAATCACATACTTATTTATTTTCCTTCTATAATAATAATCTTTCGAGAAATACTTGTTTCAGGATTACGTGAAAGCCTTAAATCCAACGATCTAATTCTCGATGTTACTAAATTGTCGAAATGGAAAACAGCTAGCCAGCTAATAGCTGTATCATCGTTATTGTTGTCTCTTTCGTTTCCAATTTTAAGTTTTCCTAATTGGATTAATAGTTTACCACTTTTCATGGGTTTATTTTTTATTTGGTTAGCTAGCATTTTGTCGATTTTTACAGGATTTAATTATATTTATAAAGTTGTCAGTTTTTATAAAAAGGAAAAGGTGTGAAAATAATTTATTTCGCCAAAATACGGGAAGTAATAGGAAAAAAAACAGAGGTGGTTGAAATTCCAGACAATATTTCAACTATCGGACAACTTTTGTTTTATTTAACCACACTAGGTGAAGAGTATAACAATGCAGTGAATGACATAAATAAAATTCATGTCGCATGCGACCAAGAATATGTGGATAGTGGTTTTAATTTTAAAGATTGTCAAGAAATAGCTATATTCCCACCTGTAACGGGGGGTTAAAAATTGATTGAAGTCATTATACAAGAAGAAATATTTGATCCTGACGAAATAATAAAAAAAATAAGATCTAAAATAGTGGCAGGTGCTATGGTTTCTTTTGTTGGCTCTGTAAGAGAATATTCAGATCATAAGATACAATTTATGGAAATAGAACATTATGATGAAATGGCAAAGAAAATTTTTTTATCAACTTTGAATCGAGCGAAAGAAAAATGGGATTTAAAGGTTTGCTATCTAATACATAGATATGGAAGATTATATCCAAATGAACCAATTGTTATGGTTGTTACATGTTCTGATCATAGAAAAGAATCCTATAAAGCTAATCAATTTGTTGTCGATTATCTAAAAACAAATGCTCCGTTCTGGAAAAAAGAACATTTTAAGAAAGACTCAAAATGGGTAAAGCAGACCGTGTAAGGAGTTATTCTCCATTCCAATTATTGACTAACTTGATGTATGCATCTGATAATTCTTTTATTTCGTTTCCAACAGAGAATAAGTAATCGTCTATAGCAGAAACTGGAGTTACTTCGGCAGCTGTCCCTGTAATAAAACATTGGTCAAAATTACCTAATTCTTCTAACTCAATCTTTCTTTCGATAACTTCAAAACCTTTTTCTTTGGCAATACCTATAACTGTTCTACGAGTAATTCCGTTCAGAAAACAATCCGGTAAGGGGGTATGAATCTCTTTTTCCTTCATAAAAAAAATGTTTGCTCCGGTAGCTTCAGCCACTTGACCTCTCCAATCAAGCATTAGAGCGTCATCGTAACCTTTTGATTCAGCTGCTTGCTTAGAAAGAGTACAGATCATATAAAGACCAGCAGCCTTAGCTTGACAAGGAATAGTTTCTGGAGATGGTCTTTTCCAGTCTGATAAAGTCAATCTTATTCCTTTAAGCTTGTCTTCTGGGCTAAAATAGGAAGGCCATTCCCAAACTGCTATAGCGCAATGAATCTTTGAATTTGGAGCAGAAACGCCCATTGTTTCAGCCCCTCTCCAGATAATTGGCCTCACATATGCGTCACTTAGATTATTTTTTTTCAAAGTTTGGTAGCAAGCCTCATTAATTTCTTGAGTAGAAAAAGGAACTCTTAAATCCAATTGTCTGGCAGAATCAAATAGCCTTTCGGTATGTTCTTTTAACTTAAATATCTTTCCTGAATAAGATCTCTCACCTTCAAAAACTGAGCTGGCATAGTGCAATCCATGGCTTAATAAATGTAATTGAGCTTTACTCCACTCAATCAATTCCCCATCGAACCATATAAAACCTTTTCTATTTTCCATAGAATCAATACTCAAGAATATCTCCATAAAAAAAATTTAAAAACAATATGATGCCATAGCCCTAGTCAATTAATACAATAGCACATAATAAGTAAACATAATTATTTCAAACTTTTAGATAGTATATTAGAATAATTTTTTAGAGGATAAAATGATTTCAGATGTAACTTATAACCTTCTTGTCGTGGATGATGATGAGAGAATCAGGAATATTCTCAGTCAATATTTAATTAACCAAGGATTTATTGTATCGACAGCAAGCGGTTCTGAAGAAGCCAGAAATAAAATCAAGTTAATGAGATTTGATCTAATAGTATTGGATATAATGATGCCTGGAGATGATGGTTTAATATTAACTAGAGAAATACGTGATAATTCGCAAACACCAATTATTCTCCTAACGGCTAAATCTGGCACAGAATCCAAGATAGAAGGATTAGAATTAGGAGCAGATGATTATCTAACAAAACCCTTCAATCCAAAAGAACTATTATTGAGAATACTCTCAGTTTTAAAAAGGTCAACGATTGAAGAAACCATTGAAAACGAAATATATTTCGGTGATTTCATATTGAATATTGAAAAAAGAGAACTAACACTATCAGGAGAAAGAATGTATTTAACAGATAGAGAAATGAATCTTTTAATAGCATTAGCTAAAAGCCCTGGACAGCCTTTGAATAGAGAAAAATTAGCAGGAGTTGACGAACCTGGAAGGTCTGTAGATGTTGGAATTAATAGACTTAGACGAAAAATAGAAAAAGATCCTCGAATGCCGATCTGGTTACAAACCGTACGTGGTGAGGGTTATATACTAAGACCTGATAGATAATGAAAATATTTCCTTCCTTTTTTTCTAATTTAAAAAAATTTATTCCTGAGGGTCTATATTCAAGATCACTACTTATTATAATAGTTCCAATAGTACTACTTCAGGGAATACTTACTTTTGTTTTTTTAGAAAGGCATTGGCAGCTTGTTACAAGGAAATTATCTTCAGCAGTTGCTTCTGAAATTGTTTCTTTTTTAGACATAAAGGACACTATAGACTTTTCTAAAATAAAAGAAGTTTCTAAGAACTATTATGATATGGATATTACATTTATTCCAAATCAGAAAATTAAAGATGATGCTCCAAAACCTCTAAATCTGGTTGAAAATACTCTAGGTAAAGAATTATCAATGAGGCTAGAAAACAGTTTTTGGATTGATGCTCATACACTAGAAAAACAAGTAATTGTACAGATTGAAAATGGTGAAGGGCTTTATCAATTTATGTTACCTAGAAGAAATGTATATGCAACGAATAGTCATATTTTTTTAGTGTGGATGGTTATATCTTCTTTGTTGCTATTGTCAGTAGCAATAATGTTTATGAGGCAACAAATTAAACCTATTGAAAAACTTTCTAAAGCAGCTCATCAATTTGGCTTGGGAATGAAAATAGAAAATTTGAAACCTTCAGGTGCGGCTGAAGTCAGAAGAGCAGCTGAAGCATATCTTAAAATGCAAGAAAGAATAGAAAGATTCATGGAACAAAGGACACTAATGCTAGCAGGTGTTAGTCATGACTTGAGGACGCCCCTTACAAGATTAAAACTCCAAATTGAGATGTTACCAAATGATTCGAATAATAATGAGTTGTTAAATGACGTTAATGAAATGCAAAAAATGTTGGAAACATATCTTGATTTTGCTCAAGGAGTAACTAGCGAAGATATAAGCAAGGTTCAACTCAAAGGAATTATTGAAGAAATAATAAATATCAAGAAAGATGATATAGAAAAAATTATTTTTCATAATAATGCGTCAGATGAATTTCTTTTCGAATGCAAATTAATTGCAATGAAAAGATGTATATCTAACCTAATCAATAATGCCTGCGCATATGGAAATAAAGTAGTTGTAACTTTAAATAAAAGTGAAAAAATAATTCGGATTTTAGTCGAAGATGATGGTCCAGGAATAAAAGAGAAAGATTATGAGCAAGCTACTAAACCCTTCCAGAGGCTAGATCTCGCGAGGAATCAAAATATTTCAGGATCTGGATTGGGACTGTCTATTTCTCAAGACATAGCCAACAATCATGGGGGACAAATGAAATTATCTAAAAGCCATCTTGGGGGTTTAAAAGTAAGTCTGGAATTCCCAAGAAATATTGTTAATTAATCTAACTTAACTCACGGCTCTTCTTAATTGCGTTTTTTACTGCATTCATAAGAATATTGTAGAATTCTTCATTTTCGTTAATAATCTTTTTGAAAGCTGCTTCAGTAGTTCCACCTTTAGAAGTTACATTTTTCCTAAGATTTAGTGGAGAATCTTTGGAGGCCCTTAAGATATCGCCAGAACCTATGGCCACTTGCCGAGCAATCAATAATGCCGATTCTTTGTCTATACCCAACTCAATTGCAATCTTACATAAGCACTCAGTTAAATAAAAATAGTAAGCAGGGCCAGATCCTGATATTGCAGTAATAATGTCTAAGATATCTTCATCTTTAACCCAAATATACTCACCAACTGACCCAAAAATTAGCGAAGATGTTTTTTTATCTTTAGAGTTTACATGACTATTTGCAAATAACGCTGACATTCCGCTTGCTTCCGAAACCGCTAAGTTAGGCATTGTTCTTACAATTGGAAAATCTCCTAAAATATTCTCTATTTTCAGTGTGGTCACACCAGCTAAAATAGAAATTATTAGTAGATCATTATCACCTGAAATCTTATCCCTAAGATGAGAAAATATCTTTTCATAAATCTGAGGTTTCGTAGCTATTAAGTAAGTATCGTAATCGAAGGTCAAGATTTCTTTTATATCTTGATAAATATTAATATCTTCAGACTCAACTAAATCTAAAAGTAGTTTTTGTGGATATGGTTCAACGACATCTATCTTTTTAAGAAAATCATCACTTCTAAGAATACCCTTTAGAAGGCTGCCACCCATTTTCCCACAACCAATAAATAGGATTCTATTCTCACTCATATTTTTAACAGTTTAAGCTTCGCCTTTTGTTTCGAAAAGCACTGAGGAAAGAGCTTCTTCTGATGATTTCCCAGCCCACAAAACATATTGAAAAGCTGGAAAAAAACGATCACAAGAGTCTAAAGAGTCGTTGATCATAGTTTCAATAT
>JAYYUG010000037.1:0-12258 GCA_036344135.1 Pseudomonadota bacterium | reverse complement strand
GTGTCAAAATTGTGGCGGATCTGGAACAGTTAGAGCTCAACAAGGGTTCTTTACCTTAGAAAGAACTTGTTCTGTATGCTCTGGAAATGGATCTGTGATACAAAATCCATGTCGAAGTTGTGGAGGATCTGGAAGAGTAAGAAAAAATAGAAAGTTATCCGTTAATATACCAACCGGTGTCGGAGATGGCACAAGAATGAGATTACCAGGAGAGGGTGAGGCCGGAGAAAATGGAGGTCCAAATGGCGACTTACACGTTTTTTTGTCAATCAGGCCAGATAATTTCTTTAAAAGAAATGAATCGGATGTCCTATGTGAAATTCCTATAGATTTTATTACTGCAACTTTAGGTGGTGAAATGGAAGTGCCATCACCTGATGGAAAAAAGTTGAGAATATCGATACCAGAAAGCTGTCAAAATGGTAGGCAATTTAGATTGAAAGGAAAGGGTATGCCTGTTTTGCAATCTAAAAAATTTGGGGATTTATATGTCCAGATACATGTAGAAGTCCCTAAAAACCTTAATAACAAACAGAAAACAGTATTAAAAAATTTCTCTACTCTTCACTCTAAAGACACAAACCCTGAAACAACAGGCTATTTAAAAAAGTTAAGTAGTCTTTTCAAATAAGAAATCTTAGCTGGGCTTCTTATGGGCCACTCTTCTTTTTCTTTTGGGATAACAAGCTTTACAAACCTCGCATTCAAGTCCCCAACACTCACGCGCCCCACAAAACTCACGGCCCCAATAGATCATTTGAAGGTGTAATTTTCCCCATTGCGATGATGGAAAAATCTTCTTTAGGTCTTCCTCAGTTTCACTAACATTTTTTCCTTTTGTGAGGCCCCACCTTTGTGCCAAACGATGTATATGGGTGTCTACAGGAAAAGTGGGAACGCCAAAGGCTTGGTTCATAACTACTGAGGCCGTCTTATGACCAACACCTGGTAGTTCTTCCAGTTTATTAATATCATTTGGAACTTGTCCAAAATGTTGCTCAATTAAAATATTAGAAAGACCTAAAATAGCATGTGACTTTTTTGGCCCTAGACCACATGGTTTGATAATATCATATATTTTAGCATGAGTGAGCTTTACCATTTCTATCGGTGTGTCGGCAACTCTAAATAATTTAGGCGTCACTTGATTGACTCGTTCATCAGTGCATTGGGCTGATAACAAAACGGCAATCAGCAAAGTATAGGGATCAAAATGATCTAAAGGAATCGGCAAGGATTTGTAATTCTTGTTTAAGATTCTTGATACTGTTCGTGCTCTTTGTGATCTATTCATTTTGGTTAAAAAGTAACTTTGCCAAGGAAGTCTAGCTTTCCGATTGAAATTTCCCCTGGTTAAATGAGTAAATTTTAGGCTCGCCCGTGGCAATTTCTTTCTTAATAATTTCTTCGGGCTTGAGATTTTCAATATACATAATCAGTGACCTTAACGAATTACCATGTGCGCTTATTAATATATTTTCTTCGTCATGTAGTTTTGGTAATATTTCTTTTTGAAAATACGGTAATACTCTTTCAGCGGTATTTTTTAAGCTTTCACCAGAAGGGGGGGGTATATCATAAGATCGTCTCCATATATGGACTTGCTCTTCACCCCATTTTTCTCTAGCATCATCTTTGTTTAAACCGGTTAGAGACCCATAATCTCTTTCATTCAAGGCTTGGTCCTCTATAAAAGTTATGTCCTTTAATCCCAGAATCTCAACAATAAGCTCCCCTGTGTGGATGGCCCTATTAAGAACCGAAGTATATAAGTAATTATATTCAATCTCCATTGCCTTTAAAAATTTCGCGGCTTCTTTTGCTTCTTCTTTTCCTTGCTTTGTAAGGGGTGGGTCTTGCCATCCTGTGAAAAGATTCTTCTTATTCCAATCACTTTGTCCGTGTCTCACAAGAGCAAGGTATGACATCTCAGATTTTCCCTTATATACTAATTTCCCAAAACATCTTGCATCGAGTAAAGGCCCGGTGATTTTCCTATGCCCCATTGGACAGCTTTGATTGCACCTTTTGCAAAAATGTCTCTGGTCTCGGCGACGTGTTCCAATCTTATTCTCTCACCACTACCCGCAAAAATAACCGAGTGCTCGCCAACAATGCTACCACCTCTAACAGATGAAAAACCAATGCTACCTTTTTTTCTTTTTAAATTTGTGCCATCTCGGGCTTGCTCTTTAATTTTTTTTAGGTCTTGGTCTCTTCCCTTCGCTATTGCCTCTCCTAGAGCCAGGGCGGTACCTGATGGAGAGTCTGCTTTTTCTTTGTGGTGTAACTCATTAATTTCCGCATCCCAATCATCGTCTAATAATCCGGAAATTCTTTCTACAAGCCCTATAAGGGCATTTACTCCCAAACTCATATTTCCAGATTTTATTATGGTAGCATGTCTTGCTGCTGAATTAATCAACTTCAATTGATCGGCATTAAAACCTGTAGTCCCAATAACATGAACTAATCTACCTTGAGCAGAAATTTCGGAAGCAAAAATGGTAGAATCCGGAGAGCTAAAGTCTATGACGGCTTCCGATTTAAGTAACTCGTCGATCACATTATCAGTTATAGTGACGCCGTTAGAGTTATTACCTGCAAGTTCGCAGGCATCTTTTCCCAAGAAAGTTGAGTCTTTAGATTCCAACGCACCCACTAGTTCTAAAGTTTTAGAGGTAGAAATTAAAGAAATTATCTCCCTTCCCATTCTCCCTGCGGCGCCAATAACAGTTGTTTTTATTTTATGTACCATATTTTACATTAACACACTTAAATCTTTCTGATCCATAATTCGTTAATATTATGGTCGCTCCCTTTTTTTGCAATTAGGGATGCCCTGTTCCTTGTGGGTAAAATATTTTCCTCTAGGTTTTTTAAATTTATTTCTTCCCATATAACATTGGCAATATCTATAGCTTCTTCATCATTTAGATTTGCGAATTGATTAAAAAAGGCTCCTTCCTGATTAAAGGCTGTAGAACGTAATTCAAGAAATCTCTCAATGTACCATTTGCGTATATGTGGTTCATCTGCATCAAGATAGATTGAGAAATCAAAAAAGTCTGAAATTATTGGTTCAATAATATTTTCTTTAATTCGGGGGGGTTGAAGTACGTTTATGCCCTCTAATATAAGAATATCCGGGTTATTGATGACTATTTCTTCATTCTCTACAATATCATAGGTGAGGTGTGAATATACTGGTACCCTTACTTGATCTTTTCCTGATTTAATTTCTGACAAAAAATCAAAGAGCGCTCTCACATTAAAACTTTCCGGGAAACCCTTTCTTTCCATTAGGTCTTTTTCTTTTAGCGTTTTGTTGGGATACAAAAAACCATCAGTTGTTACTAAATCTACTACTCCAAAATCCGATAATCTTGATATTAAGACCTGAAGGATTCTTGAAAAAGTAGACTTTCCAACGGCCACAGATCCAGCAACTCCAATGATATAGGGCAAGTTACTTTTTTCTGATTTAAAAAAAGCGTGAATCTCTTTGTTCAAATCTTGTGATCTTTTAATGTTAATAATAATCAATTCTGCAATGGGTAAATAAATATCCTTGACTTCCTCTAGATCCATGGAAACACCTATACCCAAAAGGTCGTCAAGCTCTCTTTCAGACATTAATGAATCATTGACGTGTTTTAATTCTGTCCAACGAGTTGGGGAAAAGTTTTTATATAGTCTGTCGTAAGGATCTTTTTTAGTCGTGTTAACCACAGTATAATCCTTTTTTATTTTCTTCTATTTGCAAGTTCTTGATAAACTTCAGAGGGTTCTGCTCCCGACGCCTTCAGAAGCAAAAACCAGTGGTACAATAAATCAGCACTTTCACCAACCACTTCTTTTTTTGTTTCAGCCAATGTGGCTATTATTAACTCTGAGGCCTCTTCTCCAAACTTTTGGGCAATTTTATTTATTCCTTGTTCAAGCATGTCCCTTGTATAGGAAGATTCCGCACTAGATTGTTCCCTTGCATTTATAACCTCCCAAAGTTCATCTAATATTTTACTGTCTTTAGTCATTGTCTTTACTCTTAGATCCTTACATTGATACCTGATTCAGCCATTTTTATTTTAGCATCTTCTATGCTGATTTCGCCAAAGTGAAAAATTGAAGCCGCTAAAACAGCATTCGCATTTCCCTCTAAAACTCCATCAATCATATGTTCCACGCTTCCCACACCCCCTGATGCAATAATAGGTATCGAAACACTAGCACTAATAGCCCTTAATAACTCTATATCATACCCCATTTTAGTGCCGTCTCTATCCATTGAGGTTAGCAATAACTCCCCTGCGCCCAATTTTTTTGCCTTTATTGCGAATTGAATAGCATTTATACCTGTTGACTCTCTACCACCATGAGTAAATATTTCCCAATTATTGTCACTTATTTTCTTTGCGTCTATTGCTACGACGATACATTGGCTTCCGAAAATCTTACTAGCATCACCAATAATTTTTGGGTTTGTTACCGCTGCAGTATTAATGGAAACCTTGTCCGCACCTGAGGATAAAAGCGCCTTAATGTCATTTACGTTATTAATACCCCCCCCAACCGTTAAGGGCATGAAGCATTCCTCTGCAGTACTTCGAACTACGTCTAATAAGATCGGTCTTTTCTCATGACTGGCTGTTATATCCAAAAAACACAACTCATCTGCTCCTGCGGTATCATATGCTTTTGCAGATTCTACCGGGTCACCTGCATCAACTAAATTAAGAAATTTTACCCCTTTGACGACACGTCCATCTTTAACATCTAAACACGGTATTATTCTTGTTTTAAGCATCTATCGAATTCCTGAAATTTTTAGAACCTCGGAAATTTTTATATCTCCAGTGTAAATTGATTTTCCACATATTACACCGTTTATTCCCTTACCTTCATTAGTTTTTAATTCCTTAATGTCGTCAATATCCTTAATGCCTCCCGAGGCAATTACAGGGATATTAAGAGCGTCAGCTAATTTAATGGTTGAAGATATGTTTGGACCCTTCATCATTCCGTCTCTTTCTATGTCAGTAAATATTATCCCCTTTGCTCCCTTATCCTCAGCAATCTTAGCAAACGCAGCTGGGGTAACCTCTATATCCTTGGTCCACCCTTCTATAGAAATTTTCCCGTGGCGTGCATCTATAGCAATTAAAATATTTTCAGGGAAAGAACTTACTGCTTCTATCATAAAGTCATTATTTCTTATTGCCTCTGTGCCTATAACAACCTTTTTTACTCCAATATTTAAATATTTTTCTATGCCCCCTATTGATCTGACTCCGCCTCCAAATTGTATATTAATTGAAGTTTCTTTGGTTATCAGATCAATGATCTCAAAATTTTCAGAGTTCCCGTATCTTGCGGCGTTGAGATCTACAATGTGAATCCAAGAACATCCGGTTTCTTCAAAAAGTTGTGCTTGTTCTAATGGGTTTTGATTAAAAACTGTTTTTTTATCAAAGTTCCCCCTTTCTAGCCTGACACATTCTTTTTCATATATATCTATTGCTGGATAAAGAATCATGGACGCCATTCCATAAAATTTTGTAAAAATTGTACCCCAATACCTTGGCTCTTCTCAGGATGGAATTGGGTGCCAATAATATTACCCCTGGATAAAATTGAGGCAAAAGAAATACCATACTCGGTTTCTGCAATTATATTTTCACTTTCTTTCGCTATAAAATAATAAGAGTGCACAAAATAAAAATCCTCACCACTTATATTGCCTAAAAAACTTTTTTCTCTCTTTACCAGGATGTTGTTCCAACCAATGTGTGGTATTTTGAGTTCTTTGTCGTTGGGAGAAAGAACACGTACTTCCCCCGGAATCCAACCCAAGCCTATGTGCTCACCATCTTCAAAGCCTTTATCAGCCATTAACTGCAGCCCTACACAAATACCTAGAATGGGCGTAGAAAGTTTGAGAACCTTTTCTTCAATAGCCTCTCTTAGCCCTTGAATGTTGTTAAATTTTTCATTGCACGCAGCAAACGCTCCAACTCCGGGCAACACTATTCTATCTGATTTTAAAATAGTGTCGGGATCATTAGTAATCACCACGTCGCCTGAAACACTAGATTTATCCTTCGCAAGCTCAATTGATTTTGATGCAGAATGCAAGTTTCCACATTCATAATCAATTATAGCTATCGCTATATTTTTCATGTGACTTAACTTCCCAGCTTTCCTTTGCTTGAAGGAATCCTTCCAAGCTCTCTCGGATCAATAGTTAAGGCTTCTCTTAGGGATCTAGCAAGACCCTTGTAACAAGACTCTGCAATATGGTGGTTATTTTCGCCATAAATGTTTTCGATATGGATAGTTGCTCCAAGGTTTTGTGAAAAAGCTCCAAACCATTCTTGAAAAAGTTCTGTATCCATTTCCCCAAGAAGTGGCTTTGAAAAAGATACCCTCCAAACTAAATGTGGCCTTTTTGAAACGTCTATAGAAACCCTTGTAAGGGTTTCATCCATGGGGAGCAATGAGCTACCAAAGCGAGTAATGCCGGAAAAATTACCTAGGGCCTCTGCAATAGCAGAACCAATAACAATTCCTGTATCTTCAACAGTATGATGTTGATCAACATGCAGGTCTCCTTTTGCGGCAAGCTTCAAATCTATAAGCGAGTGACGCGAAAAACTTTCCAACATATGATTCAGAAATCCTATACCTGTATCAACCTCAGAAACACCAGATCCATCAATATTGATTTCAACCTCTATTTGCGTTTCTCTGGTCTCTCTTAGAATCTTTCCAATTCTTTCTGATTTCGCTTTACTCATTAATCTCACCCTAATGTTTCTTTTTTCTTAAGTGAATGATTATTGCCCCATCTCCACCCTGCAATCTATGTGCTGAAGAGTACCCCACAACAAAGGGAAATGAATCTTTTTCCTTCAAATAACTTAAAACGGAGTCTCTGACAAGCCCTTTGCCCTTCCCTGTAATGATACAAACATATTTGCATCTAGAATTAAGGGAACATTTAATGAATTTTATTACTTGTTCCCTTGCGCTTATCCTATCATAACCATGCAAATCAAGGGTTGCATCGGTTGGAAGTCTTTTGTTCGCAAGCTTCTTTAAAATCTCTCTTGGAAGTGTTGTCGGGGTTGGTGCTTCCGAATTTGTTATCATTTCCTTGTATTCTGACTGATTATCTTTCTTGGTCTGCCGCCAAAGCAAAAGATCGCTCTCGCTAAGTTTTTTCATTTTTTAGGTTTCTGACTCGGTTGTAATCAACATCCATATAGGGCTTTTGTCTTTTAATGATTTCTTGAATGTCCAATAGTCGATTACAGAATGGGGGTTATCTTTGTTTCCTGCTATTATTGTTTCGTTCTCGTCTACAGCATAGCTAATAAGTCGTGTATAAAATTCTACAGTAATAATTGCTTCTTTTTTATTCAAAATTGCTTCTGATACTTCGCACTTATCAAACTCAATTATTTCGTTCACTAACTTATGTTCTTTATTTTTTCTGTCTTTTATGGCCTTATCAAAACCCTCGAAAACATCCTTACTTATAAAACCCTTAATTTTTCTGAGATCTCCTTCAGCATAACTTTTGAGGATTAATTTATAAACGTTTTTGGCGCCTTCAATAAATTTCTTTCTATCGAAGTTTGAAATATTATTCTCTAGATATTCAATTACTTCATCCTTATTAAGATTTTTTTTGTTCTTAATTGGTGAAGGAGAAATATTTATTATTTTTTCTTCCTTGGTATGGAGTGGGTTTTTTTTACGACCAATGGGGTCCTCATTTCCTGTTCTTCTGCCCAATATCATCCTCAAACGAATAAAGCCAACAACAGCAATTACAATCAAAATTATGTTTAAAGGGTCAAATGGATTACCCATAAATCTCTCCAAATGTTACAACTGGGAGTATTATACTAAATTTTTTATTAATAGAATGAGAAATTAACTTTAATGTATTATATTTAATATAATCTTATGCCCCAACTCCTATTAATATTATTATTTGCATTACCAATTTTAGAGATTTTTGTTCTGATTAAACTGGGCGGCTTAATTGGTTTCTTTCCTACTCTGTTTATCATAATAGGAACTGCTATTTTAGGAATAATGCACATACGTCGACAGGGTGTTGGTTTAGTGACTGAACTTCAGATTAAATTATCTCAAGGTCAAAGAGCCATAGGTGAAATAGTGGATGGATTGGGGCTGTTACTGGGTGGTTTCTTTTTTATAATACCCGGAGCAATAACAGACTTTTTGGGTTTATCTCTTTTAATTCCAGGCTGCCGTAGATTTATTATGAAAAAATTAATAAATTATCTTATCGACAGACTGAGAGAAAGTGAACAGAGAAAATTATAGTTCAAAAATTACTAGTCCCCCTTTCCACTCGGCGAACTGTTTTAAGATATACCCATTTATTATATTGTGTTTAACGATTCTTTTGTTTCTTGGGATTCTTTTAACTTTTATTCCAAATCGGGGTTTTGAGATTCTGGATAAATTCTTGATGTTTTTCCGCTTCTACTTGAGAGACACCATATTTTAAGGTTGTGTCTCTTTTCTTGGACTCTCTTCTGGTGATGGTGTTTTTTTTGCTGTCTTCTTTCTTTTGGTTAACCAAATTTAAATCGGGTTCCTTGCCACCAATAAGCTCTAAATATACTTCTGCCAAGATTTCTGAATCTAAAAGAGCACCATGAAGATCTCTTCTAGAGTTATCTACATCAAATCGTCGACAAAGGGCATCGAGGCTATTTTGTGCTCCCGGAAATTTTTTTCTTGCTAAGGAGAGTGTGTCTATAGCTCTTTCAAATTTTATATTTTCCCTACTAACTCTATTGAGCTCGCTGTTAATAAAAGCTAAATCAAATTCTGCATTATGAATTACAAGGGCGCTTTCCCCAATAAAACTTAAAAATTCATCCACTATTTTCAAGAAAAGCGGCTGGTTTTCGAGAAAGTCATCAGTCAGGCCGTGTATTTCCTGAGCCCCCACATCCATTGAGCGTTCGGGGTTTAGGTAGGTTTGAAATGTTTTGCCCGTTGGGACATGATTAAAAAGTTCAACACATCCAATTTCTACAATCCTGTCTCCTTTTTCAGGGCTAAGGCCGGTGGTCTCCGTGTCTAAAACTATTTCTCTCATTTGCTGTCTCTTATTTTTTTAACTATTTCTCCAACCTGTCTTGTCGCGTCCTCAATACCTATAGAGGTGTCAACGACATAATCAGCTTTCTCTTTTTTTTGCTCATTGGGTATTTGTTCCGAAATGATCTTCTCAAATTTTTCTTTCGTCATATTTGGGCGTGACAAAACCCTTTTTTCCTGAATATCTTTCGGCGCATCAACAACTACAATTATGTCAACATATTTTTCACCTCCTGTCTCAAATAATAATGGAATGTCCAACACAACGGCGTGTGAGTTAGAATTTTCTATGAGGAAAGTTTCTCTGTCTTCACCCACAAGGGGGTGAATGATACCTTCAAGTATCTTAATCTTTTCAGTATCCCCTAAAACTTCCTTACTTAGGTTTTCTCTATTAACTGATCCATCGGGATTGATTGCAACTGGGAATATCTCTTTTATCTTTTCTGCGCCTTTCTGTCCTGGGGTATACAACCTATGAACTGCGTTATCAGCATTGTATACAGGAAAGCCAAATTCAGAAAAGATTTTTCCCGTTTCTGTTTTCCCCATACCAATTGATCCAGTTAATCCTATCTTAATCATTTGCGGGCCTTTAGGTCTTCTTCTAAAAGATTAAATATGTCATCATCGACATCCGGCCAAACACCAAAAAAACTATTGAAGGCTGGTGCTGCTTGATATATCAACATACCAAGACCCTTTATGGTTCTGAGACCGCGATTTTTTGCTTTTTTTAAAAGCCCTGTTTCTATTGGTGAATAAACAATATCATAAACCACTAAGCTCTCCTTACAGTTAACAAGATTAAAATTAAGTTCTTCGGCGCCACCGTACATGCCCATAGTCGTGCAATTAACAAGAAGGTCGCAATCTTTGGTCTCTCTTTTAAAGTTTTCTATATCCAGGTCATAATGTTTTATGTTCACATTTTTTGATGGAAAATTGTAATTACTAAGTTCATTAAGCGTCTTACATAATAGTGATGCTCTTTCTTGGGATCTGTTAAGTATAGTTATTTGGAGGGGCGGGTCTTTTCGGTCAACAAGTGAGTGGGATATGGTACGAGCAGCGCCCCCAGCTCCCAAAATAGTGATGTTTTTTTCATATGAGGCTTTACTAAATTCTATTTCACCTATCTGGTGAAACGCCCCGTTATAGAAACCAAATATGTCTGTGCTATCACCAAATAATTTTCCATTTTTTATTTTTACTGAATTCACAGCTTTGGTGGTTACAAGATATTTTCTGCTATCTTCTATGGTGTCGCATAGATCGAAGACCCTTCCTTTAAAGGGGGTGGTTACATTGAATCCTGAATAGCCCTCATCAATCAGTCTGGCGATAACTTTTTCGAGATCTTTTTCATCCTCGGCTTTGATGGCTTCGTAATGCCCCTCAATGCCATATTTCTTTAACCAATAATTATGAATCATGGGCGATCTGCTGTGTGCAATGGGGTTTCCTATGACGGCGGCTTTTTTCATTCTATTTTTGTTCTAGCTTTCTTATTTCGTTCAACAGAGGTATTAGCGGTAAGCCTACTATAGAGAAAAAATCTCCTTCAATCTTTCTGAACAATCTCGCACCATCTCCTTCAATTGTATATGCTCCCACAGACCGAAGGGCTTTTTTTCCTGTTAGTTTGAGGTAATGGTCCAAATAATTTTTCTCGATCTTGTGCATCTTCATCTTGCATTCTTCGTTATGTTTCCAGACTATTCTATCATTCTTTGTTATTACTGTCCCACACACCAGGGTGTGGGTCTTTCCCGATAACATCGATAGGTGTTTCTTGGCTTCGTTGATTGACCTGGGTTTGTCGAAAATCTTTCCCTTAAAAAAAAGGACCTGGTCTGCACCAATAACAATTGTATCCTTTTGCGGTTTAACAGAAAGCGCTTTTTTTTCTGCAAGATATAGTGCGAGTTTCTTTTGAGGTCCTTTGTATTTTTTCTTTTCTTTGCTCTCTGTTATGAGGGGTTTCTTAACTAAAAAATCAATGCCCGCATTTTTAAGAATTTTTCTCCTTGATGAAGAGGATGAGGCTAAGATTATTTTCATTTTATTTTCCTTGGGATCGTATGTTGAGTATTGCTGCAGCTGTTTCCTCAACAGATCTTCTGGTGGTGTCAATTATCGGCCAACCCATAGAAGAAAATGTTTTTTTCGCATTTTCTATCTCTTTTTCTACCATAAACAGGTCTGTATATTGGTCTTTTGGCTCTTCGAGTCCCAGATTTTTTGTTCTTTTTTGCCTTATCTCAACAAGGCTCTTTGGTGAAATTATTAAAGAGACAACTAACGAATTTTCTGCTTTTGTTATTTCTTTCGGAAGGTCTTGTCCGGGTAAAAGGGGGACGTTTGCGGCCTTTATGCCTTGATTGGCTAAATATATACAGGTTGGTGTTTTTGAGGTTCGGCTAACCCCCACTATTATTATCTCTGCTTGGTCTAGCGTTTCGTTTCCTTGGCCGTCGTCATGCGCAAGTGTGTAGTTTATCGCTTCAATTCTCCTAAAGTATTCCTTGTTAAGCTCGTGTTGCCCGCCAGGTTTTTTGATGGCTTTTTCTTTAAGGTGCTTCTCAACCAACGAAACAATGTTCTCCATTATTGGCATATATGGTATGGCCTCGTAGCCACAGAAATCCCGCAGGTCTTTTCTTAATTTATCGTCAACAAGAGTGCACAAGACTATCCCGCTCGTCTCTTTGATTTTTTCAAAGACGCGTTGAAGTTGCTTTTGAGTTCTTATAAGGGGGTAAACCTTTTCAACATAGTGCGCGCTAGAAAATTGTGCTGCTGCTGCTGCTCCCACAGAACGAAGGGTTTCCCCGGTAGAATCAGAAACAAGGTGAATGGTTAATTTTTTTTTAGTTCTTTCTTTCATAACCTGTTATTAACCTGTTTAGTATTTTATATAAATTATTAATAGTTTTTTTTTATGGCAAGATATTCATGTTGTTCCAATTAGACTAACATTTTTATTTATTTTTATAAATTCCGGTTTTTTTAGTTAAAAAGACATAAAATATATTTTTTTAAACATAATTAACACAATTAATATTAACATAAGTTTTTGAAATGTTTTAATTTTTTATTTTTTGT
>JAYYUG010000036.1:0-22676 GCA_036344135.1 Pseudomonadota bacterium | reverse complement strand
TAACCCATAATAAATTTGATTGACAAATTTTGGTCTGATCTGGGACAGCATTAGCTTTGCTTACCCATATATTCTTTTTCTTTAGAGAAGATACTTCTTCAATACTTTCTTTTATTACCTGACGACGAAATAGATTATATTTCTCAAGGTCATTAGGATAAAATGCATTTTTATTGATTTTATACCATTCTGGAAGATCTTCCCGTTCAATTCTCCTTTCATTTAGGACAACTCTTTCGTCGGTCAGACCTTTAAGAGTAACAACATTTCCAAACTTCATATTTTCAACACTCACCCCAATTTTTTGATGGCATCCTCCTCCATACTGCGACAAGGTATCTCTTTCCTGTGAGACTGATTGAAATACTTTATTATCGTTTATCTTTTGGACCATATCTATAATTTCGTTCCTGTTAGAACTAACCTCTAATGCCAGTGCCCCCTGACCGGGGGCGCAAGGGTTTAACGAAAGTGGTGCTATCATCCAGAGAAAATTATCCAATATTTCTTTAATCTTATTTGCAAGATTCAAATCCTTTCCTATCAGAATTCTATCAATTGCAGCCTTCGCTACCACCAAACCATCCTCTTTGCCCGTCAAAAGTTTCTTTAATCGTGTAGGAATATTGCCACGAATATCTTCGAAATCAATTTTCTGTATGTGATAAGGTAGAGCTTTCTTAAGAAAGGGCTCAAGATTGTATGATCTTCTTGGTGATGAGGTTAAAACCTTTAATTTTCCTTCCTTAATTATTTTTTTAACATTTTCCTTCTTAAGAAAAAAAATATCCCTCATATCTGCACGTTCAATAGTTGCAACAATCTGGGTTTCTGGGCCAATTTCTATAGGTAAGTCTTTCCATGAATGAACTGCTATATCGGCTTCACCATTAATTAAAGAATTCCTAATATCTTGTGTAAATATTCCTATTTCCGGAAGATCTTTTAGGGCAGTCTTTTGATCAATATCTCCTAAGGTTTCTTTATGCAGATATGTAATATCCTCACCCTCGACATTCTCTTTCAAAAGTTTTCCTACAGATTCAGCTTGAATAATCGCTAAATCGCTCTTTCTTGAAATTATTCTAACCATAAATACCGAATATTAATTATCATTTAAAATATCGACTTATTTTAGCTATCTTGCTAGTACTATGCGACATAATGTCTAAAGCGAATTTATTAATATAGTTAATAACAGTTTAAGATTAAAGAATAAATATTGTTTTGCTAGGTTTAGTAACGGGAGAAGAGTTTTGGATTACGAGAATTTTTTTAATGAAGAGATAAAAACCCTGAAAGATGAGGGCCTATATAGAACCTTTCGCGCAATCGACAGAGTCCAAAATATGTTTCCAAAAGCACTTGAAACTGTGGAAGGGAATGATAGAGAAGTCGAGATCTGGTGCTCAAACGATTACTTAAATATGAGTCAAAACCCTGAAGTATTGGACGCCTGCATTAATGTTATTAATAAACTTGGAACTGGATCGGGCGGGACTCGTAATATATCAGGAACTTCCACCTATCATGTAAAATTAGAACAAACGCTTGCGGAGCTTCATAACAAAGAAGCTGCCTTAGTTTTCCCTTCTGCCTATACAGCCAATCAAGCTACTATCGCCACTTTATGTAGAAATATAGAAAGTATAGAAATATTTTCAGATAGACTGAATCATGCATCTTTAATCGAAGGCATTAGAAATAGTAAGGCCCAGTACCATATTTTCGAGCACAATGATATGGAACACTTGGAAAGTCTTCTAGAAGCATCTGATATAGAAGCACCAAAATTAATTATCTGTGAATCAATTTATTCAATGGAAGGGATACGCTCTCCACTTAAAGAAATAGTTAGATTGGCAAAAGAATATAAAGCTATGACTTACTTAGATGAGGTTCATTCAGTGGGTCTTTATGGAAACGAGGGCAGAGGAATAGCTGATGAGCTTGGGTTGAGTGATGATATTGACATCATTAATGGCACCCTTTCAAAATCCTTTGGACAGTTGGGAGGTTACGTAGCGGCAAAAGCTAATATAATTGACTATATTAGAAGCTTTGCTTCAGGTTTTATTTTTACTTCTTCTATTAATCCTTCAGTTGCGGCGGCATCAATTAAAAGTATAGAACTTACAAAAGTTGCAGAAACACTCAGGGTAAGAATTAGAAGGAATTCTAAACTTATTAGAGAAGGCCTGAAATCAATCAATGTTCCATTTATAAGTAATGATAGCCATATCATACCTATACTTGTTAAAGGACCTGTGGAATGCAAAAAAATATCGAAACTTCTTCTTGATGAATTTGGTATCTATATTCAACCTGTTTTTTATCCTACAGTACCTAAGGGGGATGAACGCCTCAGAGTTACAATCACTCCAAAGCATTCAAAAAAAGATATAGATAATTTTGTCAATTCTATAGATAGAGCATGGAAAATGCTGGATTTTGATCGTGTCGAAGATCAATATTTTCCTGTAAACATTTAAAAACTTGAAAAGCAACTAATAGATTATCAGCTGTTTTTAGATCTCTTATATATTTTACGCAACTACCCTTAAAATAAATTAAAATGAGGCTCGTATTCCCACTAAGACAGTTTGTGGCTTGCCTGGTCGTTTTCCAGCAGGGTGCCATGAAACACTATATTCTTCGTCAAAAAGATTCTGAATATTTAGAGTAATCTGAATCTCTGAGTCTAAATCAGGAGAAAAATAACTACTTAAATCTACGACAGTTCGATCTTCAATTGAATATTCATCGTACCCTGAACCACCAGAAGTCCTCATCTTGTCCTTAAAGTTGATAGTAGCATCAACACCCCATCTATCGGAGTGTATACCGAAAGTAAGATTTAGAAGATTTTCTGGCATGTAGGCGAATTCGTCTCCATTTTCCACCTCGCCCCATAAACTATATCCGCTTTTGAAACTATCTTGGAATTCTGTTTCTTGAAAAGTATAAGCCAATGTTACTGGAGTTTCTATTCCATCTATTAAGGATGGTAACCATGCAAAAGATAGCTCTAGTCCAGAAACTTCCGCTTCGCCGGCAGAAAATGAATCACCGACATCACAATCTCCACCTGAAGAGGCAGTACATATACCAGTGAGATTTTCATAGTCACTCATGAATGCAATTGCTGAAAAGCTAAATCCGTTTCCAATATAGCGGATCCCAAATTCAGAGTTAGTCGACTCTTCAAAGTTATCAGATTTAACCGATGTTGGTGAAAAACCTTTATAGACACCAGCAAGCAATTGAAGGGTCTCATTTACTTGAAATGTTACACCAAAACTAGGCATGACTTCATCATATGAAACTGAGTTAATTTTTGGCGTGCCAACCCTATTAGGGTCTTCTTTCCCATAATCAACTCTTTGACTATCAATATCTTCCATTCTAACTGCCAATAGAATAGAGAAATTTGAGAACGCTATTAAATCGGAGATATACGCAGAAGTAGCCTCAGCCTGTTCGAGACGATTAGAATCTGATCCAGGTGTACCTGATTTATAAATCTTAGGAGACCCACCTTGAATATAATAGAAATCTGCAAATTGATAACGATCCATTTCATCTTCATGATCTCTGAAACCAATTTCAATTTCATGAGAAACTGAGCCAGTTTCAAAAAGAGTCTTAAATATAAATTGGTAACCTTTAGAGAAATATTCTCGGTTATTAGCTTTTACTTTTAGGTCGCTAGTTTTACAATTAGTAAAATCTGATAAATTTAAACATGCCGCTGAACTGTCACCACCTTTTGCAACAAGCATTTGACCAATATAACTAGTAGGGCTTTTTAATAGCGAACCAATCTTAACATTTCCAACTTTATCAAGTTTATACCAATTTCTGGCTGTTTCGTTATAATACAACGCTGTTGTAAGAGTAGTATCTGCATTGAATATAACTTGATGAGTAAACACACCCTGAAGATGTTCATTGTCCATATTATCTAACTGACTAGAAGCGTATCTTGAATAGGGATTCAAATTATAATCTTCTTCAGTCAAGCCTAGGTATGTTTCGTTTGAATTTTCATCAGTCCATTCCACTTTAACTTGAAAGACCTGCTCAACACCAATAATTGTATCCTGGTATCTAAACTTGCCAACATAAGATTCAATTTCGTAACCTGTATCTTGACCAGTGGAAATACTTTTAAATCCATCACCTTTCTCTTGAAGGATTTCAAGAAGAATACCAATCTTACCAGTAGTACCACCTACATAGGTATGAATAGTAGTTTGGTTGTCTGTTCCAAACCTAGCTTTTAAATTACCAGAAAACTCCTCGGGTATCCTTGTCGAAATAAGATTAATAGATCCTCCCACAGTTCTAGGGCCGTATTTAATTGCAGCAGGTCCTTTAACAACTTCCACCGATTGTATTCTAGTAGATCGAGGGAAATAGTATGCTGAAGGAGACGCATACGCCGCCGGAGCAATAAGTATACCATCCTCCATGACGGTGATCTTGCCGTTACGTTCAGTTTGAGCAGCTCTTAATCCTATATTAGGTCTTAAACCAATTCCATCTTCTTCCTGAATGTTTACTCCAGGTATTTGCTGAAGAATTCTTTGGATATCCATATAATTATGAATTAACAAATCTTCCTCACTGATAAAAACTACTGAACCCGGAATTTTAAAAACATCTGCTTTGGAACTTACTACAAGTAGCTCATCTATCGGATCGATTGAATTGCGATCATCTTGAGCATAAACAGTAAAGTTAAATCCTAAGGTAGCAAAAAATAAAAAAGTAAAAGCTTTATTCATAAAAAATATCCGCAATTAATAATCATTCGCATATTTAAAGCAATTGAGAATTAGTTGCAACTATAAAGTTTATTAATTTTTGTTAGTTTTCTGCGACTTTGACAAAAATTAAATAACTTTGTCATTGAAAAAGTCACTTAATTGCATTATTTGATAATAATTATTAATTACAAAAAGGGTAAGCTCAAAATAATGAATGAATTTATAATTACTTTCCGAGAGTGCCTTGAAGCATCATTAATTGTAGGAATTATTTATACTGTCTTACAGAAAAATAATTTAACCCGAGAGAAGATGCTACTTTGGTATGCTGTTCTATCTTCCGTTGGTGCAAGCATAATAATTGCTTACATATTAACATCTATTAATAAGAGTGTAGGAAATACATCTTACGAAAAACTTTTTGAAGCAATCTTTATGTACATAACTGCTGTTATTCTTTTTTATGTAATCTTCTGGCTTGCAAAACATGTTAGTAACAGAAATGAAATTGAAGAATCCGTTAAGGCCTCTCTTAAAGGGTCTGGGCTCGCTTTGTTTCTGTTAATTTTCTTTTCTACGCTCAGAGAAGGTTTTGAGACTGCCCTATTCCTAATGGCGAGTTTTACAAGTACGGGTACTTTTTCATATATTGGATTCCTTCTCGGAATTGTTCTTGCGGTTTTAATTGGTTACATTGTTGTTATTCAAGGTAAAAAGGTTAACCTACGATCTTTTTTTCAAGTTACTACCCTCTTACTGGTGTTCTTTGCAGCAGGCATGGTTGCTTATGGGACACATGAATTAGAAGAATATTTGATTAAAAGCAATAATCTTAATGAGAATGAAATCGCACGTGTTTGGGATATTCACCAACCGAAAAAAACTTTATCAGAAAATGATAACGAAATTTTTTACACGTTTGAAACTAAAAAAAATAATTACTATCACATACTACATGATAAAGGCTCTGTAGGTGTTTTTCTTAAAGGATTCTTTGGATACAACAGTAATCCAAATTGGGTGGAACTAATATTGTGGCTTCTATCTTTGTTATTCGGAATAAGAATGTGGTATTCCTTTTATCAAGTTAGGAGTTGAACAGATCTGTAAATTATTGTTGTCATAACAATAGCAAAACCAATAACTAAAATAATTCCCAAAATAATGACAATCGTTTTTAAAACGATATAGTTGTTATCTTGCTGAGGTTTTTGTTTCATAATGAATAATTCCGTGAAAAAAATTATAACATATAAAGTCTCTAAAGAAGATGTAGGTATACGATTAGATCAATTCTTAGTCAAAAAGATTGAAGACCTTAGTAGAACGCGATTAAAAAATCTCATTCAAAGTAATGCTTTATTTGTAAGAAAGAACAAAAAATTAGTATCAATTGATGATCCTGCATATAAGGTAAAGATAGGGGAAGCTTACTATTTGCATATTCCCGAGGCAATTGACCCTAAGCCCTTGGGTCAGAATATACCCTTAAATATTGTACATGAGGATGATGATATAATCGTTCTAAATAAACCAGTAGGCCTGGTAGTCCACCCTGCCCCAGGAAACTATGATAAAACACTTGTGAATGCATTGATCTCTCATTGTGGGAATAGCTTATCCGGAATAGGAGGAGAAAAAAGACCTGGTATAGTTCATAGACTAGACAAAAATACAAGTGGATTAATGGTTATAGCAAAGAATGATAAATCCCATGAAAGTCTTTCGAAACAATTTGCAAATCATGGAAAAGATGGAAAACTACTACGTGCTTATAAGGCTTTGGTTTGGGGTGTTCCAAATAACAAATTAGGAGAAATTAAGAACTTTATAGGAAGGTCTCACAGAAACAGAAAAAAGATGGCAGTCTTTTTAAACAAAAAACTAAATAATAAAAAGGCAATAACGTATTGGAAAAAAATAAAGTCAAATAAGGAATTAGGTTTTTCCCTTATTGAATGTAAGCTTGAAACTGGAAGAACCCATCAAATCCGTGTCCATCTAAATCATATCAATCTTCCAGTGATTGGTGATCCTCTTTATGGATCAGGATATAAATCCAAAATAAATAAACTGAACGAAGATGTTCAATCGCACTTTAAACCCCTCCAGAACAGACAAGCATTGCACGCATATTTACTTGGCTTTGAACACCCAAGAACAGGTAAAATATTGAAATACAAAGAAGAACCACCAAATGACATGCAAAATCTAATAGATTTGTTATAATATCTCTGGTCTTTACTTTGGTACGAATCATCTCCATATAAAGAAAAAGTAATAATTATGGCTAAAGGAAAAAATAAAATGAATTTGCCTGTTCTATCCGGAGATATTGGATTAAGCAATTATTTGACGGAAATTAAAAAGTTTCCAATGTTAAGTGCGGAAGAAGAATATACTCTTGCTAAGAGTTGGCAAGTCCATGGGGACACGCAAGCTGCTCATTCTCTGGTGACGAGCCACCTCCGGTTGGTTGCAAAGATTGCTATGGGATACAAAGGTTATGGCCTACCTATTACTGACATAATTTCTGAGGGTAACGTTGGGTTGATGCAAGCGGCACAAAAATTTGATCCAGAAAAAGGTTTTCGTTTAGCAACCTATGCAATGTGGTGGATTAAAGCAGCTATGCAAGAATATATATTGAGATCTTGGTCATTAGTTAAAATAGGAACAACTGCAATTCAAAAAAAATTATTTTTTAATTTAAGGCGCGCTAAAAATCAGATCCAAGCATATGAAGAGGGTGATTTAAATCCAGAAAACTTAGAAAAGATTTCCGAACAATTAAATGCTCCAAAAAAAGAAGTAATAAATATGAACAGAAGATTAGCAGGATTTGACCCTTCTCTTAATGCGCAAGTTTCATCCGATGGTGAATCAAGTGCTGAATGGCAAGATTGGCTTGTCTCTCAAGATCCAACTCAAGAAGAAATATATGATGAAAAAGAAGAAACTAGTTTAAGAAAAGAGTTAATTGCTGAAGCTTTAGAGGTTCTCAACGAACGTGAACTAGATATCATTCAAACAAGAAGGCTGAATGAGGACACTTTGACTCTTGAGGAGTTAAGTGAAAAATATGACATAAGTAGAGAAAGAGTCAGACAAATTGAAGTTCGTGCTTTGGAAAAAATTAAAGACGCAGTACAAAAAGGGATGAAAGATAGAAATATTGTTGATATCTAGGCGTTAATTTCTTGATATCAACCAATCTGTTTATAGTAAGATCTTCTCCAAGAAATAAATCCTATTACTGAAATAATTTGATAAATAAATAATAATAAGGCAGTCATTATAAGGCCCTTATCAAAATTAAGAAATATACCGACCGAATTTATAACGATCCAAAAAATCCAATTTGTAAGGATTTTTTTTGCAACCATATAGGTTGTTATGACAGAACCCCAAGTTGTAAAGGAGTCCAAAAAAGGATTTTCTGCATTCGTCTGGGAAAGAAAAATCCCCGTAATAAAACTTAAAACAATTATTAGGCTAACAATTATTGAATGTTTTTTAAATGACCAAATATCTATCGAATTTTTGCTTGTTTCTTTCTTTTTCCATTGAGATAAGCCGTATATGGCCATCACAAAATAGTAAACATTCAATAAAGATTCCATATAAAGTGACACGTCCCAATACAGGTAGGTATATATGGAAGTACTTACAAGCGCAGCATACCAACATATTATATTTTGACGAGATGCCAATATCAGATAGCTTAAGGCCAATAAAACAGCTAGAAACTCTAGATTGAAAATACTAATGAAATCATACTGCATCAAAAATATTTTCTAACATTGAAACCAAAAACCTTAGGATCGCCATATTGATAGTATGACTCCACCGCATAAAATTTTCTTGGATCGTTACCAAAGCTTCCAAAGCCTCTTACCTGATAGTTCTGATCGGTAATATTTTTACCGTACAATATAATCTCCCAGAGATTATTTTGGTAACCTGCAGATAGATTTATCAATGTATAGCTTTCAGAACTAATATTATGCCTGTCAGAAAA
Source organism: Pseudomonadota bacterium (assembly GCA_036344135.1). GTDB lineage: Bacteria > Pseudomonadota > Alphaproteobacteria > MED-G09 > MED-G09. The sequence goes on along the minus strand of JAYYUG010000036.1, from coordinate 13,883 downwards.
GTAGAACGAGTCTTTTGCTTCAAGGCTAGTCTTAAAATAGAAATTACGATCAAATTGGTAGTGAAGAGAAATTGAATATTGGTAACTTGGGGCATGAGATTGATCTCTACCTTCAAGATTATAAGGAATTGCCAAGTTTGTATCAGCATCCTTATGCGAGAAACTTAAGTAATTGTGAAACTCTGTGTCAAGCAAACCGATGCTTGTTGAAAAACTAAGTTCTTTGTTAACAATCCAATCTGCTTGGATTTCAATTCCATAATTTTTACCTGAAACGGCATTGCCAATATAATCGGTGAAACTGCAAGGACACACTCCACCTAAAGCCCCATCACTAATAGAGTTAACTATCGATTGTTTGGTCTGAATATCATTCCTTTTTTGAAAAAAAATGGATCCATGAATTACAAATTTTTGATTAGCAGTTGTTCTTTTAATTCCTAACTCATAATTCAGCATAGTTTCAGTATCATACCTACGATTATCTTCTTTGATACTGCCATTTGTGTTAACTCCTCCGGTCTTATATCCTCTTGATATTAAGGCATAGAAATTTGTTTCACCATTCAATGCATACGATAAAGATATCTTTCCTCCCCATAAATCTTCGTCCGTTTTAAAGTTATTATAAAATAAACAACTCTCTGGTTTGGGATAAATCATAATACAAACAAAATCATTGGGAACAGGAGCATTATTGTCGATATAATGAGCTTCTCTTCTTTCAAATCTAAAACCGGAAGAAAAAATAAATTTCTTCAACAAAGGTAAGTCCACTTGCCCATAGATAGCAGTATTGGTTGTATCTAAATTGCTTTTGAAATCATCGGCTTGATAAGTATAGATTCTTAGAAGATCTATTGTTTGTTTCCTATTATAGATTCCTAAAACCCAAGGAAAATGACTTGTTTTTGAGAGATAACGCATGTCTAAAATTACATTTTCATTACCCCGTATATAATTATCAAAAGAAGAGTACCACCAATCGAACCCATATATCGACTTATCACAAACTGCACCATCACAAATACCAGGATAACTCCAATCTTCGTCAAAGCCATATTCTAAATCGGATTGTGCAAAACTTATAAGTCCTTCGAAAGCTGAGGTATCATCGAATTCATAAAGAAAATTTAATGATAAAGCTTGAGTCTCTTGCCTGTCATGGCCGGGTTGATCAGACAAAGTTTTTTTGTTGTTATCGAGGCTAAAACTATCATATCCGTTATCAACATCACTATAAATCGCGGTTAAATCTAGAGATAATCGTTCTTTTTTCCATTTAAATTTAGCCTTAAAATTAGTCTCATCTATATTGTCAGTGTTATTTTTCCTTAAATAAGTATTATTTATGTACCCATCAGATTTATAATTTTTAAACCCTACACGATATCCTAAGTTTTGATTGGGCGTGTCGCTAACTACAATAGATATTTTCTTTCCTCCATATTCAGATAAACCCAATTCAAATTCCGTAGAAAAATCACTAGTGGGGATTTTACTGGAAATATTAATGAGTCCAGCTAAAGCATTTGCCCCGTATAAAGTACCTTGTGGTCCTCTTAAAATTTCTATCTGACCTACATCAAAAGTTGAAGCTGATAATCCTATTCCTGTCATATCAATACCATCAACCAGGATTCCAACAGAGTAGTTAACAGAATCTCGAAATTCACTTCTCTCTCCAATACCACGGATCTGGATGAACTTACCTCTTGAGGCGCCTTTGGAATAATTAACGTTAGGAGCCAAATATAAAATGTCTTCCAAATGATTGGCATGGGAATAGTTTATTTCTTCATCCCCAATGATAGTTATACTATTAGGCAATTTAAGGAGGTTGCTTTCTATCAGCTTCGCTTTAACAACAATTTCTTCTATTTCAAACCCTGAAAGACCGGTAGTGATGATTATGGAGAAGATAAAAAAAGTCTTTTTAATAAATTGATACACATTTCTCTCCTTTCTTAGGAGATCTGATTAATGAGGGGCTGTAGTAAAGAATATCCTATTCCTACGCCGGCATTAACCGGATCAGGTTCAAAGGGTCAGAATTATCCTCTCAGCCATACGGCACCCCTCGGACTTCTGTAGGTATAGATAAAAACTGTTTTTATATCAAGAAAATTAATCTTGAAATGGATCTTTTACTAAAATAGTATCTTCTCTTTCTGGACTAGTAGATAAGAGTGAAACGGTTATTCCTGTTAATTCCTCTAACCTTTTTACGTACTTAATTGCTTCAGCCGGTAAATCATTCCACAAACGAGCTCCTTGGGTCGAATCCCTCCAACCCTCTAATTCTTCAAATATTGGTTTAACTAGGAATTGTTCATCAGTTGAGGTAGGAAAATAATCTATTGTCTTCCCATGCAATTCGTATCCTACACAAATTTTAATTTTTTCAAAGCCATCTAAAACATCTAGCTTTGTTAATGCAATACCATCTATTCCAGCAGTTTGAACTGCGTGTTTAACAATTATTGAGTCAAACCATCCACAACGCCTCTTTCTTCCTGTTACCGTTCCAAATTCATGCCCCTTCTCTCCGAGCTCGTTTCCTATTTCATTATCTTGTTCAGAAGGGAATGGACCTTCTCCTACACGCGTTGTGTACGCTTTCGTTATACCAAGCACATAATTTAATGCCTTTATTCCTTGGCCAGAACCCGCAGCAGCAGCAGAAGCAGTTGTATTTGATGAAGTCACATATGGGTAAGTTCCATGATCAATATCTAATAATGCTCCTTGGGCGCCTTCAAATAATATCTTCTTGCCACTAATTCTCGCTTCACTCAAAATTTGTTGAACGCGTGCTTTAAAAGGTAAGATTACTTCGGAAATATTAATTAAATCATTATATATTTCATCAGCGTCAATTTCTTGTTCGTACATTCCTCTTAAAATAATATTGTGATGATCGACCAACTTTTCTATTTTTTTTCGTAAACCCGAAGAATCAGTTAAGTCAACAACCCTGATCGCTCTTCTTCCGATTTTATCTTCGTAAGCAGGCCCGATACCTCTCTTTGTGGTGCCTATCTTTGAATGGTTATCACTTCGATTCTCTCTCAATACATCTAGATTACGATGCAACGGTAAAATTAGAGCCGCATTTTCGGCAATTTTTAGATTATCTGAATTTATATTGACATCTAACTTTCGTAGTCTTTTTAACTCATCAGAAAATGCCCATGGGTCAATAACAACTCCATTCCCTATAATTGAAAGTTTTCCTTCTCTTACAACTCCAGATGGAAATAAAGAAAGTTTATATGTTTTTCCGTCCACAACTAAGGTGTGACCTGCGTTATGACCTCCTTGAAATCTGACAATGACGTCAGCTCTACTTGACAGCCAATCGACGATTTTTCCTTTTCCTTCATCGCCCCATTGAGAACCTATCACCACTACATTAGCCAAATAATTTTCCTATCTACCTATAGAATATTAAACTCTAAACTTATTACTGAAACAATAGAATCAAGTTTTTTGACATTTTTAATAACTCTTTCGCTTATTGGACTGTCAACCCCAATTAATGCCATTGCATCTTTCAAAGGCGCGTTTCTACCTAAGTTAAAACTAGCAATATTAATATTATCTTCGCCAAGAATTGATCCTAAATGACCTATTAAACCAGGAACATCTTTATTAGTAACATATAACATATTTTTAACCAATTCAGATTCTAAATTAATACCATTAATCTGAACTATTCTCGGATTACCATCTGAAAAAACCGTTCCGCCTATAGAAAAATTATTTTTTCCTGACATTACAAAAATCCTAATGTAACTCTCATAAGCGCTTGAAGCTTCTTTCTTTGTTTCGGTGATCGCAATTCCCTTTTCCCTAGCAATAGCCGGGGCACTCACCATATTGATATCGGGTAATGATGGGCTAAGAATACCTGAGACACTAGCAGCAGTTATGGGCGCACAATTGTAGCCCGAAATATCCCCAACATAATCAATGCCAATTTGATCAAAATCAGAAAGCATAAATTGTCCAGCAAATGATCCTAAATGTTCTGCAAGTTTTACAAAAGGCCTTAGCACCGGTGCTTCATCTGCACTTATTGAAGGCATATTAATAGCATTAGAAACCGCACCCTCTAAAAGGTAATCTGACATCTGTTCCGCAATTTGAATAGCGACATTTTCCTGAGCTTCTAAAGTAGAGGCACCCAAATGGGGAGTACATATTACTTTTTCTTTTCCGAAGAACACACTCTTTGTTACTGGTTCTACTTCAAAAACGTCAATTGCTGCGCCGTCTACTTTACCAGAATCCAGGGCTTCTATGAGATCCTGTTCATTAATTAGACCGCCCCTTGCACAATTAATAATTCTTACACCATCTCTACATTTTGAAAGAGATTCCCTGTTTATAATATTCTTCGTCTGTTCAGTTAGAGGAACGTGCAAAGTTATAATATCTGATTGTAACAATAATTCCTCAAATTCTACTTTCCTGACTCCTAAACTGTGTGCTCTTTCTATAGTAAGAAATGGATCGTAAGCCAACACACGCATCTTTAAACCCTTTGCCCGATCCGCAACAATTGACCCAATATTTCCGCATCCAATTACCCCTAAAGCCTTTCCAGTTATTTCTGAACCTATATATTTAGACTTTTCCCATTTACCTTCATGAGTAGATTTATTCGCTTCAGGTAAATTTCTGACCAATGCAAGTATAAGCGCAATAGCATGTTCTGCAGTAGTGATAGCATTGCCAAAAGGGGTATTCATTACCACTATACCTTTCGAAGTAGCAAAGGGAAGATCAATATTATCTACGCCTATTCCTGCACGCCCTATAACCTTAAGATTTTCCGCTACCTTTAGAACTTTTTCCGAAATTTTTGTTGTGGATCTAACGGCAATTGCGTCATAGTTGTTAATAATCTTTACTAATTCCTCTTTATCTAATCCGGTAATAACGTCAACCTCTAAACCTTTATCGATAAAGATTTTCTCAGCTTTTTCGCTCAATTTATCTGCTATCAAAACCTTTGCCATAATTGTCTCCGTTTACTAATTTTTGTAATTTTCTAAACAAGTTAAATAAGCCCAATCTAACCATGGCATGAGAAGTTCAACGTCTTCATATTCTATAGTTGCACCAGTCCATATTCTCAATCCTGGAGGGGCTTCTCGATGGCTCACAATATCGTATGCCACTTCTTCATTAGCTAATAAAGAGCCTATATCTTTTGCCATATTTCTCAGAAAATCTTCTTCCTTATTCTTTGCTTCTAAAAATTTTAAGCACACAGATGTATTAGATCTAAAATCAGGATTCTCACATAAGAAATCTATCCAAGACGTTCTATTTACCCAATCATTAATGACTGCTGCATTATTGTTAGCCTTTTTCATTAAACCTCTAAATCCACCTAAATCTTCTGCCCACTCGAGTACATCTAAATAATCTTCTAGGCAAAGCATTGAAGGTGTATTTAAGGTTTCTCCTTTAAAAACCCCTTCAATAATTTTTTGAGATTTGGTTAATCTAAAAATTTTAGGAACTGGCCATGACGGAGTATAATTTTCTAAACGACCTAAAGCTCTTGGGCTCAAAACAAGCATTCCATGAGCTGCTTCTCCTCCAAGAACTTTTTGCCAACTAAAAGTAGTTGCATCAAGCTTATCCCAATCTAAATCCTGAGCAAAGATCGCTGAAGTAGCATCGCAGATTGTCAATCCATTCCTTTTATCTTCTATCCAGTCCCCATTAGGTACTCTCACACCTGAAGTCGTTCCATTCCAAGTAAATACAACATCATTCTCAAAATTCACTTTTTCTAGATTTGGTAAGAGCCCAAAATCAGCATCATGAAAGACACTATCTTCAATCTTTAACTGCTCTTGGATGTCCTGTTTCCATGCTTTCCCAAATACGTCCCAAGACAGAACTTCAACAGGTCTGGAACCAAGAAGATTCCACATCGCCATTTCTATAGCCCCTGTATCTGAGGCAGGAACAATTGCCACCTTATAATCTCGCGGTATTTCTAGAAGCAATATTGTTTTATTAATAGCTTGCTGGAGTTTTTCTTTGCCTTCTTTTGATCGATGGCTCCTACCTAGAAGAGCTCCATTTAAATCATTAAGTTGCCATCCAGGTCTCTTTGAACATGGCCCAGATGAGAAATTCAAGCGCAAAGGCTTATTTTTAGGTTTTTCTATCATTTTCTATCCTTACAGATAGTTGCCCCTCGTTGGGGAGGGGTGTCCCATCGCTGAGATATAACTTATCTATTAAATAGTCAATGAAATATTAAAATGATTGATTCCTAGGATTAATTGTATTTAGAAAAATGTTCTTTTATTCTAAAACTTATTTCTTCTAAAATGTTGGAATTTAGGTCACTATCCTCACTCTCAATCATGACTCTAACAATTGGTTCTGTCCCGCTTTTCCTTATAATGATCTTGCCCTTTTTTCCTAATTTATCCTTTTTTTCTTCGATCAATATGTTAATTAGAGAATCATCCAATGAATCTGATGAGTTACATTGAATGTTATTATGTGCCTGATGATAAAGGGGAAATAAATTAGTTAATTCACTTATTGATTTCTTTTCTTCACATATAGACGCTAGAACTTGCAACGCCGCAATAATTGCATCCCCAGTTGTACAGAAATTGTTAATAATTATATGTCCAGATGGTTCTCCTCCTAAAGTCACGCCTTTTTTTCTCATCTCCTCAACAACATGTCTGTCGCCAACTTTAGATCTGATTAAATCTATACCGATTTCAGATAAATATTCTTCAAGGCCCCTATTAGACATAACTGTCCCTACAACAGTATTTGACTGTAGCATGTTCTTATCTTTTAAATTCTTAGCTATCATAGCTAAAAGATGATCTCCATTAACTTCGTGACCATTTTCGTCTATAATAACCAACCTGTCTGCGTCTCCATCAAATGATATCCCTAGATCTGCCTTCTCATTAATAACTTTTTCTCTTATCGTTTCTGTATTAGTTGTTCCACAATTCAGATTGATATTTCTACCATCGGGTTGGTCACCTATCACTATAACATCGGCTCCAAGTTCCCAGAAAATTTTTGGAGCAACTTTATATGCAGCACCGTTAGCACAATCTAAAACAATTTTAAGGTGGTCTAATCTCATCATATTAGGAAAAGAAGCTTTCGAAAATTCTAAATATCTTGAAATAGCATCATCTACTCTTCTAGCTACACCTATATTTCCGGCTTTCGGTAAATCTTTGATTTTTATAGAATTCATCAAATCTTCAATTTCTGATTGTTTTTTATCAGATAACTTATATCCATCAGGACCGAATAACTTAAATCCATTATCTTCAAAAGTGTTGTGAGAGGCTGTTATCATAACCCCAAGATCGGCTCTCAAGGCTTGTGTAAGAAAAGCGACAGCAGGAGTAGGGATAGGCCCACAAAGAAACACATCCATACCTGAAGATGTAAAGCCTGATTCAAGAGCAGATTCAAGCATGTAGCCCGAGACTCTTGTATCCTTTCCAATCACAACTCTATGCTTGTGATTTCCCCTAGCAAAAACTTTTCCGGCAGCTAGACCTAATTTTAATGCAATTTCGGAATTTAATATCTCGCTATTTACAGTACCACGTATTCCATCTGTACCAAAAAATTTCTTAGCCATAACTATTCCGGGAAGGTTTTAGGCGCCTTGTAAACCTGGTTTTGAACTTGGTTCCTTTCTTTTTCCTGCTTTAGGAACTGATCCAGTAACACTTGATTCACTATCCTCTGAAGGTTCTTCACGATTTGGTTTGACGCCTTCAAGGAGGTTGTTAATCTCATCTCCGGTTAAGGTCTCATATTCGATTAAACCATTAGCAATTACGTCCAAATATTTTCTTTTTTCAGTTATAATTTTTTCTGCAATCTTATAGGATTTATCTATGATCGCTTTAACTTCATTATCTACCAATTTTTGAGTTTCTTCAGACATACTTTGTGTCCTAGCCACTGAATGACCAAGAAAAACTTCCTCTTCATTATCGCCATATGCTAAAGGACCGAGTTTTTCAGACATACCATATTTCATTACCATTGCTCTAGCTATCTCAGTTGCTTGTTTAATGTCAGAAGAAGCTCCAGAAGTGACTTTATCATACCCAAAAACCAATTCTTCAGCAATCCTGCCACCCATAGCAACTGAGAGATTAGCATACATTTTTTCTCTCGTTATCGATATTTGATCTCTCTCTGGCAATCTCAATACCATTCCTAAGGCTCTTCCTCTTGGGATTATTGTTGCCTTATGAATTGGATCAGAAGAATCAATACTCAAAGAGACTAATGCATGACCAGCTTCGTGATATGCTGTCAATCTCTTCTCTTCGTCGGTCATCACCATTGAGCGTCTTTCAGGCCCCATCATTACTTTATCTTTGGCATCATCAAATTCAGCATTTGTTACAAGTCTTTTACTTCTTCTTGCTGCTAAAAGAGCTGCTTCATTTACTATATTAGCCAAATCGGCACCAGAAAAACCAGGGGTTCCTCTAGCGACTACACGTAAGTCAACATCCGAAGCCACAGGGACTTTCCTCGTATGAACTTTTAATATTTTTTCTCGACCAATAATATCCGGATTAGGAACTACAACCTGTCTATCAAATCTACCTGGTCTTAATAACGCTGGATCAAGAACATCAGGTCTATTTGTTGCAGCTATTAAGACAACTCCTTCATTAGTTTCAAATCCATCCATTTCAACTAATAATTGGTTTAGAGTTTGTTCCCTTTCGTCGTTACCTCCACCTAAACCAGCCCCCCTATGACGTCCTACAGCATCAATTTCATCAATAAAGATTATGCAAGGAGAATTTTTCTTGGCTTGATCAAACATATCCCTTACTCGGCTAGCCCCTACTCCGACAAACATTTCAACAAAATCTGAACCTGAAATAGTAAAGAAAGGAACACTTGCTTCTCCAGCTATCGCTCTTGCAAGTAAAGTCTTGCCTGTACCTGGAGGTCCAACTAATAACGCACCCTTAGGAATCTTCCCTCCTAATCTTTGAAATTTAGAAGGCTCTTTTAAAAATTCCACTATTTCCTGCAGTTCATCTTTTGCCTCGTCTACGCCGGCAACATCCTCAAAAGTAACAACACCTTGTTTTTCAGTTAACAATTTAGCTTTTGATTTTCCAAACCCCATTGCTCTTCCGCCACCCCCTTGCATTTGTCTCATAAAAAAGATCCAAACTGCTATTAGCAATAACATTGTGAACAACGAAATTAAAACTCCAATTAATGTTGGGCCTCCATCTTTCTGCGGTTTTGCAGTTATAGAGACTCCACCTTTGTAAAGACGCTGCACGAGAGTTGGATCAGATGGTGCAAATGTTTCAAATTCTCTTCCATCAGTATAATGGCCAGTTATATTATCTCCAGCAATCTCAACATCAGATATATTGCCAGCATCTACCTCAGCCAATAATTGAGAAAAACTGATCTCACTTTGATCTGAGGAAATAATTGGCCCTTGTACAAAATTGTACAAACCTAATAGGGCAAAAGCCAAAATAGCCCAGACAATAAAACTTCTTAAATTTCCGTTATTCAATTTACTTACCTTCCTATCAAACTTACCTTTTTATGTCCTAATATATAAATAATATCTTTTTTTCAAATTACTAGTGCAACAGATCGATATTTCTAATATACAACACTGTTTGTCCTTTTATCAAATATCCTAGAAATGGGGCAGAAATTAGACCTTTTTTGTTCCAAAAACTTGGGGCACTATATAATGCAGAAATTGGTACATTATCATAACCATTCTTTCCAACAATTCTTTTGGTTTTTAAGAACTTAATTCCGTCTTTACCTAATTCTCTTACCACGCCCTCACATGGTTTGTTAATTTTTACTAAAAATCTACTATCCCATTTTGTATACTTATTTAAAGAGGGTTTGATGCGAATAGAAGCATCTAATAATTTTGGTTCTTTATAAAGAAGGAGTTCTTTTTTTCTTTTTCTAAAAATAGTTCCCCCTAATGTTTTTGCCGAATCTTGACTATTAGATTGAATCCAACCAATTAGATTTTCTATTTTCTGTCTCCTTGGAGGATAACTTGAATTTGAAAAGACTTTAATGGATTTTTCAATGACACGAATCTGTATTTCTTTAGGAGCAGTAAAAAAAAGTTCTTCAGATAAAAATATAGCTATATTGTTGTACATCTTTAAGTACTTGAGCATATATTCTTCAGTAACATCTTTGATAGCATCTTCAGCCTTTTTCATTTTTTTTAATGAAATTAAAATTTGTTCCTGATTGATGCCTTCTTGATATAGAACAGGTAGAACTTTTCTTAATCGAGATCTCGTAAATCTATCATCATAATTACTTGGATCATCAGACCAGTTTAAATTCTTTACTTTTGCATAACTTAAAAGATCCTTCTTTGGGGTATCAATAAAAGGTCTGTGTAATTTTATTCCATCCCTTGTCGTAATAGCCCTAAAGGATGTTAAGCCGTGCAATCCTGAACCTTTAGATAATCTCATAAAAAAGGTCTCTATTTGATCGTCTAAATGATGTGCTAAAAAAAGATTATTTATACCTTCCTGTTTACAAACTTTAGTTAAAAGCTCGTAACGTTTATCCCTTGCAATCTCTTGAATCCTATTTTTAGGTTTAGGCCCTTTCCATTTTAGCACTTGGAATCTAAGTCCTAATTTCTTAGAGGAATCAACAACTAAACGGATGTCTTTTTTTGAACCATCTCTTAGACCATGATCTACGGTCAAAATGAGGATATTTTTATTGCTAATCTGTTTTGATGAAGACAGTAAATGCATTAATACAATAGAATCTACACCTCCAGATACAGCCACAGCCACTTTGGATTTTGGCAATGTCGCCTCAACTTTTATTAATAGATTCATGCTACTTTTTTTCTTACTTTCTACAAAAAGGTATAATAACTAATTATCGTAACTTAAAAAAGATAAGGTTCTATTTTCTTGACAATATCATCTGGAACTTTTCTTGGTTTACCATTTTTTTTAAGAAAAGCAAATTCAGTAGTTGCTTTAAAAATCACCTGATTATCTTTTAGAATGTCCTGCCTCATGTTTAACCTAGCTCCATTAAGAGAAGCAAAAGAAGACTTAACACTTAAAATATCATCTATCTTAGAATATTTAAGGAACTCAGAATGCATATTAAGGACAACAAAAAAACCAGCATCCTCTTTAGCAATCAGATCCGAATGGTTTATTCCTACTAATCTTAAAAAATCAGATCTGCCTCTTTCAGAATATTTAAGATAGTTCGCGTGGTAGACTACGCCTGAAAAATCTGTATCTTCGTAATAAATTCTTACATTTAAATAATGTATTTTATTCTTAATATATCCAGCAATATCAGAAGACATGCTAACCTACCCTGTTAGAAAACAAATTTAATTCTCTATATCCATACCTTTGCATCTTTCCCGTATTCTATTGATATTAAAATCATTCCAAAAGCTCTCATGTGAAGTAAAATACCAACCTTTTCTATATTTGAGGTGTTTTGATACCCTAAATTTTTCTTTTGATTGGTAGGCTATATATTCACCAATATTGTTAAACTTCATAAATATAAGATTAAGATCATTTTCGTTAGCTGTACTCAAAGTTTCTTCTATCCAACTATCAAGAACTTTTGACTCATTAAATAGGAGGTGAAATTTAAAATCTTTATAAAATTTACATTCACAATTAAAAAATTTCCAATCATCTGGTGGTATTATATCTCCCTTAAAAGCCATCACTTGGCCTTGAGTCATATCAAATCGTCTATCATAATTTTTTCCACCAAGAAATGCTCCCGAAGTAGGAACACGAATAAACTTTTCAGAAAAAATTTCTGTCAAAAACTTAGCTTTGGCATTTTCGTAGGATTTACCTTTAGTTTTCTGAGGAGAGGCCATTTTTAACGTTACAAATCATTTTAATTCTTCAAACAATTCTTCCGGAATATCAAAATTAGAAAAAACTTCTTGTACATCATCATGATCATCCAGAGAATTAACCATATCAATAACTTTATGGGCTGATTCTTTGTCAACATTAACCACATTTGATGGCTTCCAGCTTAATTGGGCTGTAACAGGTAAATTTATTTTCTTCTCAATTATATGTGCGATATTGTGAAGATCTTTAGATGAACAAGACACTTCATATATATCTTCAGATATCTCACAATCAGTTGCACCAACTTCCAAGGAGATGTCAAAAATTTTCTCAAAATCTATTTCTTCAGAAGAAATATTGATTTTTCCTAAATGATTAAACATAAAACTTACTGATCCCGTTTCTCCCAAATTTCCACCCCACTTTGAAAAAATTGATCGAATATCTCCAGCGGTTCTATTTCTATTGTTTGTTAAGGTTTCAACTATGACACCTACTCCAGAAGGGCCAAAACCTTCGTATCTTACTTCATCATAAGTCTCAGCATTCTCATCGGAGCTTTTCTTGATAGCTCTTTCAATATTATCCTTAGGCATATTTTGTGATCTTGCCATAGAGATGGCTGACCTTAGCCTTGGGTTGGACTCTGGGTCAAGCATTCCAAGTTTTGCAGCAACGGTAATTTCTTTGGTAATTTTTGCAAATAGCTTTGCCCGTTTTTTATCCTGAGCACCTTTTCTATATTGAATATTCTTAAATTTGGAGTGACCCGCCATATCTAACTCCCTGAAATTGATAAGAAAATATTATGTAGATGATAGCACACCTCCCAATCTTATGGGTTCTATTGATTTAGATAAGCCGTTCACTTCTGTTTCGATTATAACTCCACATAAAGTAGGCTCTCCCTGTGCAGGATTAAATCTATTGCCAGGTGTTTTTTCCAAGAATCTTCTCATTGGTTCTGTCTTTTCCATACCAATAACTGAATCATAATCTCCACACATGCCTGCATCAGATTGATAAGCAGTACCTGAGGGAAGTATTTGATAATCGGAAGTAGGAATGTGGGTATGCGTCCCCACTACTAGACTTGCCCTACCATCACAAAAATGGCCCATCGCGGTCTTTTCTGAAGTAGCTTCACCATGAAAATCTATTACAATAGCATCATTATTCTTTCCAATAGGATTGGAATCTAATATTTCATCTATTAGCTTAAATGGATCGTCCAAAGGGTCCATAAATAGTCTACCCATCAGATTTATAACAAGTACCTTTCCAAATTCGTTTTCAAAAATGCCAAAACCCTTACCGGGGGTGCCATTTGGGAAGTTAGCCGGTCTAAGAAGACGTTTCTCACAGTCAATATAATTAAGGATCTCCCTTTGATCCCACAAATGATTGCCTGTTGTAATACAATCTACACCTGAAACAAAAAGATTATTACAAATCTCCTCCGTGATTCCAAAACCACCGGCTGCATTTTCACCATTGACTATTGCAAAATCAATTTTATGCTCTTCTTTGATCCTAGGTAATGAATTTTGTATTTTTTCTCTTGCTGCCCTTCCCACTATATCGCCTAGAAAAATAATTCTCACTTAAATACCTCATTAAACCTATATATTTTTTTCTCTGTAACAGCCGCATCAAGGGGTTGATCATGATCCGTCTTTGGGATGTTAGAACTAATTTGACCTGAAAAGTCTAAACCAATTTTTAAACTAATATTGTAAAAAGGCAATGATCTATCATAGATACCTGAGCCCATTCCCAGTCTATTACCTAATTTGTCAAAAGATAAAAGCGGTATGATTATAATATCTGGAATAACTAAATCTTTATTTTTAGATGTAGGTATGTTGAATGCTCCATTAACTAAAGGTTCTTCATAACTCCATTTTCTAAAATCGATTAAACCTTTTGAATTAATAT
>JAYYUG010000035.1:0-16548 GCA_036344135.1 Pseudomonadota bacterium | reverse complement strand
GCCATTAGATTTGATTCTAATGCTGCGGTCTTAGTTAATCCCCAAGGTGAACCGATAGGAACAAGGATATTTGGACCGGTAACGAGGGAATTGCGAAATAAAAATTTAATGAAGATAGTGTCCTTAGCTCCGGAGGTAATCTAATGGCTAGAAAAATTAAAAAAGGAGACAAGGTGTTTGTAATTGCTGGACGTGATAAAGGGAAAGAAGGTCAAGTTATCAGCATTGTTGATGAAAGTGTGATTGTTCAGGGAATTAACATTGTAAAGAAACACAAAAAACCATCTCAAGATGATTCCGGTGGTATAATTTCTGAAGAAAGTACGATCCATATTTCAAATATTATGGTCGTTGATGCGAAGAGTAAGGCGCCAACACGTGTAGGTTTTATGAATAATAAAAAAGGAAAAAAAGTTAGGTTTTCCAAGAAATCTGGGAGTTTAATTGATGCCTAGTACAGAGAATTATATTCCAAGACTACAAAAGCATTATGTAAAAAAATGTTTACCGGAATTAGTAAAAGCTTTTGGGTATGAGAATACTATGGAGGCCCCAAAATTCAATAAGGTTGTTCTGAATATGGGTATTGGATTAAATGTTACGGATAGCAAGAAAATAAATTCTGCTTTTGAATCTTTAAAAGTTATTTCTGGTCAAAAGCCTATAAAAACTATCTCAAAAAAAGCAATAGCAGGCTTTAAATTGAGAGAAGGGCTTCCTATTGGTGTCAAGGTTACATTGCGGAAGCAAAAAATGTACGAATTTATTGATCGCCTAGTAAATATCGCTTTACCTAGAGTAAGAGACTTCAGAGGGCTAAATGTTAAAAGTTTTGATGGAAATGGAAATTACGCATTTGGTATTAAAGAGCATTTGATTTTTCCAGAAATCAATTATGAGGATGTAACGGATGTCTGGGGGATGGATATTATAATTTCTACGACTGCAAATAATGATGAAGAAGGTCTAGCTTTGTTGAGGGGATTTAATTTTCCTTTCGGAAATTTATAAGGATTAAAAAATGGCAAAAGTGAGCTTAGTTCAAAGAGATTTAAAAAGAAGAAGGTTATGGTCTAAATACCAAGGGAAAAGATCTTCTTTGCTTTCGATAGCAAATAATAGGGATGTTTCAGCCGAAGAAAGGTTTGAAGCTAGACTTAAACTATCAAAACTTCCTAGGAACTCTAGCAAATCAAGAATAAGGAATAGATGCTCTTTAACTGGTAGACCTAGGGGTTTTTATAGAAAGTTTGGATTATCTAGGATTGCTTTAAGAGAGTTAGCCTCTGATGGCAAACTGCCTGGCGTAGTAAAATCAAGTTGGTGAGGAAAAATGAATATAAATGACCCAATAGGAGATATGATCACTAGGATAAGGAATGCCTATCTTAGAGGAAAAGATACAGTTGGAAGCCCAAGCTCCAATTTAAGAATTAATGTTCTTGAGGTATTAGAGGAGGAGGGTTTTATTAGAGGATTTTCAAAGACGGAGTTTGATAATGGGAAATCTGAAATACAGATTGATCTAAAATATCATGATGGTGAATCGGTAATTAGAGAAATTAATAGGATTTCAAAACCCGGTAGAAGAATTTATTCGTCTGTGAGAGGAATGCCATTAGTAAGAAATGGTTTAGGTATTTCGATAATATCTACACCTAAGGGTGTAATGTCTGACAGTGCAGCAAGAACTGCTAATGTCGGAGGTGAAATTTTGTGTGAAGTATTTTAACTTTAGGATCTTTTTAATATGTCTAGAATAGGAAAAGCAATTATTGAAATACCCGAAGGCGTTAAAGCTAATGTCAGTGATTCTCGTATTATAATCACTGGTCCAAAAGGAGAGATAGATACCCCAATCTTTACTGGAACCAAAGTTAAGCTTGAGGAAAATCTATTATCTATTTATCTTGAGAAAGACAAAGAAGTGGGTCTTTCTAAGTGGGGGCTTCAAAGATCGTTAATTTATAATAGTGTTATAGGTGTAAGTGAAGGCTATTCAAAAAGGCTTGAAATAAATGGGGTTGGTTATAGAGCTCAAATGAAAGGTAAGAATCTTCATTTATCCCTTGGATTTAGTCACGATATTAATTATGAACCACCTGACGATATAAAAATAGAAACAGCCTCACAAACTGAGATTTTAGTTAGTGGAATAGATAAACAAAAAGTTGGCCAGGTTGCTGCAGAAATTAGAGCATTTAGACCCCCAGAACCTTATAAGGGAAAGGGGATAAAATATGAAAATGAGTATATATTTAGAAAAGAAGGTAAGAAAAAATAATATTTAGAATGAGTATAAAATTAAAGAAAATAAAAAGGAAATTTAGAGTTCGTAAGAAACTTAGATCCAGTTCTGCAGAAAAAATTAGACTCTCAGTTTTTAGATCCTCTAATCATATTTATGCCCAGATTATTGATGATAATAGTGGAAAGACACTGGCACACGCCTCCTCTCTAAACAATAAAATGAAAAAAGAAGATGGTAACATTGCCAGTGCATTAGCAGTTGGTAAATTGATTGCTGAAAGATCAATTAAGGCGGGAGTAAAAAAAGTATATTTTGATAGAGGGGGATATAAATACCATGGAAGAATTAAAGCATTGGCAGAAAAAGCAAGAGAAACAGGTTTGGAGTTTTAGGAGATAATTTTGGCTTTCGAAAATAGAAATAATAGAGAAGAAAAAGATAGTGAATTCGTTGATAGATTAGTTTTTATTAATCGAGTCGCTACGGTTGTTAAGGGTGGAAGAAGATTTAGTTTTGCTGCCCTAGTAGTTGCAGGAGATCAGAAAGGGTACGTAGGATTTGGTCACGGTAAAGCAAGAGAGGTCCCCGAGGCAGTAAGAAAGGCCACAGATACAGCTAAAGGATCCATGATAAAGGTACCTTTAAAAGAAGGAAGAACATTACATCATGATATAGAAGGAAGGCATGGAGCGGGTAAAGTAGTTTTAAGGTCAGCTCCACCAGGAACAGGAATAATAGCTGGTGGCCCAATGAGGGCTGTTTTTGAAGTGCTTGGAGTGCAAGATGTTGTTGCAAAATCAATCGGTTCTGCAAATCCTTACAATATGGTAAGGGCAACAATGAAAGCCTTATCAAAAATTGATAGCCCAAGACAAGTTGCTAAAAGAAGGGGTAAAAAAGTAAGTGATATCGTTAGAAAGCGAGATTTAGAAAACAATCAACTCGAACAGGTTTAAGGCAATGGCATCAAAGAAAATAAAAGTAAAACAAATAGTTAGTTCTTTGAGAAGAAAACCAATTCAAAAAAAGAATCTTGTTGGACTGGGATTAAATAAGGTGAATAGAGTTGTTGAACTCGATGATACTCCCTCTATCAGAGGAATGATAAATAAGGTTCATCATTTAGTTAAAGTAATTTCTGAGGAATAATAATGCGTTTGAATGAATTAAAAGATAACCCCGGAGCAAGAAAGACAAGGATAAGAGTTGGAAGGGGTATTGGCTCTGGAAAAGGCAAGACCGCAGGAAGGGGGCATAAGGGACAAAAATCTAGGTCTGGAGTCGCAATTAAAGGGTTTGAAGGGGGGCAAATGCCTATTCATATGCGTCTACCGAAGAGAGGTTTTAATAATTATACCAAGAAAAGTTATTCGGAACTGACCTTAGGGAATCTTCAAAGAGCTATAGATAAAGGTTTGATTGATATTAAAAAGAAGATAGGTGAGAAAGATTTAGTAGATTCAGGAATAGCTAAAAATTGTCCAGATGGCATTAAACTTCTCAATAAGGGTGATATAAATTCCAAAATAGAAATAACTGTAACTAAAGCAACAGAATCTTCAATTAAAGTGATTGAGGGTTTAGGCGGAAGCATTACTATTCTTCATAAACCTAAGCTAAAAAGAAATAGAAAACACATTACTAAAAATACTAAATCAGAAGATGCTTCACCTGCATCAGTAAATGATGCAGATGCAAAAGTAAGTTCAGCTAATCCTAAAAAGAAAGCTACACCAGACCAAAGGAATGAGGAAGAAAATTAAAATGGCCTCAGTAGCGGAGCAATTAGCATCAAATATAAGTTTATCTGCATTTAGAAATGCAACGGAACTAAAAAGAAGAATATGGTACACAATATTAGCATTACTTGTGTATAGATTTGGCACTTATTTACCACTACCTGGGATTAACCTTGATGCACTAAGACAGATATTTGAACAAAATCAATCCGGCATTATAGGTATTTTTAATATGTTTGCTGGTGGAGCAGTGGGTCGTATGGCAATATTTTCTTTAGGAATAATGCCGTATATTACTTCTTCCATAATAACACAACTAATTGTTCCAGTTGTTCCACGACTCAACTATCTAAAAAAAGAAGGCGGAGAACGAGGTAGACTCCAAATTAATCAATATACTCGTTATGGAACAGTTTTTTTGGCTGCTATGCAAGCTTGGGGTATCACTGTTGGCTTAGAGGGAGCTACCGGTGTGGTGATTGACCCGGGTTTGTTCTTTAAAGTTTCTGCAGTCATTACTCTTGTTGGTGGAACTGTATTTTTGATGTGGCTAGGAGAACAAATTACAGCTAAAGGCTTAGGAAATGGCATTTCTTTACTTATATTTGCAGGAATAATAGCTGAACTTCCTGCGGCTCTTTTTGGAACTTTTGAACTTGGAAGACAAGGAGCATTTTCCGGTGCATTTATATTGGGTTTATTAATACTTGTAGTAATGATTCTAACTTTCGTGGTCTTTATAGAAAGAGCTCAAAGGAGATTGGTTGTGCAATATCCTAAAAGACAAGTCGGTAATAAAATGTTTGGTGGTGATAATTCTCATCTTCCGTTAAAATTAAATACTGCCGGAGTTATACCTCCTATTTTTGCATCATCTCTTTTACTAATGCCCATGACAGTTGCTAATTTTTCATCCGGGCAAGGCCCCGAGTGGTTAAATAGCGTGACTGCAATGCTTGGTAGAGGACAAAGTTTGTACATGTTAATCTACGCAAGTCTTATTGTATTCTTTTGTTATTTTTATACGGCGATAGTTTTTAATCCTGAGGACACCGCAGATAATCTAAAAAAACAAGGAGGTTTTATTCCTGGTATAAGGCCTGGAGAGAGGACAGCCAAGTATTTAGATTTTATCCTTACTAGATTAACTGTAGTTGGCGCAATTTATCTAGTTCTAGTTTGTTTAATGCCAGAATTTCTAATATCAAATTATGCAGTTCCATTTTATTTTGGGGGCACCTCAATACTAATTATAGTTAACGTCTCAATGGATACAATGACACAGTTTCAGGGATACATGTTTGCCCATCAGTATGAAGGACTATTAAAGAAATCTAGACTTGCAAGAAGAAGATCATGATTGTCATTCTTTTAGGCCCTCCTGGTTCAGGTAAAGGGACTCAAGCAAAGCAAATAGAGGAAATGTTTAATATTCCGCATTTGTCGACGGGAGACATGCTTAGAGAATCAATAAAGGAAGAAAACGCTCTAGGTCTTCAAGTTAAGGAAATCATGGCAAGAGGAGAATTAATTTCTGATGATTTAGTTTTAAAAGTAATAATTGAAAGGGTAAACCAAGAAGATTGTAGATTAGGTTTTATTCTTGATGGTTATCCTCGAAATGTTTCGCAAGCAAAATCACTCGATGCGGTTCTAAAAAATATAGCAAAAGAAATAGATTATATTATTCTTTTGGAAGTTGATTTGAATGCGCTTGAAAGCAGAATCTTAAAAAGATCTCAGGAAAACAATGAAGATATTAGGGAGGATGATAGTTCAAATATTCTCAAGAAAAGACTAGATGAATACATAAATCAAACTGCTCCTCTTGAAGAATACTATAAATATCATAATAAATTTATTAAAATCAATGGTATGGAAGATATTTATAATGTATCACTTAATATAAATAATTTTTTAATGAAATGAGAAAGTTAGTTGACTGTAATGATTGGAAGCCTATAATCCGCGAATTCGCCATTTTATTGATTATTTTTAGTTTTTGGAGGCTTTTTTGGCTCGTATAGCTGGTGTAAATATTCCTACAGGTAAAAAAGTAAGTATTGGTTTAACTTATATTCACGGTATTGGACAGCAAACTGCCACAGATATCTGTGATAAAGCCAGTATAGAGAAAGATAAAAGGGTGAATGAGTTACTTGAAACTGAAATTATTAAAATTAGAGAAATTATAGATAGTAATTATAGGGTTGAGGGTGAGTTAAGAAGGGAAATTTCAACCAATATAAAAAGGTTGATGGACTTAGGAAATTATAGGGGTTTACGTCATAGAAGAGGGCTACCTGTTAGAGGTCAAAGAACTCATACTAATGCAAGAACAAGAAAAGGCCCCGCCAAGACTATTGCTGGTAAAAGGAAATAAATCTTAGAGATTTTAATGGCTGATGATCCAAAAAAAATAAAACGCCGAGATAAAAAGAATATTCCCTCTGGCGTGGCGCATGTAAATTCTACTTTTAACAATACAATGATAACTATTTCTGATGCTAAAGGTAATACTATTAGTTGGTCTTCGGCAGGTTTGATGGGTTTTAAGGGGTCTAGAAAATCTACTCCTTATGCAGCTCAAATGGCAGCAGAAGATGCCGGAACTAAAGCAAAAGAACACGGAGTAAGAACTCTAAAAGTAGAAATTCAAGGTCCCGGATCGGGAAGAGAGAGTGCTCTTAGAGCCCTACAATCTTCGGGATTCACAATAACCTCAATTAAGGACGTTACATCCATACCACATAACGGTTGTAGACCTCCTAAAAGAAGAAGAGTTTAGAAATATTTTAACAAAATTTATCAAAAGGATTCTATCGTGAACATTGAAAAGAATTGGCGTGAGCTATTAAAACCAAGTGAAATATTACTAGAACCCGGTGAGGATCCTTATCGAAAGTCTACTCTAGTGGTTGAGCCCCTTGAGAGGGGATATGGAACAACTCTAGGTAATGCCTTAAGAAGGGTTCTTCTCTCTTCACTTCAAGGAACTGCTGTCTACGCCATTAAGATTGACGGTGTTCTTCATGAATTTTCTTCTATCTCAGGGGTAAGGGAAGATGTTATTGATATTGCTTTAAATGTTAAAAAGATTATTTTCGGTGCCGACTTTTCTGGTAACAAGAATTTAACATTAGAAAAATCAGGTCCTGGGGTTGTAACTGCTGAAGATATCTTCCTTACTGAAGATATTAAAATATTAAATCCTGATCTAGTAATTTGCACTCTAGACGACAATACGCCATTTAGAATGGAATTATCGATTAAAACAGGAAATGGATATGTTTCTTCTGAAGAAAACAGAAAAGAAGATGACCCAATTGGTTTAATACCTGTTGATAGCTTATATAGCCCTGTTAGAAAGGTTACTTATGATGTTGATAATGCAAGAGAAGGAGAATTTCTTGATTATGATAGACTCACACTATCAATAGAAACTGATGGTTCTGTCAAACCTGAGGATGCAATAGCTTTTTCGGCTAGAATCTTGATTGATCAATTAAACCCGTTTATAAATTTTGATGAACCAGAAGAAGAGATCATACCGGAAGATGAGGGTGAGATTGAATTTAATGTAGCTTTACTCAAAAAAGTTGACGAGTTAGAGCTTTCTGTTCGATCGGCCAATTGTTTGAAAAATGACAACATTGTTTACATAGGTGATCTAATACTAAAATCAGAAAATGAAATGTTAAGAACTCCAAATTTCGGCCGGAAATCATTGAATGAGATTAAGGAAGTCCTTTCTGAGATGAATTTGTCCTTGGGAATGGATATTCCGAACTGGCCTCCAGAAAATATAGATGAGTTATCTAGAAAAGCATCAGATAAATTTTAAGTACAGATATATAAATGCGTCATTTAAAAGCAAAAAGAAAATTAAATAGAACCTCTAGTCATAGGAAGGCTTTACTATCCAATATGGCCATTGCCTTAATTAAACATGAGCAGATTAAAACTACACTTCCTAAGGCAAAAGAATTAGGGCCTTTTGTAGAGAAGTTAATTACTCTCGGCAAGAAGGGAGATCTACCCTCTAGAAAAAAAGCTTATTCAATCTTACCTGAAAAACAATGGGCAGCTAAAATATTTGATGTTTTATCAGAGCGTTATAAGGATAGGGCCGGTGGATATACCAGAGTTCTGAAGGCTGGATTTCGTTACGGTGACTCTGCTCCAATGGCTATTATAGAGCTTGTAGATAGAGATCTGGAAGCACTAGGTCAAGATTCAGGACCTGTTCTTATCAAAGAAAAAGAAGAATAGTTCTTTAAATTTAAATCCTCTTTTACTTGTAATCTTCCTCTTGATCACTAATCAACGGAATTTTCTCAATAATCTCTTCTTGAGGAGGTGCCTCCTCAATCTGGACAATTGGAGCCTCCTTAGTAGGCTCACTATCTATATTCTCTTCAACGATAACTTTTTCTTCATTATTTGAGGATTGTTCTGATGACATCGAACTTCCTGTATAAAAACTCCCAGATTCGTCAGATGCGCAACTAATAAAGGTGATAGCAGTTAAGGGGAATATAAAAAAGGTTAGGAGTATTTTTTTCATTATGCGCCTTTTAATGTGATTCTATTTTTATTTATATATTGGATATCGATAATAACCAAGTTGTTCTTATTAGAGAATTTAGCTTAAGCTTTTAATTCATGTTATATAAAATTGTACAAAATCTTTTAAAGAGGAAAAAATAAAAACATTATTTGCAGATTTAGGGGCTACTAACGCCAGACTTGCTGTAACTGAAGATTTTTTATCTTTGACACACACATCAACTTATAAAATTAATGATTTTCAATCACTTAATGATTTATTTTCAATATATCTTAATGAAAATAAACTAACTCAATTTGTGAAGAGTGGAATTATAGGTGTCGCTGCACCAGTTATTGGTGATATTATTAGGTTTGTAAATACTGATCTAAGTTTCAGTATTAAGGAGATTAGATCAATTTTTTTTCCTGAAGGCTTGCAGGTATTAAATGATGTTCAGTTACAGGTTTATTCATTAAATAGGATTCCTAATGATAGTCTTTGTGCTATTGGCAAGGAGAAGAATTCGTTAGAAGGACCAAAGATACTAATTGTTCCTGGTACTGGACTCGGTTTGGCTGCGTTAATTGATAGCAAAGCAATTGCAACTGAAGCTGGTCACATCACTATTCCACACTGTGAAGATGAGGTTAGTGAACTGATAGACGATTTCATAAAAAGAAAAGAAAGAAAACCGACCTTTGAAGATATAATTTCCGGCAAAGGGATTTCTTATATTTATGGTTTTTTCTCTAAAAATCCTGATCACTCAATAAGTAATAGAGAAATTCTAAAAAAATATAAACATGACCAGTATTGTCAAAATACTAAAGAATTATTATTAAAAATCCTTTCAATATTTACTAGACAATCGGCTTTAATTTGGGGTTCTACAGGAGGGGTTTATTTAAGCGGTTCTTTGGTTAAGAGCTTACTTCAAGACATAAATTTTGATAATTTCAGAGAAATGTTTGAAGACAGTGAAACTATGAAAGAATTGTTAATTCGGACTCCTTTATATTTAATCCGGGAAGAGAATCTTGCTTTTCTCGGTTCCTTAGAAATTGTAAAAAATTATTATAAAAAATGAAAAGAATAAGTTTTAGATATATTGATGTAGTAAAGATTCTTTCAAGTATAATTTATAATCTTCCATCGCTAATAGTGATCAAACTTAGATTGTTTTTTAAAAGTGGTACACCCGTAAGGGTTATTACCAAAGATAATGATGAATACCGAGACCTTAATGGAAATGGTCATATCGATCTTTATGAAGACCATAACATTTCTTCAAGTGAGAGGGCGGAAGATTTATTGTCAAAGATGACCCTAGAAGAAAAAGCAGGTCAAATGTTCCACCCACCTATCTCATTGCAAGGGGGTCTGATTTCTAAAATAATGAATCTAGCAAGTGGAAAGGCTGATTCAACAGAATCACTAATTTTGGAAAAACATATCTCGCACTTTAATTTGTATGGTTCGCCTAACCCTCTAGAACTAGCAGAAAAGTTAAATTTTCTTCAAAGTATTTCTGAGAAAACAAGACTTGGTATTCCATTAACAATAAGCTCTGATCCTATTCATGAGGTTCCCAGAGGCGGTGGCATTGCAGCTTTTTCTCTAAAAGGTTTTTCGAAATGGCCTTCGCAACTAGGTTTTGCCTCAATTCGCGATCCAAAAATAATCAAAGAATTTTCTGAAATAGCTTCCAAAGAATACCTGGCAGTTGGAATAAGGACAGCATTACACCCTATGTCGGATTTAGCTACTGATCCAAGATGGGCAAGAAATTTTGGAACTTTTGGTTCAAATGCGGATTTATCATCTGATCTTACAAAGGCTTATATGGAAGGATTTCAGGGTAATGTTATCAATAATGAGAGTGTGATGACTATGGTAAAGCATTTTCCCGGTGGAGGACCTCAAGAAGATGGATTGGATCCTCATTTGTATTCAGGAAGAAATCAAGTCTATCCGGGAGATAATTTTGATTATCATCTTAAACCCTTTAAGGCCGCTATTGATAATGGTTTAAAGGTAATTATGCCTTATTACGGGATTCCTGTAGATCAAACCAGAGAAAATGTCGCTATGGCGTATAACAAGGATATCTTGACAAACTTATTAAGGAAGGAGATGGGATTCGAAGGAGTAATTTGTACAGATTGGGGAATCATTTCAGGACGTCATTGGGGGGCAGAAGGATTATCTATAAAAGAAAGATATAAGAAATCTATTCTGGCTGGTGTAGATCAATATGGGGGTGAAAGCTCACCGGAATATATTATAAATCTCGTTAGAGAAGGCGTAATATCAGAGGAGAGAATAGATTATTCCGTTAAGAAAATACTAATAAACAAATTTGAATTAGGTTTGTTTGATGATCCATTCGTTGATGAAAGCAATGTTGATACTGTTGTGGGTATTGAATCTCATGTAGTTAAAGGGTTAGAGGCTCAGAGAAAATCAATCGTGCTACTCAACAACCGAATAACAGAGGGAAAAGCAATGCTACCTATTAAGAAAATGAATAGAATTTTTTCTGATGGTTTTAATGTAGAGATTCTTGAAAGGTATTGTGAAATTGTTCAAAAACCTGAAGATGCAGATTATATACTGCTTCAATTAGGAACAGTTTTTAATGGTAACCAACCTTCCGGAATAGATCGTCCGATTGATAATTTTTTGAGTTCTATGTTTCCTAATTCTGATTTAAATTTTAACGAGGAAATCTTATCAAAGGTAAGAAAATATGCATCCATAGGAAATTTAATAACGGTTGTAGATTTGAACAGACCTGCAATATTGGAGGAAATAGATTCTTTAAGTCAGGGTTTAATTGGAGTATTTGGAGTTCTTGATGAAACGGTTCTGGATGTTGTCTTCGGAGATTTTAATCCTTCAGGAAAACTTCCCTTCGACATCCCATCTTCGATGAAAGAAGTTGAAGAACAAAAATCCGATGTACCTGATGATACTTCGAATCCATCATTTAAATATGGTTATGGTCTAAGTTATTCTGAAAATAAAATTACTGATGATTAATTTTACATATATGTAGGGTCTTCAAAATAAAGCTCTTCCTCACTAAGTATTTTAATATTGTATTCATCTCTTAAATCTTTAATTGTTCGAGAAAAATATTCTTGAGGAAAGTACCAGGGCCATTTTTTTGTCATAAGCTTAACTCTTTTCCAAGCCATAACTTTTTTCTTTCTAGCTCTAAAAGATATTGCGAGAATCCTAGAGATACCATAATTTTTATATAGTTTTTTATATAATTGAGTTAGTTCTCCACCCGAAAAAGCATATTGAAATGTCTTTTTCCAAGGAATTCCTGATGTTCCTTGAATCGCAAAAGTATCTAAGACGCTTTCTTCTTCTAGAGAAAGGGCTAATCCAAAAATAATATGCTGACAGTCATGTCCAAGAAGGAATTGTCGATATCCTTCATCGAGCTCATTGTTTTCATCTCCAGTAAGTTTAGCGTCTGGACCGATGTGATCCAAATACTCTTCTAAGCCCTCTTGAAGAGTTAGCTCGCAATCCTGTTCTTGATACCTTAAGCGCTTCATAATGTTAATATAGCTTTATCTACGGATTCTTGCAAATAGAGATGAAATGGCTCCCCGGGCCGGACTCGAACCAGCGACCGAACGGTTAACAGCCGTTTGCTCTACCAACTGAGCTACCGGGGAACAGCTGACATTTTTTTATCAGAAGATTTGTTAATTGACCATTGATTATTCTCATAAATATTTAAATAGCTGAAAAATTTAAGATATTATTCAATTTGACCAGTTGTAAGGAAATTTGATATATATTTTCAATGAATAAAATATTAGAGATTTTAATTCGTTTTGGACCGTTACTATTTGGTGTGTTGTTTTTAGCGCCCGTTCTTACTGAAATAATGGACAAATTGAGTCTCTCTGTCCCTTATTTAACTAATCTCACATTTTCATTAATTATTGGTTTCTTTTGGGGAACTTTTGCTTCTTTAAGGGGAAGTTGGGTATGAGTGAGGTATCTGAAGTGGAAAAACTTTTAATAAAAAAAGAGAGAGAAATAGCTGATGGTTATTTTTTTAATGATACCTGGATTTATGTTGTCTGGGGGATAGGTAATTTCTTAATATGGTTATCACTCTGGCCAATCGCAATAATGAATGTTTTACCATTATGGGCGGTACTAATAATAGCTTGTATAAATGCATGTTTGGCATATTTGCCATCTCACGAAGCACAACATGGTAATATAATCAAAAGAAGTTCATCTCATTTTTGGATAAATGAACTAGTCGGCTATGTTTCCGTTATTCCCTTACTGACAGGTTATAAGCTTTTGAAAGAGACCCATTTGCTTCATCACAAATATACCAATCATCCGGAAAAGGATCCCGATTTTGGAGTTAAGTCTAAAAGCTTCTTACATGCTTTATGGGTGTGTGGAGTATTACAAAGGCAGCCAAAAGGTAGTTACGGTCTTCAGGCAGATTTTTACAAAAAAAACATTAACAAAAGTACGATTAATGAGCACCTTTATCTTTATTGGTTTCATTGGGTTGTAATGATTACCTTGGCTTGGACAGGTTATGGATTAGTTGCTCTTTGTGTTTGGTGGATCCCTCGAATGGTTGGAACAGGCTATTTACAAATCACTTTGGCGTGGTTACCTCACAAACCTATGGAAGAACAGGGTCGCTATAAAGATACACGAGGTTGGAGGGCAATGACAGGGACCATTCTTACGCAAGGAATGGAATATCACATCATTCATCATCTTTACCCTGGAATACCTTTACATAGAACCCCAGATGCATTTCGAGATATGCGACCGATACTTGTCGAGAAAGAATGTGTTCTTGATGGAGGGATATAGTAATTAAATTAGTTATCATTAGGGGAAATCTAAATGAACATTTCAAACTTACCAACTGCAAAAAAATTAATACTCAAAAAAAGACCAGGAAAAGACTTTGATGAAGAAAATTTTGAAGTCTTAGAGGATCTTGCAAAAGCACCAGAAAAAGATGAACTACTAATAAAAGTTGATACCTTAGCTATTGACGCTTGGATTAGAACAACCTTACATGAGGGCAGTTACCACGACTCAGCTCAAGAAGGAAATGTAATATCTGCCCTTGGAATTGGGGAGGTTTTAATAAGTAAATCAAAAAAATTTCAAGAAGGAGATTTTGTTAGCGGGCCGTTGGGCGCGCAAACACATTCAACTATGCACGCTGCAGCCTTTAACAAGATCCATAATCCTCAATTGGACCCGGAAGTAAATATTGGGTTAATTGGTTTAACTTCCGGTCTCACCGCCTATTTTGGTTTGATAGATGTAGGGAAGGTTAAAGAAGGTGAAACTGTTGTAGTTTCGGGGGCTGCCGGTGGTGTAGGGATTATAGTTTGTCAATTGGCAAAAACTTTGGGTGCAAAGGTTATTGCTATTGCTGGGGGTCCTGATAAATGCTCTTATTTATTGAATGATTTGGAAATGGACCACGTTATTGATTATAAAAATTCTGACGTAGAGAATGAACTAGAAAGTATAGCAAAGGATAAAGTTGATGTATTTTTTGATAATGTTGGCGGTGATATACTTGACGCCGTTTTGGACAATCTTAATACGGGTGCTAGAGTAGCCATATGTGGAGCCATTTCACAGTATTCGGACATGAAAAATGTGATCGGACCTAAAAAGTATCTTAAATTAGCCGAAAACTATGCAAGGATGGAAGGTTTCACTGTGATGCATTTTTCTGAAAAGTTTGAAGAAGCAACTCAGAAACTTCTTTCTCTTTACGAAGAAGGAAAGATTGTTGTGCCAACACATTATGAGAATGGGATTGAGTCTTTTCCAAGAGCTCTCAAAATGCTCTTCACTGGAGGGCATACAGGAAAACTCATGGTAAAGATTTAATTTTGAAAATTATATCATCAAGGCTCGATTGATTTTTTTTAATCAATTGATAGAATTTTTAGAGATTATACAAGATATTGAAAGGATTAAGAAAATTGAGATTGCGTCAAATTTGTTTTGTAGCTCACGATATTGAGAAAACTTTAGATCAGTTTTGTGACCTCTTACAAGCTGAGGTTTGTTTCAGGGATTCAGGGATTGGGCATTTTGGTTTGGTTAATGGCCTAATAGAGGTAGGAGGTGATTTCTTAGAAGTCGTTTCCCCGACTGAAGAAGGCACAACTGCAGGAAGATATCTGGACAGGATGAAAGGTGACAGCGGTTATATGTTAATTTTCCAATGTGAAAACGCCCAAATCTACAGGGAAAAAGCAGAAGAATTAAATATAAGGCAGGTTTGGACAACTAACCTTGAAAATGGTGTGATTGCCACACATTTTCACCCCAAAGATATTGGTGGAGTGATTATGTCAGTTGATTCCATGAGTAATGAAAAATGGAAAAATAAATATTCCTACTGGCAGTGGGCTGGAACTGATTGGATGACTGGTAAAGTTAACGATAGTTTCGCAATTATAGGCGCAGAAATGTCTTGTGTTAGTCCGGATGAATTATCACGGAAGTGGAGCTCTTTTCTTAAGTTACCATTATCAAAAAAAAATCAACACGGTGTGATCAAGGGTGAAGATTTTGAAATTAGATTTTCTAAAGATTCTGATAAAGGATTAACGTATTTGTCAGAGATTGACATAAAAATCAAAGATGAAGATATAAAAGAAGAAATAATTTCAAAGTATGGGATTTCAGGTAATTTAACTTTAAAGTTATGTGGAACGAAGATTAACTTACTGTGAGGTAAAATGAGTGGGATTAAAGTAAGAGATGTAGCTTATCCTATTTTGCAAGTGCCAGATTTAGGCATCCAAGAAACTTTCTTGATTGATTTTGGAATGAAGAGGGTGTCCTTAGAAAACGATATTCTGTATATGCGTGGATCAGGGAATCAGAATTATATTTCTGTTACTCAAAAAGGGGAGAAAAGTTTTATAGGTCTTGCTTTTTACGCACAGAGTGAAAACGACTTAAAAAAAATTAGTGGAACTGGCCCTTTTTCTGAGGTTCAAGAAATTCAAGCTCCTGGAGGAGGGATTAAAGTTAGCGCTAGGGATCCAGATGATATTCTGGTTGAAATAGTATTTGGAATTGCAGAAAGAGAACCGGATCACGAAGCCCTTTCACCCAAACCTAGTAACTTAGGTGGCGTAGGAAAAGAAAACTATCAAAGGATTAATGAAACAAAGAGAGTTGGTAAACCCCGTTCTTCGACAATAAAGAAATTAGGGCACATAGGAATAAATGTATTAGATCCCAATAAATCTTTTGATTGGTATAACAAATATCTTGGCTTTATAGCATCGGATGTCATTGAGATTGCACCCAATACTGTTGGTGCTTTTTTTACTAGATGTGATTTAGGCGATGCCCTTACTGATCATCACAGTCTTTTAATTCAGTCAAACATTCCCTCAGAAATGAAAAGTGGATTAAACCATGCTTCCTATGAAGTTACAGATATAGATGATGTGTTTTTGGGGCATGAGATTTTGAAGGAAAAAGGGTACCGGCACGAGTGGGGAATTGGTCGACATTATCTTGGTAGTCAGGTTTTTGATTATTGGAGGTCACCTTATAATCATGTATATGAACATATGACTGATAGTGACGTCTTTGACAACACAGTTAAGACCGGAACAACAAATATTGCTGAAGCAACGGGAATGCAATGGGGTCCTGATATCACACAAACCTTTGGAAACGAAGAAGGTGTTTAAATAGTACCGGATGACTAAACATTTTGATGTGATTGTTGTCGGTTTAGGCCCTGTTGGCACTTTACTCACATTATTATTAAATCAAGCTGGGATAAAAGTTCTGGGGATAGACAAGGATATTAGCATTTTTCCTCTACCTAGAGCAGCTAATATAGACGATGAAGGCTTGAGGATAATGCAACGCGTAAACTTAGAAAGCGCTTATAGCGATCATTCTTCAAATCCCTCAGGAGCTATCTTCACTGATAA
>JAYYUG010000034.1:0-26863 GCA_036344135.1 Pseudomonadota bacterium | reverse complement strand
AGTTTAAATTGATTAGATTCCGCATCAGCTATACATCCTATCATCAGGGAATTAGGAAAAGGCCAGGGCTGACTAGAATGGTATTTTGCGTCTAAGATTTTTATACCGGCTTCTTCTTTTAGCTCCCTTGCAACAGCTTCTTCTATTGATTCACCATGTTCAATAAAACCTGCAAGAGCAGAATACATTCCCGGTGGAAATCTTTTTTGTCTCCCTAAGAAAGCAGTATTTTCAAATTTTGCTAACATAATGACTACGGGATCAGTTCTGGGAAAATGTTCCGTGCTACAATTGTTACAAATTCTTTTGTAACCTGCTTCATGCATTTCGCTTTTTTCTCCACATTTGGAACAAAATTTGTGACTGTTATTCCATTCAAATATGCCTTTAGCTTGTCCCAACATAGCGAGTTCGCCCGCGTCAATAGCTTGTGGCGCCAATAACATCAAATCTTCGAAACTACCTAAGTCTTTCAGTCCCAATTCTTCTTCAGGATTTGAAATTTCCGAAATGTCTATTGAAAAAAAAGCCATATCTTTTGGTTCATTAAGTAAGCCCAAGAAAATGATTTCGCATTGCTCTAAAACTCTTTTTTTGAAAAAATCAAAGGGAAACCAAGCTGGACTTGCTTGATTAACATCACTATGTCCTGATGTAAGATTTTTAATTTTCGATACAAAAGGCTTCCCTCTCCAAAAGGGAGTTACAATTGCGTGATCTTTTAACATAGTGTCTGAAACCCATTGTGGGTCAGAGCGCAAGTCTGAAACTCTGTCGAGTGGGTTATTAGAAAAGACATTTGGGTAAACTTTCACTATAGCTCCTAGACTATTTAGGTTAAAATTCATTCAATTTAATCAATATTTATAAATTAAATAACACTTTAGGATTGATTAAAGCTTCAATATATATTTAATATTTTATTTATACGAGGTCATTTTGAATCAATCAAATGAAGATATCAATGAGGAGAAGGTTTTTTCTCCCACAGTAGAGGATGATAATCAGAATACTTTTTTAGGTTCAGAAAAAAGTTCCAAAAAAAATCCTGAAAGTCTTCGGCCCGATGAGCTAAAAGCTAAAGGAGGTCAATACAAAGTTTTAGCTAGAAAATATAGGCCACAAAAATTTGAGGATTTGCTTGGACAAGAAACAATGGTCCAAATTTTAAGAAATGCGTTTTCTTCTGGAAGAATTGCACATGCATTTATGTTAACAGGTGTAAGGGGAGTGGGTAAGACTACAACCGCAAGATTACTGGCTAGATCGCTTAATTATAAATCTTCGAAAGTTGATGAACCAACAATAGATTTTTCTGAATCTGGTGATCATTGCCAAGAGATAATGGAATCCAGGCATATTGATGTAATGGAAATGGACGCTGCTTCGAGAACAGGCATAGCAGATATACGAGAAATATTAGATTCTATTAATTATTCAACTGCGTCAGCAAGATACAAAATTTATATTATTGATGAAGTTCACATGTTATCCAAATCTGCTTTTAATGGTTTACTAAAAACACTGGAGGAGCCTCCTGAGCACGTAAAGTTTATTTTTGCGACCACAGAAGTTCATAAAGTTCCACTTACAATCCTTTCTAGATGTCAAAGATTTGACCTCCGTCAATTAGATGAGGAGTTAATGCTGAAGTTATTATCAAAAGTAACTGAGAATGAAGGTGCTAAAATTAATGAAGGATCTCTAAAATTAATAGGAAGGGCAGCAGAGGGTTCTGCAAGGGACGGGCTTTCATTGCTAGATCAGGCAATAACTCTATCTGAAGGTAATGAAAATTTTGATGTGCATTCTGTTAGGGATATGCTGGGTTTATCAGATCATGCAAGAATAATTGATTTATATAATTTTATTTCTACCGGTGAAATTGGCAAAGCTTTGTGGGAAATAAAGGATCAGATTGAGCTTGGCGCGGAACCGTCGATCATTATCTTAAGCCTTGGAGAAATTATTCATGAAATGACTAGATTAAAGGTAACCAACGATGACAAAGATAATTTATTTTTGGGTCCTGAGAATATGGCAAGAATAAAAGAACTGAAGGAAAAGATAGACGTTAAGAGGCTTACAAGATTATGGCAGATGATTTTAAAAGCAGATCAGGAGGTAAAAAATTCTTTTAAACCTACATCCGCCCTTGAGATGGTAGTCATTAGAATGGCTTATATATCAAATCTTCCAACGCCGGATGAAATAATAAAGTCCCTTGATGATGAGATATCAGAAAAAAAAAATTTTGACACTAAATCTCCCCCCAAAAGTATAGAAGAAGAAAAAGATATTCGTGATGATAAAATTATGAGTAAAATTAACAGTGATCCCAACGTAAGAAAAATTATGGAACATTTTCCTGAGACAGAAGTAAAATCCTTTAACAATAGAGAAGATTCTAAGAACGAAAGTAATGAAACCGAGTAAGATAGATAGTTTAATAGAGCTTTTAGCAAGATTGCCTGGTATTGGACCAAGATCTGCTAGAAGGATAGCTCTAAATCTTCTAAAGAAACCTGATTCACTTATGATACCACTTGCTAAAGCCCTTGTTGAAACCGCTGATCAAATAAAGAAATGCGAAATTTGTGGCAACATTGATACTGTTTCACCGTGTAATTTGTGTGAAGATAACAGAAGAGACCAATCAATTATAGTAGTTATAGAAGAAGTTGGTGATCTTTGGGCTCTAGAGAGAGCTGCTGTTCATAAGGGGTTATACCACGTTCTTGGCGGATCTCTTTCGGCGATTGATGGGGTGGGACCAGACGACCTAGGAATAAATCAACTAATTGAAAGAGCCAATAAAGCCTCTACCGAAGAAGTTGTATTGGCAATGAATGCCACTATTGATGGACAGACAACCGCTTATTATATAACCGATCAACTCTCCGATTGTAATGTTAAGATATCTAGACTAGCAAGAGGTGTTCCAGTTGGAGGCGAGTTAGATTATATGGATGATGGGACACTCATGGAGGCTTTAGAATCTAGGCAACCCTTTTAGCAATAAATTCTATATAATCTTACTTGCGATCTTTTATTACTCAGTTTATCAAGAAATATGGCTATAAAAGAAATTATAACTGTTCCAAACTCAATTTTAAAAAAAACTTCATCCTCAGTTGAGATAGTTGATAAGAAAATTCGTTCTACATTGGGTGATATGCTTGAAACAATGTACGCAGCCCCAGGCATTGGTTTGGCAGCAATCCAAATAGGCATTCCCAAGAGAATGATAGTTATTGATATCTCCGAAGAAAGGAACGATCCTCATTGTTTTATTAATCCAGAAATAATGAAGCCATCGAAAACAATTGCCTCATTTGAGGAAGGTTGTCTTTCTGTGCCCGGTGTTTGGGAAGAGATTGAGAGACCAGATAAATGTACCGTGAAGTATTTGAATAGAGAAGGAAAAGAATGTGAAAAAAAATACTCTGGCTTAATGGCTACAGTAATCCAGCATGAGATGGATCATTTAGAGGGCATTGTCTTTGTTGATCACCTTTCGCGATTAAAAAAAGATAGATCTATTAAAAAATCAATAAAATTCCAGAAAAATCCTGTAAAAGAAGATCGTTTAGCAAAATATCATAATGATAAAAAAAGTTAGTAATTGTCTAAATATTGTTTTTATGGGAACTCCTGCATTTTCCATTCCAACTCTCACTACGCTCATAGAAAGCCCACATAATTTAAAGTGTATTTATACACAACCCGCAAAACCTTCAGGTAGAGGTTTAAAGAAACAGTTTTCACATATACATAAAGTTGCTAATGATCGTAGAATTAATATTCGTACACCAAAGGTTATTTCTGATGATAGCGAATTTATTTTTTTGCAAGCTTGTGATTTAGATATAATTATTGTTGTGGCTTATGGCTTTATACTACCATCCGAAATCCTATCATTGCCAAAATATGGTTGTTTAAACATTCATGCTTCTATTTTACCTAGATGGAGGGGAGCTGCACCCATACAACGTGCAATTATGGAGGGAGATGAAGAAACCGGCATTTCTTATATGCTAATGGAGGAAGGTTTAGACTCCGGTCCGGTCCTTAAAATAATGAAAACGAAGATTAGAACTAACGATGATTATGGTTTAGTTCATGATCGACTCTCTAACATGGCATCGGAATCAATTTTACAAGTGTTGGAAGAATATACGACTGGAAAAATTAAACCTAAAGAGCAATCAGGAAATGGAGCAGTTTATGCAGACAAGATTCAAAAAAGTGAAGCGAAAATTAATTGGAAACACGATGCTGAATCATTAAAATCTCTGATCAATGCGATGAGCCCTGTACCTGGCGCTTGGACCCTTACCAAGGACGGTAAAAGATTAAAAATCCTCAAAGCCACAGTTGAGGAGACCGAAGGAAACGAAGGCATAGTCTTAGATAAACTAGTAATAGGTTGTGGAAAGAAATCACTCCGGATTATCGAGATTCAACCGGAAGGAAAGAAAGTGATGCCAATAGAAGAATTTCTCAAAGGTTACGAAATTAAAGTTGGCAGCAAGATGTTTGACTAGATGCAACGTTGGAAGATTATAATAGAATATGAGGGAAGCCAATTTAACGGTTGGCAAAGCCAAAAAGATGGTTCTGGCGTTCAGGATAATTTAGAAAAGGCAATTAAAAATTATTCTAAGGAAGACATTAAAACCTTTTCGGCAGGAAGAACCGATTCAGGTGTTCATGCCTTAGGTCAAGTTGTACATTTTGATTTAAAAAAAGAATCAGTATCCGATGAAGTTCGAGACGCATTAAATAATTATCTAAGGCCCAAAGCTATCTCAATTATAAAAGCGGAGCGAGCTGATGAAAACTTTCATGCTCGTTTTTCTGCTAAACTCAGACATTATGAATATAGAATAATTAATCGGAGACAACCTTTAACTATCGATAGAGGTCGATATTGGAGGGTTGGAAAGGACTTAGAAGTCGATTTAATGGATAAAGCCAAAGACTATCTTATAGGCAAACATGATTTTACAACCTTTAGGTCGACTCATTGTCAGGCAAAATCTCCTGTTAAAACTCTTGATGATATCCAAATAAAACGGAAAAGCGATATGATTTCTTTTAAATTAACAGCTCAATCTTTTTTACATAATCAAGTTAGATCAATTGTCGGTTCATTAAAATTGGTAGGAGAAAAAAAATGGAAACCTATAGAAATTAAAAATATATTAGATGCGAGAGACAGAAAGATGTGCGCACCACTAGCCCCCGCTGAGGGATTATATTTCTTAAAAGTACTTTATTGATCAAAATATTTATTGATTACATCCAAATAGATATTTGTTAATTTTTCTATATCACTCACAAGTGAATTCTCATTTATTTTGTGCATTGAGGCGCCCACTAACCCAAATTCAACAACTCTTCCATAATCCTTAATAAATCTTGCATCGGAAGTACCGCCCGTTGTTGACAATTCCGGTTTAATTTTACAATGTTTCTCCACTATTTTAGATAAATCATTCACAAAATCTCCATGTTTTGTAATGAATGAATCTCCTGAGTGTTCATACTCTATTTGGTATTCAATTTCCAAGGAGTCCAACCTTTTCTCCAACTCCTTTTCAATGGTATTTTTAGTATATATGTCGTTATAACGTATATTTAATTTCGTCTGTATATAAGGCGGTATAACATTGGTTGTACTATTATTTGAATCGATTGAAGTGATTTCAAGGTTCGAAGCAGGGAAATCTTCGTTTCCTTGATCAAGAGGTTTACTTGTTAGTGCCTGTAACAATACTAAAAGTTTTGGAATAGGATTGTCTGCTAAATGAGGGTAAGCCACGTGTCCTTCAGTACCTTCTACTGTTAAATTTACATTTACACTTCCCCTTCTTCCAATTTTTATCATTTCTCCCAATTTATTTGGATTGGTCGGTTCCCCAACTAAGCAGTCATCAAAACCAAGACTGTTATCTTTCATCCAGGCAAGAATTTTCTTAGTACCGTTAATTGCAGAGCCCTCTTCATCTCCAGTTATAATGAAGGCTAAAGATCCTTTAAAATTACTATTTTTTTCCAAGAAGCGGCTTGTTGCTGAGATAAAAGATGCGATGGATCCTTTCATATCTACTGCTCCGCGACCGAAAATCCTTTCCCCAGTATTTTTCCCTTCGAAGGGATCAAATTCCCAAACAGACTCGTCTCCTGCGGGCACAACATCTGTATGACCTGCAAAACAGAGGGTAGGCCCTTGTGAGCCTAATTGTCCCCAAAGATTTTTTACTACAGAAGAATCTTCTCCCTCAAATTCTAGGATTTTGCATTCGAAGTTTAATTCCTCTAACCATTGAGATACTAATTCAATTGCCCCATCATTTTTTGGCGTTACTGAGCGACATTTAATTAATGCCTCAGTCAGTGTTATTGGGTCGTATAACATACTAATCCCTTAGTAACTCATTAATGGAGGTCTTTGATCTTGTCTTCTCATCAACCGTTTTTACTATAACTGCACAACTTAATGAGGCTGCAGAATCCCTATTTTTTGAAGGCATTGATCCTGGAACTATAACGGAATATGGAGGGACCTCGCCATAAATAGTCTCATCTTTCTCCCTATCATAGATAGGTGTGGATGAGGCAATAAATACACCCATAGAGATTACTGATCCTTCTCTTACTATTACACCCTCAGCTACTTCAGAACGGGCTCCAATAAAACAATTATCCTCAATTATAACTGGTTTAGCTTGAAGCGGTTCTAAGACTCCGCCAATTCCTGCTCCGCCCGAAATGTGACAGTTTTTCCCGATTTGCGCACATGAACCTATTGTGGCCCATGTATCAACCATAGTCGAGTTATCTACGTAAGCCCCAATATTTACAAAACTTGGCATTAATACACACCCTTTTCCAATAAATGAACCGAATCTAACAATAGAACCTGGAACAGCTCTAAACCCTGATTCTTGAAATTCTTCTTCTTTCCAGTTAAGAAATTTAGAATCAATCTTATCCCACCAATTTGAATTTCCTGGAGATCCAGATATTAGATTCATATCCTTCACACGAAAGTATAATAGAATTGCTTTCTTAACGGTTTCGTTGACAATCCAATCTTCACCGTTTTTGTTTGCGACCCTTATTGATCCCGTGTCTAATTCTCCTATGACTTCATTGATTGCGTCAACAATCATTGCGTCAGATTGAGAATTTACACTATTAATATTATCGAACGCTTCCTCAATTATATTATTAATTTCTATTTCCATTACCAATTCATTTTTATTTTTTGCTATCCTTATAATATTTATTGAAAAATTTTACTAGGTCATCAACAATATAATCTGCTTCATTGTTATTTTTCCACAAATCTTCAAATTCCTTAAAATGATACTTTTTCTCTTTCATTGGCATTTCTCTCTTTATCAAAACAGTTATCATGCCAAGTTTTTTAGCAGGAACTAAGTTTCTCGACATATCTTCAAACATTATTGTTTTTTTTGGATCTATCTTAAATTTTTTTAAAAAATTTAGGTATGCTTGAATTTGGGGCTTAGGGATAAATTTGCTGTCTTCAATATCAAAAATTTCATCAAAAATATTATTGAGTTCTAATCTTGAGATAACTTTTTTCGCATGAGTCTTAGATCCATTAGTAAAAATTATTTTCTTTCCCTCAAGTTGTTTTATTGCAGATGACAATTCAGTGTCTGCTGATAAGCAACTGAGATCAACATCGTGTACAAAATCAAGAAAATCCTTTGGTTTAATTTTATCTTCCTTCATTAGGCCGGCTAATGTAGTGCCATATTTTATGAAATATTTCTTTTGGATTTTAAAAGCATCATCTTCATTAACTTTTAACTTGGTGGTTATAAACTTAGTCATTCTCTTATCAATTTGTCCGAAGATATCTTTTTGAGGAGAGTAAATGGTATTGTCCAAATCAAAAACCCAAGTTTTTATATTAGAAAGGTCCATAGCATAAATTATCTAATAAGCGTTCCTGCTCCATGTTCAGTAAATAATTCAAGTAAAACTGCATGTTTATTTCGTCCATCAACAATAACTGTGGCTCCTACACCTTTTTCAAGGGCATGAATGCATGTGTTTAGTTTTGGTATCATTCCACCGGAAACAACACCCACATTTATCATAGACTCTACTTCCTTTTTTTCTATTTCTTCTATCAAATTATTTTCTGAATTTAAGACTCCTTGAACGTCTGTTAATATCAGTAGTCTTTTTGCTTTGAGTGATTCCGCAATAGCTCCTGCGGCGGTATCGGCATTTATATTGTAGGTAATACCTTCCTCGCTAATTCCCAGTGGGGCAATAACAGGAACAAAATCATTTTTAATTAGATCATTTATCATTTCACTGTTTATAGATATTGGAATACCGACAAAACCAAGATCAATAGTTTTTGTTTCTTTGGAATCACTTTCTTCATTTTCCCATTTATATTTTTTAGCAGTTATTATTGATGAATCTTTACCTGAAATCCCGACTGCTTTTCCACCAGCTTTATTTATTTTGGTAACTATTTCTTTATTAACTTTATTGCATAACACCAATTCGACAACTTCGAGGGTTTTTTTATCTGTTATCCTCATACCTCCCTCAAATCTTGTTTCAATGCCCATTTTTTCAAGCATTAGTCCGATTTGAGGACCTCCACCATGAACTATAACAGGATGTAAGCCGCTTTGTTTCAGTAAAGCAACATCCTCACAAAAGGATTGAATAGACGATGATTCTGACATTGCGTTACCACCATACTTTATAACAATTGTTAAACCCGCATATTTTTGCATGAAAGGAAGCGCTTCGGTAAGTATGTCAGCATTATTTAACCATTCACTTGCTTTAGTCGGATTTGTTTTTGTCTTTTCCATAAGTTACTCTTCTTACATTCGGTTTATTCTATTAGTGAAGCAATTTGAGACTTAACATCTTCTATCCCCAGTTTCTCCTTTGATGAGGTGGCTATGACATTAGGATTTATTGCCTTTCTTTTTTTCACTTTGTTTAATACTATTTTGATTTGATTATCAACATCTTTGGTTTTATCAATTTTAGTCAAAACGATTTGATATGAAACCGCAAATTTATCCATAACATTCATAATTTCTTCATCTACTGGTTTAATATTTCTTCGAGAATCGACTAGTAAAAAAACTCTCCTTAGGTTTTTTCTGTTTTTTAAATAATATTTAGATAAATTACTCCATTTTCTAATCTTATCCTTCGATGCTTTAGCGAAGCCATATCCTGGCATATCGACTATGTTCAAGATAGTTCCATCGTTGGATATAGAAAAATAATTTAACTCTTGTGTTCTACCAGGATTTTTTGACGTGTAAGCCAGTTTAGACTTTTTTGTAATTGCATTTAACAGGCTAGATTTACCCACATTTGACCTTCCAAAAAAAGCAATTTCAGGTATTTCATTCTCAGGTAATTTTTCTACTGATGTTACGCCTAATTCAAAATTAATATTTTGATTAAAAAGCCATTCCCCAGGATTATCTCCTATTACTTTTATTTTTTGAGTTTTCATCATATTTACTCATTTTTATCACTATTTTTATTGATATTTGCAAAAAGGGCAATTTCGGTTCCTTGGCGTATCATTATGTACATTTGTTGAAGTATCGATAAGATTCCATTCCAAGCCCAATATATAACAAGACCTACAGGAAAGTTTGCCGCTATAAAAATCATAAAAATAGGCATCCAAGTAAACAAAGTTTTTTGTATTGGGTCTGTAGGCGTGGGATTAAGTTTAGTTTGTAAGAAAAAAGTTAATCCAAAAAGTAAATGAAATATACCAATCATAAAAAATTGTGGTGGTTCCCAGTTAATCAAGCCAAACCCATTGAATAGAGAAATAGGGTCGGGGGCAGATAAATCCCTTATCCACCCAAAAAATGGGGCATGTCTCATTTCTATAGTGACGAGAAGAACATTATAAAGTGCAAAAAATACTGGTATTTGAATTAAAACAGGTAAGCATCCTGATAAAGGCTTAAGTTCTTCTTTCTTATAGAGGGATTGCATTTCTTGAGCCATCCTTTGCCTATCATCCCCATAAACTTCTTTTAACTTGGTTATTTCAGGCTGTACCTTTCTCATTTTTGCCATCTGAACATAACTTCGATTCACTACTGGAAAGAAGACTGTTTTAATCAAAACTGTTAAAAGAAGGATAGCGACACCAAAATTTCCCGAATAGGAATAGAGAAAATCTAGAACATAAAAAAGAGGCTTTGCTAAAAAATAAAACCATCCCCAATCTATGATTAAATCAAATCTTGGAAGGATTTTATCCTCCGCATATTTTTCTATAATATTTACTTCCTTAGCGCCAATGAAGACCATACCATTAGATGCTAATTTCCCTCCGGGACTGGTTGTAATGGCATCACCAGTGAATCCTACTCGATAATAATCTTCATCTCCTGATTTAGAAACTTTGAAGTTGGCTTGCTTTCTGTCAGAGTCATTTGAGCTTAATGCGGAGGCCCAGTATTTATCTCTTAAACCTAACCACCCGCTAACAAATTCTTTTCTATAAACTTCATCTTCAATATCATCGTAATCAACTTCTTCTAGTTTATCATCAAACCAACCGGTTGGACCTTCATGTAATAAGCCTAGTGTTTGTCCTTGCGGTATGTTTTTTCTGGACAATTGCTGGTAGGGGAAAAGAGTTATGGAGCTTACAGAATTATTAGTTATCTCCTGATTTATTGAAAAAAGGTAATTTTCATCAAGCGATATTATTTGTCTAAAAATTAAGCCCATTCCATTATCCCAAACGAGCGTTACAGAGTCATATTGTGTCAGGATTTGACCCGATTCAACAGACCAAAGAGTGTTTGAGTCTGGCAGATTAAATTCAGCACCTCTTGGCGCAATCCATCCACTTTCTGCCCAATAGGGGTTTTCATCTTGATTAGATTGGAAAAATTTAACGAAATCAGAATTATCCTTTGTAGAGGTTCTAAATTTTTTTAGATATATCTCATCTATTTTTGCCCCACATAAATTTATAGATCCTGCAACTCTATCAGAATTTATTGGAACCCTATTTCCATAGCATTCGATAAAAGTATTGGGTGTAACTTCCTCTTTTTGGTAATTCTGAATAGAAACGTTTTCATCTAACGCTGAAGATACTTCTACATTATTTGAACTTTTCGGTGGGAAAATGATTTGCCAACCAAACAGAACTGCCATGGCAAGTGCCATGGCAAATAAATATCTTGGAGCATCATTCATTTTGAAATTCCCTCTATAGCATTTACAATTTCTTCCAAGATATCCTTCCAGGTTAAATTGTGAATTTCGTTTGTTGCAATTAGGATATAGTCGTAGCCACTTTTTCCGTATTTTGGAAGTAATTGTTTTATTGCATGACGTAATCTTCTTTTGATTCTATTCCTTATTATAGCATTCCCAATCTTTTTGGTTATTGTAATGCCATATCTCGGGCTTCCCTCATTATCCCTTTTAAAGATTTGTAAGATTATACCCCGAGATATAATGGGTTTTGTTTTTGAAGCTCTTATAAAATCCGAACGCTTAACAACTCTCTCTATTCTTTGCAGCTTATTCAAAGAATTCTTTTGTTTTATTAATGATGACATAATTAATTTATGCAGATAATGACTTACGTCCTTTAGCTCTTCGGTTAGCTAAAATTCGACGACCACCAACTGTCATTTGTCTCGATCTAAAACCATGACGTCTTTTTCTAACCAGATTGCTAGGTTGGAATGTCCTTTTCATGATTTTCTCCTATTAGGTAATTATAGTGGAGTTTTATAAGACTAAGAATAGGTTAAGTCAAATTGCTCAAAACATATATTAATCATTATCTTCATCTAATCTTTCCATTCTCTCTATTGATCTAGACATCTGTTTTTCCCTTATCTCATGCGTGTCTATAGTCTTTATCATAGAGTCAGCTTTTTTTCTTAACTCATCTGTGGAATTGCTAAATTTTTCAAACTCTTTTTTTAGTTGTCCAAACTCTTTAATTATCTCAGTTGTTCTTTCATTCAATGCTAAGGTTCTGAATCCCATATGAATGCTTATGATGTATGCAGCAAGAGAATTTGGACCCAACATAAGAATTTTAAAATCCCTAAAAATTTCTTCCTTAATATTTAAGGACATTATGAGCTGAAAAAGGCTCTCGCTAGGCAAGTACATTATTGCGTGATCTGTGGTTATTCCCTCTTGCGTATATTTTTCGGAAATTGACTTTGCCTCATTTTTAATATGTCTCTCTATTTGCTGTTTGCATTTTTTTACCCGCTCTACATTCATGCTTTCCGTTGCTTCCAAGTAAGTGTCATAAAGACCTGAAGGAAATTTAGCATCTATTGGCATTAGCAAATCATCCTGTAGTCTGATAGCGAATTCGACTCTCAGCCCAGAGTTGGGGATAATTTCGATATTTTTTTCGTACTGATTCTCTGAGAAGATGTCTTTAATTATTGATTCAAGGTTCCATTCTCCAAACGAACCCGCTTGAGTACCTCCGGATAAAAAATTTCTTAATCTGCTTAACGGCTCCTTAAAGCTTTGTATATCATTATTGAGATTTATAAGGGAGTTTTCCTGTTTTTCTAAAACTTCTTCATATTCATGCTTAGAACTATTTTTTTTTGATAGATATAAGTTTAATGCTCCCAACAGGATTAAAAGCAATAATAATATTATTATAAAGAAATCTAACATTAAAACTCCAATGGCGCGCCGGGGAAGATTCGAACTCCCGACCCCCAGATTCGTAGTCTGGTGCTCTATCCAGCTGAGCTACCGGCGCTCAAATTTTATTATAGGGCAATTATGAATATTTAAAAATTAGCTATATCTTTCTTTCCAAGAAATTATATCAAACAAGCTATCAGCTTCATATATAGCTCTTGAAATAGAACGTGAACACACTCTTGCACCTAATTCTCCAATAATATTTATATCCTTGAACGTTATTTCTTTTATATAGCTGTTTGTGCTTACAACAAAGATGATATCTCCATCCACAGGTGTATGAATAGGGCGAATAGCCCTTGACATTCCAGTATGAGCCATTATCGCAATTCTTTTAGCCTCTTTAGGTGAAAGCCTCGCATTTGTTGCAATTATACCGATAGTGGTATTGTTATTAGCTAATATCCCACTTGTCGAGCTTCC
This sequence comes from Pseudomonadota bacterium, assembly GCA_036344135.1. Lineage (GTDB taxonomy): Bacteria > Pseudomonadota > Alphaproteobacteria > MED-G09 > MED-G09. The sequence continues at coordinate 13,666 of JAYYUG010000034.1, read as the reverse complement.
AGATAGTATATCGTCTGGCAGGCTTGAAGGTACCCCTTTATTACCAAATTCCTCATCAATTTCATCTGTTGCAGCCCAAAATTGACCCGTTTGGGAGTTTACTACCGAACCATAGCTATTAACGGCAAACAGCCCTCCAACCTGAAGGCCATTATCTGATACAAAACTTGAACTCCCCAAACCTCCTTTTAGGGAACCTGCTTTTGCGCCATATCCTGCGCCAGCATTTCCAAGATTGAAATCTGTCGAAGCACTTTCAGTGGCTTCGATCCCCAAGCTTAGATAGGGAGATTCGTCACCCCAATCTTTATTACCGCCATTATTAAGATCAAATAATATGGCTGCGGGTACCATTGGCACATTTTTAATATCCGGGGAAGATCTGAAGCCTTTTCCATCTTTTCCTAGTGAATTAGCTGAAGAGCTGGCAGCTTCCAAGCCCCATGTAGAGCCTCCTGATAAGACTATTGCATCAACAGTATCTACTAGGTTGTAGGGATTTAAAGCGCCAACACCTCTTGTTCCTGGTGCTCCACCTCTAATGTCTGCAGAAGCAATACTGTTTTCGGGTGTTATTAGAACAGTTGTACCTGTTCCAACAACATTATCCTCCGCATTACCAACTAGAATGTTATCCACATCAGTAATTAAATTCTTTGGACCACGATAAAACATAACAGGAAACTAAACAAAGCTTGTATAATTGTATATGATTTATTGTTTAAAATGATAAACCCATGAAAAATTTTTTAATAACAATATTTTTAATTCTGTCGTTTCTAACTAATTTTGTGGAAGCTTCTGATCATTCGAAGTCGATAGTTGTAACATCGAACCCCTATGCCTCGAAAGCTGCTGCTGAAATATTAAGGAATGGAGGCAGCGCAGTGGATGCGGCAATTACTGCCCAGTTTGTTTTAACTTTGACTCAACCCCAGTCAACGGGAATAGGGGGTGGAGCCTTTATGCTTTATTGGGATCAAAGCTCAGGGAAATTATATGCGCTTGATGGTAGAGAAAAAGCCCCTGCATCTGCTTCTCCGCAGTTATTCTTAAACAAAGATGGACGACCTAGGAAATTTTACCCTGATGCAGTTGTTGGAGGAATTTCTGTAGGAGTCCCGGGAATGATGCGTTTTTTGGAACAAGCTCATAAGAAATTTGGAAAATTAGAATGGGCCTTTTTACTTGAATATCCCATACGACTTGCAGAGGAAGGTTTTGAATTATCTCCTTCCCTTTACAGAACTCTTTCTTTTCTTCCGGATCTAAAAAAAATTGAACCAGCATCTTCGTATTTTTATAAAGACAACAGAAATGGAGAATTGACCCCTCTTCCCATTGGAACAATTTTAACTAATACAAAATATGCTAAGACCTTAAAAAGGATCGCTAAATTTGGTCCAGAGGAATTCTACTCGGGTAAAACTGCAAATCTTATAATAAATGCAGTTAACAATTCTCCCTTTAGTCCTGGGTTAATTACTCTTGAAGATTTGGCAAATTATACTGCTGTTTGGAGAGATCCTATTTGTGGTCTTTATAGAGAATATAAAGTTTGCAGTATGCCTCCACCTACTTCGGGGGGCATTACAATGTTAATGATGTTAAAAATGCTTGAACGTTTTGATATTGAATCTGAACATCCGAACTCTGCAAATTTTATACATCTTTTTTCTGAGGCGGGAAGTCTTGCTTATGCCGATAGGGATTATTATATTGCTGATCCTGATTTTGTTGATATCCCAGTAAATGGTATGTTAAATGAAGATTATATTTTGGGTAGATCAAAACTTATAAAGAAAGAAACTTCCTTAAGGGATCGTAAACCAGGAAAGCCGAAGGGATACACAAAATTTTCTAAAAACGTTGATATCTCTAGACCTTCTACAAGCCATCTTGTTATTGTTGATAATTTCGGTAACTCAATATCTTTAACATCTACGATAGAGGGGCCTTTTGGCAGCCATCTTATGGCTGGTGGGTTTATGTTAAATAATGAGTTAACTGATTTTTCACTTATTCCAAAGAAGAATGGACTCTTCGTAGCAAATAGAGTTGAAGCTAATAAAAGACCAAGATCTTCAATGACACCGACGATCATTTTCAATCCCGAAGGTGAGATTTATGCTCTTACGGGTTCTCCTGGTGGTAACAGCATAATTGGATATGTTACAAAATCAGTAATGGCAATGATAGATTGGGATCTATCTCCACAGGATACGGTTTCATTGCCTCATTTTATGCGGAAAGGTGAAAATACAGAATTAGAAAGAGGTACGGACATTGTTAGATATAAACAATTTTTAGAAAAAAAAGGCCATAAGGTAGTCGTTATCCCAAAGGTTAGCGGCTTACAAATTGTCAAGAAGAAGAACAAAGGATTTATCGGGGGCACAGATCCTAGAGGTGAGGGTTTGGTCATCCCTATCGAGAAATAGCTGTAGTCGAGTAAGTGAAGTGAATAAAAATTTTTATCACACATTGAATGAAAAATTTTTAATACATAAAAATCAAATCTGTATTGAAGAAACATCTGGTAGACAATGGTCTTATCAAAAACTAAATGATCTTGCTGGTCGCTTTAGTTCTTTTCTTTATTCCTTGGGTATTTTGAAGGGTAGCAAGGTAATGGCCCAGCTTGAAAAATCTGTATTTTCAATTGCCTTATATCTAGCATGTCTGAAGTCAGGAATAATTTATATTCCTTTGAATACTGCCTATACCTCAAATGAGGTAAGTTATTTTATTAAAAACACAGAACCAGACCTATTGATATTGAGTCCAGATAAATATACAGAACATGAAGCTCTTTTATTAAATCTCAAAGAGACAAAAAGTATATCTATGGGCAATAGTTCTGAAGATAATTTAATCAGACAAATAATTGATACAGATAATAACCCACATATTGTTGATTTAGAAGAGGATGATATTGCATCAATAATCTTTACATCAGGAACAACAGGACTTTCAAAGGGTGCAATAATTTCTCATAAAAATCTATCTTCGAATGCTATTAGTCTAAATAATCTTTGGGGATTTACTTATAAAGATGTTTTATTGCACGCCCTACCAGTTTATCACGTTCATGGGCTTTTTGTGGCTATGCACTGCGCTTTTTTGAGTGGATGCAAGATATTTTTCTTTGAAAAATTCTCTCCAAGTGAAATTATTAATTATTTAAAATTTTCGACTGTTATGATGGGTGTCCCTACTTTTTACTCTCGTCTCTTGTCAAATGATCAATTTGATAAAGAAGTGTGTAAAAATATGAGAGTATTTATTTCAGGATCTGCTCCTTTAACAGATAAGGTTTTTTTAGAATTCTATGAAAGAACAAAACATAGAATATTAGAACGCTATGGAATGTCAGAAACAGGCATGATTACGTCAAATCCTTTAAGCGGAAAAAGAATAGAAGGGACTGTCGGATATTCATTACCCGATGTTAAGATAAGGGAGAATAAAGAATCAGGAATTATTGAAGTTAAAGGCCCCAATGTATTTAAAGGGTATTGGGGCATGGAGGAAAAGACAAAAGATGAATTTACAGAGGATGGTTTTTTTATAACTGGAGATATTGGTAAAATAGACGATGATGGACGATTAACTCTTTTTGGCCGGTCAAGCGATATGATTATATCGGGTGGATATAATATATATCCGAAAGAGATAGAGTTTGTAATTGATGAAATTGAAGGAATAAAAGAAAGTGCAGTGATAGGATGCCCGGAAAGTGATCTTGGTGAAGCCGTGGTTGCAATCTTGGTTAGTGATAAAGGAATTAAGACGATTCCAGATGACACAATAAGTGAAATATTGTTAAAATCCCTGGCAAATTATAAATGTCCTCGCAAATTTATTTGGACGAAAAATTTGCCAAGAAACGCTATGGGAAAGGTTCAGAAGAAATCTTTAAGAAATGAGCATAAAAACATCTTTGGAGTAAATAATGAGCAATAAAAACAAAGTAATAGGATTTATAAATTCTTGGAATAATAGAGATATAGAAGGGATAGTTGAGACCATCTCTCCCGATTGCTTCTATCATAATATACCAATGGACCCCATTAAGGGCAGGGAAGATATAAGGGCTTATCTAGAACCTTTTGTTCAAATGACTACCAATATTGAATGGATCATACACCAAATTGCTGAGAATGATGAAGGAGTTGTTCTTACAGAAAGGACCGATAGGTTTGAAATTAATGGCCAATGGATGGATATTCTCGTTATGGGTGTAATGGAGTTTGAGGATGGCCTCATATCAAATTGGCGTGATTATTTTGACATGAAGGCGTACGAGTCTGAAACTGCCAGAGTGTTAGGATAAATTTTACTGTCATTTTTCTGCCCCAATTTTTTGTTATTTGATTGACTAGAAGCACAGTGAATCTTATTAGTTTTATTAATGAAAAGTAATTTGATTCGAATTATTTTTTTGTGGAATGGGGTTAGAGAGACTAACCAATGAAGCCGACAGATATATCTAATCCTGAATATTTTCACAAAGTTGTCGATTGCCAATGGGCTTGTCCGGCTCATACGCCAGTTCCAGAATATATTCGTTTAATTGCAGCAGAAAGATACACCGATGCTTACATGCTTAATTGGGAATCAAATGTTTTTCCGGGAATATTGGGCCGAACATGTGACAGACCCTGTGAGCCAGCTTGTAGGAGGGTTAGAGTAGAAGATGAACCTGTGGCAATTTGTAGATTAAAGAGGGTTGCTGCCGATTATAAAGATGACATAGATCATCTTATACCTTCTGCGCCAAAAAAATTAAATGGTAAAAAGATAGCCTTGTTAGGAGCTGGACCAGCCTCATTGGCAGTTGCGAGGGATTTAATTCCACTGGGTTATGCTTGCACCATTTATGAAAAAGACAATGTTCCCGGCGGCTTAATGAGAACCAATATTCCCGCTTTTCGATTGCCTGTCGAAGTTCTTGATGAAGAATGTGATTTAATATTGAATATGGGTGTTAAAGTCGAATATAACTCCGAAGTCAAAAGTTTTAAAGAATTCCTCAAAAAAGATCACGATGCAATTTTTGTTGGCACGGGCGCACCAAAAGGAAAAGATCTAGTAATTCCTGGGCGTCAAGAGGCTGATAAGAATATTCATATTGGTATAGATTTTTTAACGTCTGTAGCATTTGAACATATAAATAAGATCGGCAAGAAGGTGGTGGTCCTTGGCGGAGGAAATACTGCTATGGACTGCTGCAGAACAGCTATACGCCTTGGAGGAAAACAAGTTGGAGTTTATGTGAGATCTCCAAAAGTCGATATGAAAGCATCTGATTGGGAAGTTGAAGAAGCTGAAATGGAAAATATTCCTATAAATGAAAATCATGTTCCCAAAGAATTTGTTATTAAAAAAGGAAAATTAGCAGGAGTAACTTTTGAGAAAGTTAGGGCAGAATACGAAAATGGCAAAAGAAAATTAATCCCGACAGGAGAGCCACTGGTAACGGTTGAATGCGATGATGTTCTTATGGCCATTGGTCAGGAAAATGCCTTCGATTGGGTAGAGAGAGATATTGGAATAGATTTTGGTGAATGGGACATGCCAATCGTGAATCGTCAAACAATGCAATCTTCCCTACCACATGTTTTCTTTGGTGGAGACGCTGCATGGGGTCCTGAAAATATAATTACTGCCGTTGCTCATTCTCATGAAGCTGCAATATCTATAGACCTTTACTGCAATAAAAAAAGTCTGAATAAAAGACCTGATCCTCATGTTTTCTTAGGATCTTCCAAAATGGGCTTACATGAATGGTCGTATGATAATGGTTACGATGAGGTTGAACGTCTTGCTGTTCCTCACGCTGACCCTAAGGTAACCCTAAGAGACAGAAAAGTTGAGGTCGAGTTGGGCTACGATGATCGAATGGCATTTGAAGAAGCCAGTAGGTGTCTTAATTGTGATATTGAAACTGTTTTTGAGGAGAAAAGATGCATTGAATGTGATGCTTGTGTTGATATATGCCCTGAAGATTGTATCAACTTTATTGAAAATGATGACGAACAAAGTCTACGAAAGAATGTGAGAGTCCCTGCGTTAAACCTCGCACAAGATCTTTATGTATCAGGAAAATTACCAACAAAACGAGTCATGGTAAAAGATGAAGATCTGTGTCTTCATTGTGGATTGTGTGCAGAAAGATGTCCTACAGAAGCATGGGACATGCAGAAATTTTTCTATTTTGGAGCCCAGGCCAGTGACGGATGTAAGAAATGAATAAGGTTAACGACTTCGTAATTAAGTTTTCTAATGTAAACGGATCAGGGTCGGCGAGTGCGAATATGATTTTCGCAAAATCTATTTTTAGGATGGGAATTCCTGTAAGCCCCAAAAATATTTTTCCTTCAAATATTCAGGGTCTTCCGACCTGGTATGAGATCAGGGTAAACAAAGATGGTTATATAGCCAGAAGGGAAGGCATAGATTGCTTGGTCGCTTTAAACCCTCAAACGTACCAATCAGATATTAAAGATGTGGTACCGGGCGGTTACCTAATTTACGATAATACTATGCCAAGGAAATTTGGGAGGAAGGATGTTAATATTGTTGGCATTCCAATGGCGTCTATTTGTGCCGAGTATTATGATGATCCAAGGCAAAGGCAGCTTTTTAAAAATATTGTGTGTCTTGGGGCATTATCCATATTACTTAAAATGGATATAAGCATCATTAAAGGTCTTATTAAGGAGGAGTTTCAAAAAAAACCTAAATTGATAGAACCTAATATTCATGCCTTAAATCTTGGAAGAAAATATGCTCTAGAGGATTTGAAGGACGATTTCAATTTATCCTTGAAAACTATGAGACCAAAAAATAAAAAAATTATGATTCAAGGAAATGAAGCCGCTGGATTGGGTTGTATTTATGGGGGGGCTACCGTTGCTTCATGGTACCCAATAACTCCCTCAACGTCTTTAGCAGAAGCTTTTCAAAAATACTTAAATAAATTTCGCTCAGACTCAGATGGAAAAATTAAGGGAGCTGTAGTCCAAGCTGAAGATGAATTGGCAGCTATAGGAATTGCAATCGGCGCTAACTGGAATGGTGCTAGAGCATTTACCACCACATCTGGACCTGGGATATCATTGATGTCAGAATTTTTAGGCTTAGCTTATTTTGCTGAAATACCACTTGTTGTATTTAATATTCAAAGAGGCGGCCCCTCGACAGGGATGCCTACTCGAACACAGCAATCAGACATAATATCCTCTGCATTTGCATCTCATGGGGACACTAAACATATCTTATTATTTCCGGGAGATCCAAAAGAATGTTTTGAGATGTCCGCAAGAGCTTTTGATATTTCCGAAAGACTCCAAACCCCCGTAATAGTGATGAGTGATTTGGACATGGGTATGAATGATTGGATAGTGGATCCTTTAGAATGGGATGGAAAATATAAATATGATAGGGGAAAAGTTTTAAAGGCAAAAGAACTTGATGAATTAGAGATGTGGGGAAGATACCTGGATATTGATGGTGATGGAATTCCTTACAGAACTGTACCTGGTACTCACGAATCCAAAGGAGCTTTTTTTACTAGGGGCACTTCCCATGATGCCTTTGCAGGATACACAGAAGATGGACGAATAAATGCTGACAATTTAACACGTATTGCAAAGAAGTTTGATAAGTCTTCCCGTTACCTCCCACGATCAATAAAAAGAGGATCAAAAAATAACACTGAGTTAGGTATCATTTATTTTGGATCGACTTCACCAGCGGTGGATGAGGCAGTTGATGTTTTAAAAGATAAAGGTTTTTCTTTTGATAGGTTAAGGATCCGTTCCTTTCCTTTTGACAGGAAATTAGAACGTTTTATAGACGATCATAAATATGTTTTCATTCTTGAACAAAATAGGGATGCCCAGATGAGGACAATGATTGCAACAGAATTAGAAAAAGATTTTAATAAATTACAATCCATATTAAATTTTGATGGGAATCCTATTACAGCTGATTTTATAGTTGAAGAATTTATTGGAAGAGTTAAAGAAGATGAATCTCTATCAAGATTAATTAAAAAAACCAAATCAGCAGCATAGGTTAAAAAATGAGTTTTATAAAAAAACCGATAGTTAGGCATCCAAATTTACCCAAAAATAACCTTGGTCTGACCCGGAGGGATTATGAGGGAGCCTTGTCAACTCTTTGTGCTGGATGTGGTCATGATTCAGTATCATCAGCAATAATAGAAGCATGTTTCCAACTATCAATTCCTGCTCATAGGCTTGCGAAACTTTCAGGTATTGGTTGCTCATCGAAAACACCAACATATTTCTTAAATAAATCGCACGGGTTTAACTCTGTTCACGGACGAATGCCGTCCGTTGCTACGGGAGCCAATTTAGCAAATAGAGATTTATTTTATCTAGGAGTTTCAGGTGATGGAGATACAGCATCGATAGGTTTAGGACAATTCTGTCACATCGTCCGAAGAAGATTAAATATGGTCTACATAGTCGAAAATAATGGAACTTACGGACTAACTAAAGGCCAGTTTTCGGCTACCAATGATAAAGAATCTAAGGGTCGTAAAGGTGAAGAAAATAAGTTTGAATCAATTGATTTATGTGCGCTAGCAATACAAATGGGAGCTGGGTTTGTCGCAAGAAGTTTTTCTGGTGACAAGGATCAGCTGATCCCATTAATTAGAGCCGGGATGAGTTATAAGGGTTTTTCTTTTATTGATGTTATTTCGCCGTGTGTCACTTTTAATAATCATGGAACATCTACTAAAAGTTACGAATATTTCAGGGAACATAATGAAGCATTGGGTTTTTTGGATATTTTGCCTGAGCACCAAGAAATAAAAATTGAGTATAAAGAAGGCAGTTCAATGGAAGTAGAAGTACATGATGGATCAAAGATGATATTGCATAAACTTAGCAAGCGTTATGATCCCTCAAGCAAGCGTAATGCTATTTCAAGGATTACCGATTCACGTGATAAGGGCGAGATAGTTACGGGTCTTTTATATTTAGATCAGAATGAAAGGGATACTCATGATAGCCTTCAAACCTCTATTAAACCCTTTAATTCGTTAACACAGAAAGAATTATCCCCAGGAACACGAGCTATCAACGAAATCAACAGAAGTTTTTCTTAGCCAGCAGTAGTATCGAGTTCTTCATTCCAATCTTGTTGACTTATCCATTCGCTGAAAGGAGTTAATCTGATAGGTATTTCTTTCAAGACAGCTTCCATATCAACTTTGAAAGGTCTATGTTCAGAATTGTTATTGAAACTGTAAAAATCTGACATGCTATCTATAAATGCCTGTCGATTTTCTGAACGACCTCCTCTTTGATCTTCATCTGCATCGGCAAAGAAAATATCGTAAAGTCTATTGGAAAAATCTTCTAATCCTAATTCTTTATAAATTATGGGCCTACCGAAATGACCAGATAATAGGTCAGCTACTCTAGGCGGGGTAAAAACTTCTGGTCCACCAATATTGATTCTTCTTCCTATGAGATCATCTCGATCTATGGCTGCAATCATAAACTTTGCAACATCATCCAGACAAATCCAGCTAGCTTCTAAATTAGGGTTGTGAGGGTAGGTATATATATCATTTTTCTTAATATCTTTTCTAGCCCAATCTGTAAGTAGATTATCCATGAAAAGAACTGGCTGAAATGTTGTTGTTTCTACTCCTCCTTGCATAAGTGTATTTATCATCAACTTGACACCGTCATAACCTTCTTGCCCGACTTCTCCGAGCTCATCGGGTGGGCCCCAACAGCAGGTGTTATAAATAAGACGTCTTACATTGGCCCTCTTAGCGGAACTTCCTACGGTTGCAGCAAAATCTAGAGCTTTATGTGACTCCTCAAAAGATGGTCGAGTATAAAAAACTGTATCTGCGCCCAGGCATGCTTCATAAATCGAGTCAGGATCATTATAATCAGCTCTAATGATTTCAATATTATCAAATTGTTTTAATCTTGATGGATTCCTTGTTGTTGCCCTAACATCATATCCAGCTTTTATGAGTTGTCTTACTTGAGCTAAACCCGGTCTTCCACTTGCACTTAATACAGTTACTAAAGTCATATTTTTCTCCTAAGTTATTTCTGAAACGTTCCTAACTGGTTTCTTGCCATCCCAGTTTAACGAAGCTTTATGTAGAAATGAATAAAAATCTGTTAAAGATTTACTATTTTCATATATCTCAAAAAGATGTCCTAAATCTTCTCCGGGTTCAAACCAAGAAAATCTCATTCCCTCCCTATGCCCTACATTAGCAATTAATACTTCTTCACAGCCTTGAGAGGATAGCTCTTTTCTTTCTTTTTCAAAATCATTCGCTATCCAAGCAATATGATGTACACCGCCTGAAGTATTTCTTTTTGGTGTGGGTGATATATCTGCACAGTGATCACATATTAATTCAATCATAAGATTTTCTTTCCAGCCATAAGCAGAAGAATGATCAAATGTACCGGATTGTCCCTTAATTATGGTGTTTTCTAATTTAATGTGTTCGTTGACATAAAATGGACCAATGTTAAATCTTCTTGACCAGTATTTTGCAGCATTATGTACGTTTTCTACAGCGTATGCTATTTGAATTATAGGTTTTTCTGAATGATACATTTTTCTGTTCTTTCTTTTTATAAAATAAAATTCTAGACAAGAAAATATAACTAAGAAACAATAAATTTAATTCTTTTGGGGGTAAACAGTGACAGAAAATTCCTTAATTATTCGTAATGCAAATATTGTTGACGGAACCGGAGAGAAGCCCTTTGAAGGGGATGTTTTAGTTAAAGATGGCATTATAGCAGATATTGGCAAACTTAATGGTGAAATCGGCCAAGAAATTGATGCTAAAGGTTTAATTCTAAGCCCAGGTTTTATTGATATCCATACACATTTCGACCCACAATTATGTTGGGATGGTTATGCCACTCCTTCAATTGAGCACGGTGTCACTACTGTGGTGACAGGGAATTGTTCTCTATCTTTGGCACCAATTAAAAATGGCGGATCTGATAAGATTATTTCAATGTTTCAAGTTATAGAAGATATCAAAAAACCTACTTTTGATGCGGCGGTACCTTTTTCTTGGGAAACCTTTGGAGAATATTTGGATCATATAAAACCGAATTTAGGGATTAATGTCGGCGCTCTGATAGGACATTCGGCTGTGCGCTTATATGTTATGGGCGAAGACAGTCAGAAAAGAGAGGCAACTGATGATGAGATAAGAGAAATGTGTACCATCGTTGAGGAAGCCATGGAAAAAGGCGCTCTAGGCGTTTCCTCTTCTTATGTCGATATTGATGAAAATATGAATCCAGTTCCAAGTCGTTTTTCTTGCAAGAAAGAAAAAATTGAATTAGCAAGAGCGGCCACAAAAACAGGAAGAGGGGTATGGCAAGTTGTCCCTTACTTTATAGAAATGGAGGAACAATTAAAAAACGTTAAAGAGTTGGGTGACATCAGTTTAGAAACCGGAATCATGTGCAGCTTTCAACCTGTTTTATCAACCCCAGACTCTCCGATGGCAGATCAATTAATGAATGCCCTTAAAGAAGAGAGAGAAAGAGGTGCCAAAGTTTTTGGTCAGTCCATGCCAAGATGTTTCGATTTAAATATGCGGCTATCTGAAACCAGTATGCTTTTGTACGGAATGCCTTCTTGGAAATCTATTATGGATCAACCGTACTCAAAAAGAAAAGGGTTGTTTTCGGATCCGGAGAAGCAAAAGATTTTAGTGGAGGAAACCAGAGCAGCTGAAGGAATAAGTGCAGCACTTCCAATGTTGAAAGTTGGAGAAATTTATAGTGAAGATAATCGAAAATACAAAGGTAAGTATTTAATGGAAATTGCTCAGGAGGAAGGTAAGGATTTAGGTCAAATTATTCTCGATATTGCATTAGCTGATGATTTAAGAACTGAATTTCAATTGGTTGATGTTCTCAACGCTGACAAGGATGCGGTTTCGCATATTATAACAAGCGAACTATGTCATTTTGGAGCATCTGATGCCGGAGCTCACATAACCCAATTCTGTGGGAGTGGCGACACCACTCATTTGCTGGAATATTATGTTAGAAAGACTGGTAAAATAAGTCTTGAGAAAGCTATTAACCGTATGACAAAGGAGATAGCTGATGATTGGGGTATAAATGACAGAGGAGTAATCCAAAAAGGCAAGGCGGCGGATCTAGTTTTGTTTGATATAGAAAAAGTAGGAATTTCAGGCGAAGAATTTGTCAATGATTTTCCGGGCGAGGCAAACAGATATATGAGATACTCGCAAGGTTATGAATATGTCATAATTAATGGTTCAATAGCCTATAAAGATAACGATTATACTGATGTAAAAAATGGCAAGGTTGTGTAGTTTAACCTTTGCCTTTCAAAAAATTCTTCACGGCTTCTTTATGTTCAGGAGTTTTCCAGCATTCTCTTAGAAGTGCACTTTCTCTTTCTTGTGCTTTGGTCAAATCTGTTTCGCTCCCATTCTTTGTAAGAAGTTCTTTGACCATTCTTAACTGAGGACCTGGATTTTCAGCTATTAATTTTGCTTTTTTGATAGCCTCCTCAAGCATGTCTTCTTCGCTATATAAGAAATCTATTAACCCAATTTTAAAGGCTTCTTTGGCATCTATTAATCGGCCGGAAAGACAAAATTCACTGGCTTTACCAAATCCCATTCTTTGCACTAGATAATGACTACTAGCCAATTCTGGAACGAGACCGATTTTTATAAAAAACATGCCAAATTTTGATTTTTCTGAAGCAATAATTGTATCGAAAGGCAGGACCATAGTAATCCCAACACCTATGGCAGAACCATTGACTGCGGCTATAATTGGTTTAGAAGATCTAATAAGATCAACCCAGTCTGTCTCATCAGGTATGCGAGCATCGTCATAGTTAATACTAAGAGCTTCTTCCATGTCTGCTCCAGCACAAAACCCTTTTCCAGAGCCTGTCATCACTATTGAACCTATATTTGAATCTTCATTTGCATGAGTTATTGCTGATACCTGCTCTGATGACATTAAGGGAGTCCAAGCATTCAGTCTTTCTGGCCTATTCAGTGTTATTAATGCCACTTTATCTTTCTTCTCATATTTAATAGTTTTGTACATCATGAGTGATTCAAAATATTAGGACCTTAACCTTTGCCTTTCAAAAAATTCTCTACTGCTTTTTTATGTTCAGGAGTTTTCCAGCATTCTCTTAGAAGTGCACTTTCTCTTTCTTGTGCTTTGGTCAAATCTGTTTCGCTCCCATTCTTTGTGAGAAGCTCTTTGACCATTCTTAACTGAGGACCTGGATTTTCAGCTATTAATTTTGCTTTTTTGATAGCCTCCTCAAGCATGTCTTCTTCATTAAAAAGAAAGTCAATCAAACCAGTAGATTCAGCCTCTTCCGCATTTACTAGTCTACCTGAGAGACATAATTCACTGGCTTTACCAAATCCCATTCTTTGCACTAGATAATGACTACTAGCCAATTCTGGAACGAGACCCATCTGTATAAAAAACATTCCAAATTTTGCTCTTTTAGAGGCTACAATTATATCACAAGGTAATATCATCGTGATTCCTATGCCTACTGCGGCACCGTTTACGGCGGCAATAATTGGTTTTGATTTTCTCAT
>JAYYUG010000033.1:0-7163 GCA_036344135.1 Pseudomonadota bacterium | reverse complement strand
GTTTTTATTAATTATATTTCATAGTGTGTATGAAGTGTGTATGGCGACGTCCACTTTCATACTACTCTGCCTCCGATTAAAAGACCGCACATCAATCACTTAGGTGTTGCCTCATGAACAGTTTGCTTGTTCAAATTTGTCGCTAACTCCCTATAGTATAAGTGGTTCGTTTAGAAACATGCATTCACAAACCTAATCTCGTGAAAGCAGGTGCAAGGTTCACATTGATGTCTAATAATTCTAAATCCCCATTTCTCAAAACTAATTCTTGGAAGTAATCAGAGGGTCCATAAGCACTTCTAACCTTTGAAGGTATAAACCCAAACCGACCGTAATAATTTGGGTCGCCTAAAAGAAACAAAGCGTCAAGTCCTAACGTTTTGCTTTTTTCGATCACGGCAGACATTAAAGAACTCCCAATACCCTTTGACTGAAAATCAGGGTGCACCGAAAGAGGTGAAACTTGTCCACACGTCAACCCATTGTTTGGTTCTAGGAAAACCGGAGAGACCAAAACATGTCCAACTATCTTAGAATCCACAGCAATCAAACTACCGGTATCATGACCATCTTTAATAAGTTCCGAAAACAAAAGAGTCTGGACTATCTGCCCATCTCTAATATTTTGCTGGTCGGCAAAAGCAGCAGATATTACTGAACTTATGGTTCTAAAATCCTGATTGCTCGCTTCTCTAATTAAAATCCCGTTTTTCATTTATTCCCACTCAATAGTTCCGGGAGGTTTAGAGGTGATATCATAAACAACTCTATTAATGCCTTTTACTTCATTAATAATACGTGTACTAACATTGGCTAAAAATTCTTGTTCAAAAGGATAATAATCGGCGGTCATACCGTCTAACGAAGTGACAGCACGTAACGCACAGACAAAATCATAAGTTCTTTCATCCCCCATCACGCCAACTGTCTGCACTGGAAGAAGTACGGCAAAAGCTTGCCAAATCTCATTATAAAGTCCCGCTTTTCTTATTTCTTCAATATAAATAGTATCCGCTTTTCTTAAAATATTTGCTTTTTCAGCGGATATTTCATCTGGTATGCGTATAGCAAGACCAGGGCCTGGAAACGGATGTCTTTCTATGAAATGATCAGGAATTCCAAGCTCTTTTCCGAGTTCTCTGACCTCGTCCTTGAAAAGTTCTCTCAAAGGCTCAACCAATTCCATATTCATTCTCTCGGGAAGCCCACCTACATTGTGATGACTCTTTATGGTGACAGAAGGACCACCAGTAAAAGAAACACTCTCTATCACATCAGGGTACAAGGTTCCTTGAGCAAGAAAATCAGCTCCTCCAATTTTCTTTGCCTCCTCCTCAAAAATATCAATGAAAGACGATCCGATAATTTTTCTTTTTTCTTCGGGATCACTTATTCCAGATAAACAAGTTAAAAAGGTTTCGGCTGCATCCACATCTATAAGCGGAATATTAAAATTTTCCCGAAACATCGATACAACTTCTTCAGTCTCGTCTTGACGCATGAGCCCTGTATCAACATAAATACATGTTAATTGATCACCGATAGCCTCGTGAACAAGGACTGCGGTTACCGATGAATCCACACCTCCTGATAAACCACAAACGACTTTGGCTTTTCCAACTTGTTTTCGGATATTTTCTATAGCAGTTTTTTTAAAAGACTCCATTGTCCAACTACTAGAACAACCCGAAATCTTGCGAGTAAAATTCTCTAAAATTTTTTGGCCATTAGGAGTATGAACAACTTCGGGATGAAATTGTACTCCATAAAATGAGCGTTCTTCATCCGAAATAGCAGCAAAGGGAGCGTTCTCGCTTTCAGCTAAAACTTCAAAACCATCAGGAAGAGAAGTGACTTTATCACCATGGCTCATCCAAACTGGTTCGGCTTCACCTTTCACATTAAAACCTTCAAACAGCCTAGATGATTTCAACAGTTTGATTTTAGCACGGCCAAATTCCCTTTCCTTCGAACTTTCTACTTTCCCTCCTAATAAGGAGCACATAATTTGCTGACCATAACAAATTCCTAAGATAGGAATCCCTAAATCGAAAACTTTTTTATCAATTCTGGGGGCACCTTCTTCGATAACTGAAGAGGGCCCACCCGACAAGATCACACCTTTGGGTTGAAGGTTTTTTAGGGCCTCTTCCGCTTGCGAAAAAGGTAGTATTTGACAGTAAACTCCTCTTTCTCTTACTCTCCGAGCAATCAGTTGGGTGACTTGGCTACCAAAATCTAAAATTAGAATAGAGTCTTTTTTTAAGCTGTCATCCATGATAGGTGTTACACTACTCCTCTTCCTTTTCTTTCTTTTTCTCTATCAGGGCATCGAGTTCGGTTGTTTCGCTCAACGAAGAATCTAAAATTTTTGCTTTCTCAAGAAACCTTTCTGCCGCTGAGATATCATCCATCAAAAGATAAATCTTTCCTCCTATAACCCATGCTTTAGCATTTTTTGGATTAGCTACTAAACTTTGCTGAGATAAAGACAAGGCTAATTCAATATTGGCCTCTGACTCTTTTAATGCTTTTTCGGATAAGTCTTCTGACAAAGTTGTGAGATCATTTAAAGCGGGAAGAAAAAACAATACAAAGAAAAATAAAATATATTTTCTATAAAGATTCATTTTATCCTCTTGATGGATAATTTGGGGCACCACGAGTAATAAATACGTCATGAATATGACTTTCGTGAAGTGATGCTGGGCTAATCTTAATAAACTTCGTGTTGTTTTGAAATTCCATAATATCTTTACAACCGGTGTAACCCATAGCAGCCCTTAATCCTCCAATTAGTTGGTAAATCACATCATTAACAGATCCAATATATGGAACCTGACCTTCAATTCCTTCAGGAACAAGTTTTTCCATATCCCCCATATCGGATTGAAAATATCTATCGGCTGAACCTTCAGCCATTGCCGCAACAGAGCCCATTCCTCTATAAGATTTAAATTGTCTTCCCTGATGTAAAAAAACTTCTCCTGGGGTTTCATCTGTACCGGCTAGTAAGGACCCAATCATTGCTACATCGGCTCCTGCTGCTATAGATTTAGCAAAATCTCCAGAATATTTTATTCCTCCATCGGCTATCACAGTTACGTCAGAATTCTTCGCTTCTTCAACACAATCCATAATGGCTGTGAGTTGAGGAACCCCTACCCCCGCAATAATTCTTGTCGTACATATTGACCCAGGCCCAATTCCTACTTTTATACAATCCACTCCTGAATCAATTAAGGATTTCGTGGCTTCTTTCGTAGCAACATTTCCAGCAATAATCTGTGTAGAATTAGATCGATTTTTTATTCTATCAATTATCTTTGGTACTTGTGTTGAATGACCGTGGGCCGTATCAACGACGATTACATCAGTCTCAGCGTCAATAAGCGCCTCAGCTCTTTCAAAACCCTTGTCGCCAACTGTTGTTGCTGCCGCTACCCTTAATCTTCCCTCATTATCAAGAGAAGAAGTTTTGTTTTTCTTACTTTTTTTACTTTTACCTAGTTTGTTTTGCTTTACTTTTTTTACTTCTTCCGCTTGTGTATCAATATCAAGGTTTCTATGTATAACTCCTATTCCACCCGCTAATGCCATTGCAATTGCCATATTCGATTCGGTAACGGTGTCCATTGCAGCTGACATTAAAGGTAACGACAGTTCTATATTCTTAGTAATTCTGGTAGTTAATTGTGTGTCTGATGGCAGAACAGAAGACTCCGCAGGTTCTAGCAGGACATCATCAAATGTGAAAGCTTCGCGTATCTTCATGTCAACCTCCTGATTTCAGGTTATGTTGACATCTGCTTATAACCTAAACACAGATAAGTTCAAATTAAATCTGTCATTTTATTTCTTGAAATCTTTTGCAATAACATAATTTTCAGGTGATTCTTTTCTGCTTGCAGGTGGTTTATAATGTTTTATCTCTGTGAAGTTTTCCTTGAGAAGTTTTAATAAGGTATCATGGGCGCCTCCATGAAAGACCTTTGAGCAAAAAGCTCCTCCGGGATTCAAGAAATTTATTGCATAATCTGCCGCTAATTCAGCCAAACCTTGTGTACGAATATGATCTGTAGACTTGTGTCCAGTAGTTTCAGAGGCCATATCGGATAAGATCAGATCTACTTTTCCATTGATAATATTTTTCAATTCTTCGAAAGATTCTTGATCCATAAGATCGAACTGCAAAAGTTCAGCTCCGTCAATTGCATCCATTGGGAGTTTATCCACTCCTATTACCCGCCCCCTTGTTCTTTCAACTATCACCTCAGTCCAGCTTCCGGGAGCGGCGCCCAAATCAAGAACTGTTTGTTTCTCTTTTAGCAATTTAAATTTCTTATCTATTTCAATTAACTTAAAAGCCGCTCTTGACCTTCTTCCTTCGGATTGAGCTTGTTTGACATAAGGATCGTTTAACTGACGTTGTAACCATCGGATTGAAGATGCCTTCCTTTTTTTGGCAGTTTTGACTTTTTCCTTAAGCCTATTGATGGGTTTTTTCTTTTTAATCATATTTGAATCTTATAAGTTAGTGATTCTTATAAATTTAGTTAACATAGTTTTTATTAAGTTATTAGGGGTATATATGATTCCTGTTGATGATAAGTCACAGTTTGGTTCTTACGAAGCGAATCGAGTGGTTGCGCTCATCATCAATATTACTAGATCTCTCGGATCAAAATGGATCTCAAAAAGATTAATTTTTATTCTAAGAAGAATTGCAATTTACTTCTCGAAGCAATGTCTTGATACCGTCTTATTTGATTCAAATCTGAGACTTTACACCAAAGGGAACATTTCAGAAAAGCGAGCTTTATTTTCTCCTCAGATTTTTGAAGAAGAAGAAAGAAATTTTATCGCATCGCGGGCTAGTGATAATTCAATATTTATTGATATAGGCGCAAATGTAGGACTCTACTCTTTCTCTATTAGTCAGAAATACAAGCTTTTTGAAAATACAAAGATTTTTGCTCTTGAACCTCATCCAGACTTGTTTAAGCGCTTGTTGTATAACCAGAACTTAAACTCTCATCTACCCATATTTCCCAAAAGAATTGCTATAATGCATAAACCAGGAGAATTCTTTTTAAATACTCCTAAAGAAAACTTGGGCCAAGGAAAAATTTCCCAAAAAGGTGAACTTAAAGTTGAGGGCTTACCTTTAAGTAATTTTGCAGAAATAGAAGGAATAAAAAAGATTTCTGCAATAAAAATAGATGTTGAAGGAAATGAAGAAAAGGTTTTACTTCCTTTTATAATAGAGGAAAATCGTTCCTTATTTCCGGATATTTTTGTAATTGAGAACAATAAAGATCTTTGGAAGACCGATCTAATAGGATCAATAATAGCAAAGGGTTTTTCCGTCAAAATGAAAACTAGAATGAACTTTATTCTGAAGAAAAATAAAAGATAATTTAAATTATTGGTTTGAAATTTTATAATTATGATAAACTCCAACGGTCTTTTTTTTAAATAAGTGGAGATAACCTTTGAGTAAACATAAATCCATAATTGTAGATCTGCCTGCTGAAAAGATTTCACGGATAACATTAAATAGGCCTAAACAAAGAAATTCATTATCAGCAAATTTGAGAGCAGAACTCTTCAAAACTCTTGAAGAAAACGATATGAATCCGGAAATAAGCGTAACCATAATTAGGGGTTCTGGAAAAGCATTTAGTGCAGGTTATGATCTTAAGAGATCTGGTGAAGAATCTGATCCTTATTATACTGCCGGAGGATTAAGTTATTGGCCCAGGCATGTGGTAGAAGGTTGTTTTAAAATATGGGATCTAGCAAAGCCCGTAATTGCACAAGTACATGGATATTGTTTAGCTGGTGGAACCGAGTTAGCTCAATCTTGCGACTTAGTTTATGTGGCAGAGGATGCAACTATAGGATACCCTGTCGTAAGAAACATTTCTCCTCCTGATAATCAGTTTTTCCCTTGGATCGTTGGTATGAGGAAAGCTATGGAGCTTATGTTAACGGGCAACTCTATCTCAGGAAAGGAAGCTGCTGATTATGGCTTTGCCAATTCCGCTTTTCCTGCCGATATTCTTGAAGAAAAAACATTGGAAATAGCTAAAAATGTAGCTGAGGTACCACAGGATGTTCAACAATTTAATAAAAGAGCAGTTCACAGGCAAATGGAGTTGATGGGTATTAGAGCAGCCTTAAAAGCTGGTACAGAAGTGCAACAACTTTCGATGCACACAAAATCAGCAAGAGATTTCTTTAAAAAAGTTTCCGAGGAAGGTTTGACAGAAGCCCTTAGTGAGAGAGACTCTAAATACGGTGATTACAGAGAGAAAAAGACTAACAAAGACTAAATGGATTTAGGGAATGGAAAGTAAAGAAAGAGTTCTAACTTTAGCTTCAGCAGCAAGAAGAGCGGGTATTGATCCTGATGAATTACGCCAGTTGATTGATAGAGGAACCCTAGATGTTGTTGAAACTGAAGGTGGAAATATTTTAATAGGAGAAAATGCTCTAAAAGGAATTATAAAAGATATTCAAACTGTCGAGGCAAGTAAACCAAATATTGGAAGTATTATACCTGATGAAATCAAAGGTCTTTTGGCCCAAGCCGCAAGTTTTATTGAGAGACAGGAAAATGAATTATTGATTTACCGCGAGAGAGAGGAAAAACACATTTCATTACTAAAGGGCGCGGAAAAACAAATTAGCAAGGCCCTAGATCAACTGAGTCTGTTGTACGAAAACAATATAAACCTTAATCAAGAGAATAGGAAAATTCTTAAATCACTCATAAAAATTCAATCCGATAATCAAACAAAATAATAAAATTAGAAGGAGATATGTCATGGTTTGTGTTTTAGCGACACTTAAAGTCAAAGAAGAAAAAATTTCTGAATTTGAAGAAATATTCATTGAGTTAACTGGTCAAGTAAGATCAAACGAGGAAGGTAATATTTTTTACCAAATTGCAAAAGATCGTGAACAGGAGAATACATATGTTGTTTTGGAGCATTATAATAACCAAGACAGTGTTGATGCACATGGAAAAAGCGATCACTTTAGGGCGGCAGGAGCAAAAATAGGCGCGTGCCTAGATGGAGATCCAATCATTAAATATCTTGATTCTGTTAAGTAATTAATTGAAATAAATACTATCGTCTGCCAACTCGGCTTCT
>JAYYUG010000032.1:0-7659 GCA_036344135.1 Pseudomonadota bacterium | reverse complement strand
TTTTGATAGGAGGAAAAAGTATTGTAGAAGGAAGCCCTGTTTCAGAGATCTTTGATATTAAGGGTAATATTTGGCGTCCAATATCCATAATACCAAAAAAATTAATAGGGACGAGAATAGTTAATATTGGCAACAAAGGTTTGGTTTGTGGAGGATTTAATAATAAAAAAATTACAAACGAATGTTGGATCTACGATGTTTTACTTTCTGTCTGGGTGCGTTCAGATTCTATGCCTTTAGCTAGGGCCGAACACTCAATGATAAGAATTAATAACAAAATATATGTATTGGGAGGCATAGGAGAAGAACCAGAAAGATTAATGATATACAACATCAGTAAAAAGAGGTGGCACATTTCTAAATATAATTTACCTACAGTTAGATATTCTATGGCCACTACGAAGTTCAATAACAGCATAGTCACAGTAGGCGGTGTCGAAGTCTCTTCTAATAATGTAACTTCAGTAGTTGAGGTTTTTGATCCAGAAAAGAAAGAATGGACAAGATTAAAGGATCTACCACAAAAAATAGCTTCCGCTAGTGCAACAGAAATAAACTCAAAATTACATGTTGTAGGAGGAAAAACGTTTTTACCTCTCAAGACTTACGACAGTCATTATGTATATTTTAATAATGATTGGTTTAAAAGAGAGCCTATGCCAACTCCAAGACACGATATGGCATCGGTAAATAATGGAAAGAAGTGGTATATAATTGGCGGAGCAGTTAGCCCAGGGATTTTTTCAATTTTTTCTCCAACAGATGTAGTAGAAATATATTCTCAATAACAATGACTTTAAATCTTAAAAAATTATGTGTAGGCGCTAATAAGGTTTCTGACTTACATGAACGTCAAGAATTTATTAGAGATAAATACAATGAGACTCTACATATTACCAGAATGCGACCAAAGAAGGGGGATGAGTTGAAAAACGGAGGCTCTATGTTTTGGATAATTAAAGGAAATATTAGAGCCAGACAAAGGATTTTAGATTTAATTCCATTTTTAGATGATGATGGTATAAAAAGATGTAAAATATTATTAAGTAAAAACATCTATTTGACCTACCCAAAGAAAGAAAGACCTTTTCAAGGATGGAGATATTTAGAATCAAATGACTCACCCAAAGATATTAAAAAGTTTCTATTTAAAGAAAATTTTGAAGAGGAAGCTATTATTAATGAATTAAATTTTCTTGGATTGCTGTGAATATGGTTTTTTTTCTTTCCGGTTTAATCTTCTTAATTTTTTTGATCCTTCTCACTAAATATATAGTTAGTGTAGAGGGTAAGAAGATACAAAGGAATATCAATTACCTTATAAGTATCATTGCCTTTATTGCTGGTATAATCTTACTTTTTAGAGGCATATACCATATTTCAGGTCCTTTGTTATTAACTTCTTTATGGATTTTAAGAGCAAAAAGAATTTATGATTTATTTTTTAAAGATAGAAATAATTTTATCAATAATGCTAAAGTTACCAGTAAAGATGAGGCTTACAAAATTTTAGGCCTTGATTTTGATGCAACTAAAGATGATATAATAAGTGCACATAAAGAACTTATTAGGAAGAATCATCCTGATAAAGGGGGATCGGATTATTTAAGTTCTAAGATTAATGAGGCTAGAGATATTCTGTTAAAAAACATTGATAGGAAATAATAAAAATATGTCAAATTTGGAGAATCAAAACCAAAATGATTCAGGAACGAAGATAGAGACCAAAAAGAAGTTAAAGAAACCTTCTTTATATAAGGTAATACTTTTAAATGACGATTATACGCCTATGGAGTTTGTTATTTTCTTACTACAAAAGTTTTTTCATAAAAACAATGATGAAGCTACAAAGATTATGTTACATGTACATCAGAATGGAATTGGAGTTTGTGGTATTTTTTCCTATGAGATAGCTGAAACAAAAGTTATCCAGGTTCTTGAGTCTTCAAGAAAAAATGATCATCCTCTTCAATGTACTATGGAAAAGGCTTAAAATGACTAGTTTCTCTCAAAATCTAGAAGATTCCTTACAAAGATCTATTGATTATGCAGCTCAAAACAATCACGAACACGTTACTGTAGAACACCTCCTTTTTTCTCTGGTTGATGATAAGGAGGCTTACAAAGTTTTAAAGGCATGTAATGTAGATATAGAAAAATTAAAAGAAGAGCTCTCAAAGTTTCTTCTAGAACAAGAATATCTTGTCACTTTTCAGGAAGATTTAATGCCAGAACCTACTGCAGGTTATAGAACAGTAATAACTCGCGCCGCTATTCATGTTCAGCAGTCAGGAAAATCTGAAGTTACTGGAGCCAATGTTTTGGTGGCAATATTTTCTCAGCAAGAAAGTTATGCGGTTTTTCTTCTTGAGAAACAAGATATGAGTAGATATGACATAGTCCAATTTCTTTCACATGGAATAAGAAAAGATCAAAGTATCTCTTATTCTTCTAATTCTTCATCTAATTCTAATGATAATGAGCTTATAGATAAGGAGTTAAAAAAAAGCGCATTAGAAGCTTTTTGTGAGCATTTGAATGATAAGGCTAAAAATCAACTAATTGATCCGCTTATAGGTCGAGAAAAAGAAGTTGAGAGATTAATCCAGATTTTATGTAGAAGAAGTAAAAATAATCCTTTGCTTGTTGGTGACCCTGGAGTAGGAAAAACAGCTATTGTTGAGGGATTAGCATATAAAATTATAAAGAATGAAGTTCCTGAGGTAATTAAATCCGCTTCCATATATACACTTGATATGGGTTCTTTGTTAGCTGGAACAAGGTATAGAGGTGATTTTGAGGAACGCCTAAAAGCAGTCTTAAAAGAAATTGAAGAAATAGAAGACTCAATTCTGTTTATAGATGAGATTCATACTGTTATAGGGGCGGGGGCTACTTCAGGAGGATCTATGGATGCATCTAACCTTTTGAAACCTTATCTTCAAAAGAGAGGTTTGCGATGTATAGGATCAACTACATATAAAGAATTCAGACAATTTTTTGAAAAAGATAGAGCTCTTTCAAGAAGATTTCAAAAGATTGATGTAGATGAACCTAGCTTGGGCGATACGATTGAAATTTTAATGGGTTTAAAGTCAAGATTTGAGGATTTTCATGGTTTAAAATATACTCCAGATGCAATAAAAACTGCTGCAGAACTCTCAGCACGTTATATGAATGATAGAAAGCTTCCTGATAAGGCAATTGATGTGATTGATGAGACTGGAGCGTCACAAAAATTAAAAGCAAAATCCTCTAGAAAGAAATCAATTGGCCAAAAAGATATAGAGGAAACTATTTCAAAAATGGCGAAAATACCTTCGAAACATATTTCTAGAGACGATACTAAGAAATTAAAAGATTTAGATAAGTCATTGAAAAGATTTGTTTTTGGGCAAGATAAGGCTATTGATGAAATTAGCGCATCTATTAGACTCTCAAGAGCTGGATTACGTGATCAGCAAAAACCCATAGGTTCATATTTATTTTCTGGCCCAACGGGAGTTGGGAAGACTGAATTAGCAAGGCAATTATCATCTACCTTAGGGGTTGAACTTTTAAGGTTTGACATGTCAGAATATATGGAAAGACATACCGTATCACGTTTAATAGGGGCACCTCCAGGTTATGTTGGTTTTGACCAAGGGGGACTTCTTACTGATGGTGTAGATAAAAACCCTTACAGTGTAATTTTACTTGATGAAATTGAAAAAGCACATTTTGATATTTTTAATATATTGCTCCAGGTTATGGATCACGGGACATTAACCGACCATAATGGTAAAAAAGTGGATTTTAGGAATTGTATTTTGATCTTAACTACAAATGCTGGTGCTGCTGATTTAGTAAAACCGGCTATTGGCTTTGATAGAGACAAAAGAAAAGGAGACGATCAAGAAGAAATAGATAGACTATTTAATCCTGAATTTAGGAATAGATTAGATGCAATTATTTCTTTTGATTCTTTACCAGATGAAATTATCGCAAGGGTTGTTGAAAAATTCATTTTAGAACTAGAGACTCAATTAGATAATAGAAATGTTTTTATTGATTTAAGTAAAGAGGCGGCAAATTGGTTGGGCAAAAAAGGTTACAGTGGTAATATGGGTGCACGGCCTTTAGGAAGATTAATTCAAGAAAGAGTAAAGAAACCCATCGCTGAGGAAATTTTGTACGGGAAGTTATCAAAAGGAGGCACAGTAAAAGTATCAATTAAAAAAGACAATTTAGAATTCACTTTTCTGCCTTCAAAAAAAGAAAAAAAAACTAAGAAAAAAATACTTACAAGTTAATTTTTTAGAACTTTAATGATTTTTCTAGCTTCTGTCTCTAGTTCTTCTTTTGGAGCTATTTCTCGAGAATGAAACTTATAATTTAGCCCTTCGCTCCGTTGAATAATATGAAAATGGAGATGAAAAACGCTCTGACCAGCTTCTGAGCCGTTGAGTTGAAGTATCATAACTCCGGTTGGGTCATAAACATTTTTAATAGCTTTAGCAATATCTTTAGTCGCAGACAAAAGTGAATGCATAAACTCTTCTGGTAGATCGAATATATTTTCTGTTGCAAATTTTGGAATAACCAAAGTATGCCCGGGGGCTTGTGGCATCACATCCATGAATGCCAAAATGTGTTCATTTTCGAGAATTTTTGTACAGTCAGACTCATTTCTTAGTATCTTAGCAAAAATATTATTTGTATCATATCCCATAATTTTTCCTTTCAATTTAATTAGAATTTATTTTTTTTAAAAGGTGTATAACCACTTAAAATATTTATATTTTCTTGTATATATTTTCTTTCATCCTTTAAATATTCTGAGACAGCATTAGATAGATTTAAATCTTGTATCCAATGAGCAGAATGAGTTATTTGTGGTTCATATCCCCTAGTAATTTTATGTGGACCTTGTGCTCCAGCTTCAACACGTTTTAAATTATTTTTAATGGCGTATTCTATTGCTTGATAATAGCAGACTTCAAAATGAAGATATTTATGATCTTCTAGTGCCCCCCAATTTCTCCCATATAGGATATTTTTGCCTATAAAATTTAATGCTCCCGCTATATATTGATTTTTCCTCTTAGCCATAATAAGTAAAATGTTTTCGGACATATTATCACCTATCATCGCAAAGAATTCTCTTGTTAAATAAGGATGTCCCCATTTCCTCATACTCGTATTGATATAAAAATTAAAAAAATGATCCCAATGCGAAGTTTTAATATCTTTATGATGAAGAATTTCAATATTTACTGAATTTTTTAAGGCACTAGATCTTTCCTTTTTAATATTTTTTCTTTTTCTTGAAGAAAGAGCATCAAGGAAATCTTGAAAATCTCTATAATGATAATTATTCCAATGAAACTGTTGGTCTGTTCGGATAAGCCATCCTAATTCTTTAAGGAATTTAGCCTCCGTTTCCGATATAAAGGTTATATGGGCAGATGAGCAGCCTAAATTTTTTGTAACATCATATATTCCTGATACTAAATTGGTCTTAATCTTATTATCTAAATCATCACTAGCTGTTAGAAGTTTTTGTGTTGTAGCGGGTGTGAAAGGAATGGATATCTGAATCTTCGGATAATATGATCCACCAATTCTTGTATAAGCTTCAGCCCAAGAGTAATCGAAGACATACTCACCCATGGAATTGTATTTTATATAAGAAGGAATACAACCTTTGAGATAATTCTTGTCATCTAATAATGTTATATATGAAGTTAGCCAACCACTCTCTCCATTAACTGAACCACTCAATTCTAATGCTTTTAAAAATTCATAACCTACAAATGGGTTAAAATCTCTGCCCTTTGGATTTGCGCATTCATCCCAAGATTTTTTATCAAGAGAAAGTATAGAATTTTCTACCCGTATTATATTCTCAGACACAGATTTCTTTTTCATTTTTTTATTTCAAAGATTGCATCAATTTCCACCGCCATATTTAGAGGTAATGATGATGTGCCAACAGCATACCTCGCATGCCAGCCTTTATCTTCAAGTATTTCAATAAGTATCTTAGAAGCTCCATCGAGAACTACAGCATGATCAACAAAATTATTTGTAGTATTTACAAAGCCTCCTATTTTTACACATTTAACTATTTTTTCAAAACCTCCACATGCTTTCTTTAACTGGGCAAGCACCATAAGCGCACATAACCTTGCTGCTTCTTGACCTTCTTCTATGTTTAAATCTTTTCCAATTTTTCCCTTTATTAGTCCATTTTTACCAAATGGACCTTGTCCAGAGATAAATAATAAATTTCCAGAAAATGAGAATGGCGCATAGCTTGCTACAGGAGCAGCAGCTTTTGGTAATTCAATATTAAGTTTAATTAAATTTTCTTCTATTTTATTCAAGTTAGTCGACCTTTTTCAATGATTTCAAAATATAATTTTCTACCTCTATCCAGTTTATGGCTTTTATTTTTGCACTTTTTGGGGTTTGCATCAATTCTTTCAATCTACTGTCCTGCACGAAATGTATGCAAAAAGTTTCTGGGCATTTTTTTGATACAGAATCTATGTTAAGCGGCATGTCATCGATAAAGAATGATTTTGCTTCTATTCCATTTATTATCTCTTTAACTGCTTCGCCTTTAAGACCACTATTCGTAATAACAGGATAGTCCATACCATTATTTTTAAGGGCGTTCTCTCGTTTGTTTTTATCTTTTTGAGGTATGTTGGTAAGAACAACAATCTGTAATTTTTTTGAAAGTCTTTCTAAAACTTTCTTAACATCGGGGACTAACTTAAGATTTTCTGTCTCCTTGGAAAAGAATTCCGGCATAAGATCATTCATGACTTGTTGATCTACAGTTTTTCCTGAAGATAAATTCTTTATATTGCCTGTAAGTCTTGGTTCATTGAGATCTAAGAATAAATTCCTATTAAAAAGGAAATTCTGTAATCCTTCTAGAAACAGGAAAATAACCTCGTCAGCATCAGTTATCAGGATTGGTGTGTTTTTATTTAAAGATAATGATTTAATTTGATTTAGGGTATTTTCAATTAAACTTATTTGATTTTTCCTTCTTTGAATTCAACATGTTTCCTGACCACCGGATCATATTTTTTTACAACCATCTTATCCGTCATATTTCTAGAGTTCTTTTTGGTCACATAATAATATCCTGTGCCAGCTGTACTTTCCAATTTGATCTTTACTGTAGTGGGTTTAGCCATTTATAATCCCTTTTGTTTGCAAACTACGTATAATTTGTTTTTAGTCAAGTATTATTAGGTCTGGAAATTATTCTAGTATTTTTATTATATCTCCAAAATAAAGGAAAAAATTCTTGAGATATTTCTTCATTATACTTTCTTAATAGTTCCTCAAGCAAGAATTCAGTGATATCAAATAAAGGTAATTTAAGTGCTTTCTCTAAATAAGAAAATTGAAGATTATGTAATTCTCCATTCCCTTTGATGTTATTTGAGAAATTATTATAGGATGTAACAAAGAATTTAGTATCAAACCTTAATCTTTGATAGGTTGGTGTTATAGCTCGTGCCAAAACCCAAAGATCTTCTAGGTTATAATTTAAAAGTTTTAGCCCAGTTTCTTCTTTAGTTTCTCTAATTGCTGCATTAATCAGTCCATACCCGTTTTTTTTATTAGTCTTTAATAACTCTAAATCACGAATGG
>JAYYUG010000031.1:0-11682 GCA_036344135.1 Pseudomonadota bacterium | reverse complement strand
GGGAGCTAAAAGAAGAAGCCGGTATAAAAATCTTAGACGCAAAATACCATTCTAGTCAGCCCTGGCCTTTTCCTAATTCCCTGATGATAGGATGTATAGCTGATGCGGAATCTAATCAATTTAAACTGGACGAGGTTGAACTTGATGAGGGTAGATGGTTTAATCGAGAAGAATTAAAGGATGCCTTAAATGGGGGTAGCAAAACAGATTTTTTTGTTCCACCACCGATGGCCATAGCGCATCCTTTGGTTAAAGCTTTTGTAGAACGGGATTAAGTATGTATAACAAAATAAAGAAAATTATCATTTTTTTTACTTTTGGTATTTTTGCATTACTAAATAATGATACTGGTATAAGAGCTGAAATTATTCTTACGCCTGGACCGGATTCCTACGAAGTACTACAAGAAGCTTTAATTTTGGCAGAGCCTAATAGTGAAATTTTTTTGTCAGAAGGAGTATATGAATTCGAAGATGGTTTATCTTTGGATGTAGATAATGTTACAATTTCAGGTGCTGGAATAGATAAAACAATTTTATCGTTTAAAAAACAAAAATCTGGCTCCCAAGGACTATTGATCACTAGTAATGGTATTACTTTAAGAGACTTTGCAGTTGAGGATACAATTGGCGATGCCATTGTAGCAAAAAAAGCTCAAGGAATAAGATTTATTCGTATAAGAGCAGAATGGACAGGTGGGCCAAAATCAACCAATGGTGCTTATGGAATCTATCCTGTAGAAAGTACTGATGTTTTAATTGACAGTTGCATTGCCATTGGGGCATCGGATGCAGGGATATATGTTGGTCAATCCGAACGTATTAAGGTCATAAACAGTGAAGCAAGATACAATGTTGCAGGTATCGAAATCGAAAATAGTTACCATGCTGAGGTAACTGGAAATATCGCCCAACATAATACTGGGGGTATACTTGTGTTCGATCTGCCCAACCTTCCCAAACAGGGTGGGCATGACATCCTCGTTGCACAAAATCAAGTCTTGGATAATGATACACCAAATTTTGCTCCCGAAGGAAACATAGTAGGAAAGACCCCCAATGGCACAGGAATTATGGTTATGGCTAACGAGAGAGTTGAGGTTAGGAACAACAGAATCTCTGGAAATGCTACGGCAGGGATATTAGTAGTTAGTTATCTTGATGATTACGATGACGAAAATTATAATCCTCTTCCAAACGCCATATTTATTCACAATAATAAGCTGGACAATAACGGTTTTAATATCGACAAGGATAGGGCTGCTCCTATAGCTGAAATTGTCAAGGGAAAGGCCCCAGAAATCATCTGGGATGGGGTTACAAAAATTAGTGAGTGGCTTGGATTTGGCGGATCAAAGAGATTAATTCTAGGGGAAAATTTTAAGGACGATGGAACAAGAGTCGACATGATAAATTTAAATTTAATATCATATGCCTTAATACCGTGGTTTCATTCTCCCAACAAAAATTATAATGATTACGAAGGTGAGATGCCTCCTATTGATAAAGTTAATTTTAAAACTAAATGGTCTAATTGAAAAAATTTTTATCATTAATAATTTTTCTTTTTTTTGCCTCGGAAACTGGCTTTGCTGCTCACAAATATTTATCCGAATATAATTTCTTTGTGAATTTGAAGGATCAAATACCTTCTCAAGATGTCATCCCTTATGGGATAGCTAATCCTCTTTTTTCAGATTATGCCTACAAGCTTCGTTTTATACACATGGGCGCAAGTAGTTCAGCGATATATAATTACGAAGAAGTTTTTGAATTTCCTAAAGGAACAACTATTATAAAGACCTTTGCCTACCCAGTTGATGAAAGAGATAAAGAATCTGGATTAATTTTGCTAGAAACACGGCTTCTTGTTCATGAAGAAGATGGCTGGAAACCATATAACTATATATGGAATCAACAACAAACAGATGCAAAATTGAAAGTAACTGGACATACTTTCCAAATTGAATGGACAAATGTGGTCGGTAAGAAAAAGAAGGTAAGATATAGAGCCCCGAATATTAATCAATGTAAATCTTGTCATGAAATCGATAATAGAATAATACCTATCGGCCCTAAAGGAAGAAATATGAATATCAATTTCGGTTACTATAGTGGTCAAGAAAATCAGATTCAATATTGGTCAAGAAATATGATTTTAAAAAATATTCCTAAACGTCTGAAGTCAAATCCTGCAATCTGGAATAATAATATGTTTCCCATTGAAGACAGAGCTCGTTCATATCTTGATGCTAATTGTGCTCACTGTCACAGAAGAGGCGGATCTGCTAGTAACTCTGGTTTCTATTTAGATCTTGAAGAAAAAGTTCCTGTGACACTTGGTATCAAAAAAAGACCAGTAGCTGCAGGCAGGGGGAGTGGCAATTTTAAATACATAATTGAACCAGGAAATGCAAAAGAATCTATCCTCTTGTTTAGAATGATGTCTACTGATCCAGGTATTATGATGCCCGAATTAAGTCGCTCATTAAATCATGAAGAGGCAATCCCATTAATTGAAGAATGGATAAAAGAATTGAGATAGGGAATCACTCTCTATCTATATATTTATCTATAATCTTATGTAGATGACGCACTCTTATTTCCTGATAAGTTGCGAGGGTCTGACCTTTTTTCTGTGCTGCATAAAAACCTTCCTGCTGCATTCTTAAATTTTGTGTGTCTTGATCATACAAACTTCCAAAATCAGGATCAATCCCTTCAACACTTGAATAAGATTCCTCCGGACTTAACCTAACCGGTTCTGCTGGTTCAGGCGTAGGTTTTCCCATAGGGATTGGTCTTAAAAAAAGTAAATCGAAAAGAGTATTGTCTGGATCGTTACCTATTGGACGAAAACGGTAAATCATCGGTAAAGAAAGACCGGGAAAAAGAAACATATTCGGAAACAAGTGATATTCCAATGTATCAATTACTTCGCTATCAGAATATTTGGAAAGATCAACATTGTATTCCTTTCCTATGTTTGAACGAAGTGTTTCTGCCATTACTTTTCTTGCAGTTGATCCTTCGGGGACCTTAACACCGCCATCAACATTAGATCTATCGCCAACCAACATAGAGTCTAATATTTCTTGTTCGGTAAGTTTTTCTTTAATGTTTGGACTAGCAACACCTAAAGGAGCATGAAACCTGCTGACATGATCATCAAAAACGTCATACTTAGTATTGGAATCACCTACCCCACCGCTCCAAATAATCTGAGGATGAGTTGTTTGAGTATGATAGTTTTCAATAAACGCTTCGAGAGCAGCTTTCCAATTACAGGGTAATTCCTTCTGTATATGAAGAGCAATATATCTCTCATCGAGAGGCCAATTCTTAAAATGTTCGGAAAGAACGCCTAAGTATTTTTCTAAACTTTCGGCATCTTTATCGAAATTAATAAAAACAAAACCACCCCATATATCAGCTCTTACTTCTATGAGCTTATATCCCTCTTCAGCAATATAAGAAAAATCCCAAGATTCAGGAATATATTTTAAAGTTCCATCTAAATTCCAAGTCCACCCATGATAGGGGCACTTAATTTCATCTGAACACCCCATACTGTCCGGATGTTTTAATTTTGTACCTCTATGTAAACAAGAATTATTATAAGCCTTGATTTCGTTCGCGGAAGTTCTAACAACAAAAACTGAATACGGGCCTATTTCATAAACTATATAATCACCTACATTTGGAATATGCTCTAAACGGCAAGCCCATTGCCATGTTTTGCACCACATAGATTCCATTTCTTTTTCAAAGAAGTCTTTTGAAGTATATCTATCGAAAGGTATGTCCTCATTACCGAGAAATTCGTATGACTCATCCAACAATGCATCGGGTACATTTCCAGAATCTGATTTTAATATTTCTTCAACGAGAGGTCCCGGTTGAATCTTTTTAATATCCTCAAGATCTGTCATGGCTCTCCTGCCAAGAAATTAAGATTAACGAAAATCTTAATTATTTTAGTCTACAATATCTCTCAAAAATAAAAACTACGAACCGCTATTAGTTTCTCCATGAGTAGAGATATCCAGACCATCCTCTTCAACGGAAGATTCGACCTTTAATCCTACCAATGCCTTAACCACGAAAGCAATAACAGCTGTACCCACTACAGACAAAGCAAGAACTGCTAACAATCCCTTTATTTGAACCGATAGTTGTGAGGCAGCATTCATACCATCGGCATATCCAGCACCGCCGATATTAGAATCAACTAGAAATGAAACTAGGATTATCCCTAAAGCACCACCTATTCCGTGAACCGCAAAAACATCTAGAGAGTCATCAATTTTCAGATTGTTTTTAACAATATTAACAAAAAGGTAACATAACGAGCCTGCTGAAGCTCCAATAATCAGGGCACCAATAGGGCCTACAGATCCTGAAGCAGGTGTTATTGAGGCTAGACCAGCGATAGTTCCGGTCACCAACCCAATTAATGTTGGTTTTCCAAATCTTGCCCAATCAATCAGCATCCATACCAAAGAGGCTGTAGCCGCAGAAATATGAGTCACTACCATTGCCATTCCGGCGTTTCCATCAGCCGCTAAAGCGCTTCCGGCGTTAAAGCCAAACCATCCAACCCACAACATAGATGCACCTATCATTACCATGCTTGGATTGTGAGGTGGATCAACTTGATGTGGAAAATTAGAGCGAGGACCCAACATAGCGGCTAAAACTAGAGCAGATGATCCTGCCGTTAAATGAACAACTAGACCTCCTGCAAAATCCAAAAGACCCGCCTGATATAACCAACCATTTCCTGACCAAATCCAATGAGTGACGGGGGCATAAACTACAAGCAACCAAAGGGCACTAAAAAGTAGAACAGCTCCAAATTTTATTCTTTCAACATAGGCACCAACAATTAATGCAGGTGTAATAACGTCAAAAGTCATTTGAAAAGCAAAAAATACTGTTTCAGGAATATCACCCGAGAGAGTATCTCTCTCAACTCCCAAAAGAAAGATTCTAGACGCGTCTCCAATCCATGCGTTGCCATCTCCAAAAGCTAAGCTATATCCTATTGCAAGCCAAAGCACTGACGCTAAACACGCAATTGAAATGCATTGCATTAAAACAGATAAAACATTTTTAGAACGAACCAAACCACCATAAAACAAGGCAAGGCCAGGTAAGGTCATAAAAAGTACCAATGCGGTTGATGTTAAAATCCAAGCAGTATTTCCAGAATCCATTGTCAAATTCCCCCATAAAAAAAATCAAAAGATCATTAACTTTAATAAAACAAAGGAATTATTATGACTAAAACTTTAGAGAAGTAAAACCCCTAAATTTCAATAAAATGAACCTTGGTTAACACATGTTACACACTATGTTAAAAGCGCTAGTATTTAGATATTTATCTTTCTGATGGATATACGCCCAATATTTTAACTTCTTCAGAATAAAAACTCAACTCTTCTAAAGCAAGTTTGACTGAATCTTGATCGTTGTGACCCTCCAAATCTGCATAAAATTGAGTTGATTGGAAGCTACCATCAACTTGGTAACTTTCTAATTTCAACATATTGACTCCGTTGGTAGCAAATCCCCCCAAAGCTTTATATAAAGCCGAAGGTACATTCTTTACTTTAAATATTATTGTAGTAATAGCTGGTCCTTCATCAATCTTTGGCTTTTGGGCATCTTTGCTCAATATAAGAAATCTTGTCGTGTTCTTCCCAGTATCTTCCATATTTTTTTTCAAAATATTTAAATTATATATCTCTGCAGCCAAAGGTGAGGCTATAGCTGACAAGCCTCTATCATTAGTCTCGGATATTTCCCTTGCCGATCCGGCCGTATCAGCACCAACAATTGGTTCCAAACCCAAATCTTCTATAGTCTTTCTACATTGACTAAGCGCCATTTCATGACTCTGGACAGTCTCTAGATCTCCAAGAACAGTTCCCTTCTTGGCCATGAGGCAGTGTTCAATCTTAAGAAAATATTCTCCTATAATCTGCAAATTAGATACAGGCATCAGTCTGTGGATATCTGAAACTCTTCCGGCAATGGAATTCTCTATAGGTATCATAGCAAATTCAGCTTCTTGGTTCTCTAAGACTTTAAAAACCTGGTCAAAAGTTTTTAGCGCTAAAGGCTCCATATCTGGACGATACAATCTACAGGCGATATGGGAATTCGCTCCTGGTTCTCCCTGATAAGCTATTCTGTCAGACATTTTTATTCTCCCATTTTCTTTCTGATTAAGTTTAGATCATCTTCTGTGTCAACTCCCACAGGAATGTTATCTATTAGTTCGATTGAAATTACCATATCATTATCTAAGGCTCTAAGCTGTTCCAACTTCTTCTTTTTTTCTCTAATAGATTGTTTTAAATTAACAAATCTCTCTAAAGACTGTCTTCTATATCCTTAAACACCATTATGATGATAGATGCCGCCATTTTTTTTATCGTCTATCGTTCGGACAAAATCATCCACTTTTTTGCTACGTTTATAATCTCTTACAATAGCCTTAACCACATTGGGATTATTAATATCATTGGGCCCAATATTAGCGCCGAGGGTGGATATATCTGTAGATTCATCCGAGTATAATGATAAGAGAATTTTTTTGATTGCATCTTTTCCGATATTGGGTAGATCTCCTTGTAAATTAATAATATTTTCATAATTTTTTTCCGGATCAAAAATATTAAGGGCTTCGTGGATTCTGTCTGATCCAGATGGATGAGATGATTTGGTTAATATAGCTTCACCTCCATGTTTTTTTATAACTTCACATATTTCTTTATCACCGGCAGCAACTATAACCTCTCCACAATCCGCTTCTAAGGCTCTATGATAAACATGTACAATCATGGGTAAACCTTCTATTTCGGCCAAAGGCTTTCCTGGTAATCGTGAAGATTCCATTCTGCTAGGTATAATTATTACATTTTTCATATTGCTATTCTATTCGATTAAATTTATTAAGTATCCGTAAAGATTGTCTCATATTCAAATAATTATTGGAAATTATGATAAAGAGAAAAGAAACTTAAGAATGAAATTTAAAGATATAAATAAATTTTTGCTCTCTTTATTAATTGTTTTTGCATCACTTTGGGGACTTAATAGTATCAGCAATAAGATTTTCCAAATGGATTCGATTGACTTCATGGGTAAGGAAGAAATCTATGCCAAGGCTCTTGTCGAAGCTGAAAGGCTAAAAAGGCTTCACGATGAAGTAAATAAAGATTTATTGCTTGTTGAAAGAACTGTTACTCATACTGTCTTGGGGAGAACTGCACTAAAAAATAAAAGAAAAGAAAAGGAAAAATTGGCTAAGGAAACTAAAACCATGACAACCTTGGAAGGTATAAAATCGGAAATTAGAATTCTTGAAAATGAGCTGAAAAATATTATCGTTAGTAAGTCACATAAGATTCTTGGTAGAGGTGACATACAAAGAAGAATTGATAGAAAAGAAAAAGAAATTTCAATATTAATGGCAATAAGCTCAACATTCTCAGAAAATATTGACACAAATGAAATAGCTATGACGTCAAATACAACAACGAATCAAGAAATAAACTTAGAAGAAAAACCTAAGTTGACTTTCGAACAAATGTTAGCTTCGGCATCAGTTGATAAAGGAAAGAAAGTATCAATGAAATGCACTGCATGTCATGGTTTTGAACTTAATGGACAAAACCGAATTGGACCAAATTTGTGGGCTATATTGAATACGGAAAAAGCATCAAAAGAAAATTTCAAATATTCGAATTCACTTAAATCCTTGGGAGGAAATTGGACTATAGAAGATATAAATCTTTATCTTAAAAGCCCAAGGAAATACGCCCCGGGTAATGCTATGGCATTTGTTGGTCTTAGGAAGGATAAAGATAGAGCCAATTTGATAGCTTATTTAAATTCCTTATCTGAAAACCCACTTTCACTCGTCGGCGCAGATTGAGGAGGATTAAGCTACTTTTTTGTTGTTTTTATTAAATTTCGTGTTCTAATTATGTTGATTAAAGATATTAATTTCTTATTAATAAACTGATTCAGACACATTAAATCTGAAAATAAGGGGAAAAATTGAAATCATCCAAAAAAGATATTGTAAAATCTAGTCCTCCTATGGGCGTAGATACAACAAAGGCACCAGAACCCAAGTTAGGCAACAAACCCATATTGGGCGATAGGTATACTTCTAAAGAATTTATGAAACTAGAGTGGGAAAGATTATGGACAAAAGTTTGGCAAGTCGCCGGCCTAGAGCAACAATTGGAAAAACCGGGAGATTTTTTCACTTTTGATTTTGGCCCAGAAAATATTCTTTGTGTAAAAGGCGAAGATTCAAATATCCGATGCTTTTATAATGTCTGCCAACATCGCGGCAATCAACTCGTTCAAATTCAAGAAGGAAATTTAGAAAGCTTTTCTTGTGCATATCATGCTTGGAAATTTGGTTTGGATGGGAAACTTAATTGGGTTCCTGATGAGGAGGATTTTGTTCAAGGATCACCATGCGGAAAAAGGAATCTAATAGAGATAAAGTCTGAAGTATGGCAAGGCTTCATCTGGTTTAATTTGGATCCACAATGTGACAGTTTAAAAAATTATCTTGAACCTGTGATGACGCATCTTGAAAATTATCCCATTTCTGAGATGAAAAGGACGCATTGGGTAACTGTTGAGGAAGGCAATTGGAATTGGAAATGCGTTCAAGATAACTTTAATGAATCGTACCATACTCCCTATGTTCATCCTGCTCTAAAATATATTGCCGATGAGAAGTATTATGCATGTCAGTTTGATCTTTATGAAAGTATGCACTGCCGAATGCTTATGCCTGGTTTTATACCAAGCAAGAGCGTTTATAACGAAGAAAACAAGATTCTCGAATCCCTAGGACCACACATGGAATATTGGGACATGAAACCAGAGGACTATAAAGGTAAGTTACTTGAAATAAGGGGAGATATCCAAAAACAAAAACGTAATTTGGCAAAAAGTAAAGGGTATGATTTTGATAAGTTTAATGATGGTCAGTTGACGGACCATTATCACTATACAATATTTCCCAATATCTCTTTCAGTGTAAAACCTGATGGAATGCAATGGTTGAGGGGAACACCACATCCTACCGATCCCACAAAATGTTTTTTTGATTATTGGTATCTCACTTGGTTCCCAGAAAATATTAAGGAATATTATTCACCTATGTTAGGCAAGATGACTGACATTTCTATAAAAGCAGAAAATATTAAAGGAAAAGTGGGAGAAATAGATGTCGGGTCTGGTATAGAAGAAGATGTTGCAATATGGCAGAGTCAACAAAAGGGCCTGAGCTCAAGAGGTTACATTGGTGACTACATGCCTGCGCAAGAAAATAGAATTCGTTTTTTCCATGAAAATATTGATCGTTATCTCTTTGGGGATAGCGGCGGAGACGCTTAAGGAACAAAAATGACCAACAACCTAGAAGTAGCTGCTACAAAAATTGAAATAGCTGATGTTGTTTATAAATACTGTCGGGCAATCGATAGGATGGACAGAGAACTTTTGGAATCGGTTTTTCATGAAGACTCTATCCATCATCATGGTGAATATGAAGGACCCTCTTCGGATTTTTGTAATTTTGCCTTTGATATACTTTCGGAAATGGAGTTTACACAACACCATATCGGCAATATTTTAATTGAAGTTAATGGTGATACCGCTTGGTCTGAATCCTATTGGACAGCTTATCATCGAATTGCCAAAGGCAAAGAATCGGAAATGGGGTTTTTGGCAGAACATGATTCCAGCATTGACGAGGATGTTTTTGTCGGTGGTAGATATATTGATCGATTCGAAAAACGTGATGGACAATGGAAGATAGCCAAACGACAGGGTGTTCATGATTGGGTTAGATTTGAACCCGCTAATGAGAAAGGCCAACTAGCTGCTGCGGGCCCGACTCCTAGTAGAAGTCGAAACGATCCCGCCTATCAGAGAGATTAGAGCTTATTAAAAGCTCCTATAATTAATTTAAGAATTTACTTTCCAGGCTAACGTTTTTTAAACTTGATTTTAAATTCATGCATGGGCATGAAGAGCAAACTGAAGTTGTGTACTGGCGTCGGCAACGGTTTTTCTAATTCTATATTGCCCATTCGCTGTGTGATATATTTAAAGGAACTCATCATTTCCTGACGACCTAATGCGGCGCCAGGACAATGATGCGCACCCGAGCCAAAAGCCATATGGGCCCCCATACCTTTACGATTGAGTTCAAATTGGTGCGGACATTCAAATTTTGTCTCATCTCTATTAGCTGGACCATAACCGATCATTACGATTGCTCCTTGAGGGATCAATGTACCTGACACTTCAACATCTCTTGTCGCCTGGCGCATTAGAAACTGAACAGGGCTTTCAAATCTCAAAACTTCTTCAACAAAAGGCTTAAGGAGTGTCTCGTCCTTATAAAGTTTTTCGGCGATTTCTGGAAACCTCACCAGTGACCACATTCCGTGGTTTATAGCACTTTGAGTTGTCTCAAATCCACCCGTGATTAATTGATGCATCAAATTCTGCAGTTCATGCATGCTGAGAGGTTCTTCATCATCACCATGGGCATGTACCAGGGCTGACATAAGATCATCCTGTGGATCTTTTCTACGTTTTTCAAAAATTTCGGCAAGAAACAATTGTGCTTCCAGTTCAATACCGGCGTCCCGCCTGACATCTTCTTCCGTTGCAATTGGGGCCCGGGTTGCACCAAGCATGGCATCAGCCCATTTTTTAAATGTTGCCACATCGTTACGACTCAAACCCAACTGCTCAGCAATAATAATACCGGGCATGCGCATCGCGAAACTATCGTTAAACTCACACTCCATATCATCAATAAAATTGTCAATTAGCTCATTGACGACTTCGTCGATATAAGGTGTCATTTCCACAACTCGTTTTTTTGTAAATACTCTATCAACCAGTTTTCGATAACGCCCATGCGTTGGCGGATCCGTTCGCTGTAATGTCTGAACATGCTCCCAACCACCCCCGCCTATTAGTATAGATTGATGCAATTCAGCAAATTCGCTTCTGGCGCTAATTTTCACATCTGAACTAAAAGTTTCGAAATCCCTCAAAGCTTGTCTTATATCATCGTACTTTGTGATAACATACATTCCTGTTTCTGGTATCTGGTAGACAGGAGATTCTCTGTGAAGCAAATTATAGAATTCGAAGGGATCACTGCTCACCAGTGGGTCTAGCATACTAAAGTCTTCAACACTGCGTTCAGACATTCTGTTCTCCCTTTAGGAACTAAAAAATTCACTAATTAGTTTATACAATATTTCTAAAGAATCAAAAAAAAGCCACCTGAAAAGTGGCCTTTAATTATTTTAGTTTTATAAAAAAACGACCCGCTTGAATATTTATCAACCGGATCGTTAATTTAAATAGAGAAATTTTAATACTTAGCAGAAAACTCTATTCCGTAAGTAGCGCCTTCATTCCACCATCCACGAGATGTTAGACCACCAATAGTGGACCACCTCTGCTCTCTCTCATCAGTTATATTTTTTCCAAAAACTGAAATGCTGTAATTATCAAAAGAGTAAGTTACGGTTGCATTAAGATTATCAATACTATCAAGGCTTCCAAGCGGATTATTGGAAGCTTCCGATTCCATTTCATCTCTGAAGCGGTA
>JAYYUG010000030.1:0-7706 GCA_036344135.1 Pseudomonadota bacterium | reverse complement strand
TATGGTGTTTTTGCTCTCTTCTATGCCGCGGCAGCAATTCCTATCGCGTCACTTGCGGACAAAAAAAGTAGAAAACATATCATTACATTTGGAATTTTTTTTTGGTCTTTACTCACCGTTGCTTGCGGTCTCACGCGGAGTTATTGGCAAATATTTATAGCGCGAATTGGCGTTGGCGTTGGCGAGGCAACTTTAACCCCTTCAGCAACCTCTCTTATAGGCGATTATTTTCCACGAAAAGATATTCCAATGGCGATAAGTATTTTTCAAACCGGACCTGTAATTGGAACAGGAATTGCTTTCATTATTGGAGGGTTGGTTCTTAGTGCAGTTGAACAAGCAGACCCATTTATTTTACCGATCATTGGTGAACTACGACCTTGGCAACAAACTTTTGTTTATGTGGCTATCCCTGGTTTTATTCTATCGATTTTTTTCCTTTTAATAAAAGAACCTGTTAGACGTCCTTCCATAGGGCCAATTGAGAGCAAACCAGGATTAGGGCAACTATTAGATTTTTACAAACAACATAAAGCAACTCTCATCTATCATCATTTAGGTAATTTATCTTTGCTTCTAACTGGTTATTCCTTTGTTTTTTGGAGCATTACCTTTTTTGTTAGAGTCCATGGTCTCGAAGCAGCGGAAGCATCTCAGATATTTGGTTGGATTTTCTTGGTATTCGGTCCATTAGGGCCTTTACTTATAGCTCTTTTAGCAAAAAAATTAACTGATCGAGGACACAAAGATGCAAACATTACAGCTGGTATGATTGGTGGTATTATAACTATTCCAACTATTTTACTAATTCTAGTAGCGCCGAATGCGTTTTGGGCATTTATTTTCTACGCTCCAGCTCTTACGGCCGTTAACTCACCTTTTGGGATTGCAGGCGGTGCTTTACCTGTGATTACTCCTCCTCATTTAAGGGCTCGAGTAGCTGCTGGGTATATGCTTACGGGGGCTATTGGTATGATGTTAGGACCACCGCTGGCCGGAGCTTTTAACGAGTTTATTTTTCCTGGCGATGATGGTGTTCGCTACTCGATGATAACCATGACTATCTTCTTCGGTTTGATAGGTGTTATTTTGCTTGGTTTAGGTAGAAAACACTACGCCTTATCAATAGAAAAAACAGATGATTGGGTGATGGAATAAGTATTGATTATTTTGTGGTGCAGAGATTTAAATCCTGTAGCTCCAACAATTAGTCTTTTGCCTCCGCAGTCACTAACCACGCTGCTGCGGAAAGTTGTAACCCATTATTTTCCATTTGACCCTCTAATGATTTTTTTACTGCCTCAATAGCTTCTATACCACTTTCTTTACTTAAAGATCCAAGTAGAACAGAAAGCGGACCTACATTGAGATGCAAAGACATTATCTCTTCTGCTGATTCACCCATATTAAATTTAGCTTTTAGTGATTCTATTGCAATATTAGTAAAGTTTGCACTTTTAAGTATGTCCATGACGTATTGTTTATCCGCAAAAGCAAATCCTCCTGGACTCTTGGGGTCAGGAGGAGTCATTCCTTCAGGTTGAAAAGATTCTAATGCTTTATTCGTGCTGCTGATCCACTCGTTCTCTGACAGTCCTTGCCAACATAAAAAGGTAATCTTACCTTTCTCTTTTAATCCCGAACGAATATTAGAAAAGGCAGCATATGGGTCTGAAAAAAACATAACACCAAATTGAGAAAAAATGTGAGTGTATTCTACTTTAAAAGTTTCACTAGCAGCGTCAGTAGCATGAAATGAGATATCAGAAATACCTTTTGATTTTTCTATTGCTCGTGAAATCATTTTCTCAGAAATATCAATTCCACTTATTTTAGCACCAGACTGAGCCAAGGCAATGCTTGTTGAGCCACAACCGCAACCAACATCAAGGATATAATCACCGGGTTGCGCATTAACTCTGTCTATAGCTGTTTTTGAGAAAGGATCTATTAATCTATGTAAATAATCCTCACTGCGAATGAAACCTTCTCCAAAACTACCGTTCCAAAGCTCTTCCTGCTCAATATTTGTAGAATTGGACATAATTTACTAATCTCCTTTCTTAGTTAAATTTATAATATTTATGTTTAATGAACAAGGTATCGTGGTCTCAAATCCCGTCGCCCTAACCATCTTTGAATGTTTGCTCTAAAATCTAAGTTGGAATAAGCTAAAAATAAATGAAAGGAAAATAAATGTTTACATTATTATATGCCGGAATCCTGACTTTAATAGGTGTATTTCTAGCTGTATGGTCAACACAACAAAGGATTGCAACAAATCCACATACTGTTCTTGGAACTGGTGATAATTTCAAACTGCTTCAAACTTCTAGGGCTCATAGCAACCTGGTTGAATATGCACTCTTCTTTATTATCTTATCGGCCTTACTAGAAAATATTGGCCAAATTCCTAATCTGGCATTAGTTATATTGGGCGATATTTTTATATTGGCACGTGTGGCCCATGCTTATGGGATAACGAGACCAGGGGCCATCAGTGTTTTTAGATTCACTGGGACTATTTTTACATTATTAGTTCTAGTAACTCAGTCGATTTGGGCACTTTGGATTTCAATTAATTGGTATGTTGAAAATTATTGGGGTTACTGATCTTTATCGCACATAGTAAAGAGGGAAGAAATATTTTATAACAAAAAAAGCTAGTCCCTAGAGGAATCTAAACCATTTTATACATTTGTAGATATTCTAAAGACTTTTTGACAATTATAAGGAGCCAGTCCTTTAAAAGAAAAGGATTAGATTAAGCTCGTTTTTATGAATTTTTCCATTTGGGATCTCTTTTGTTTACAAAAGCATTAATCCCCTCTTTTGCGTCGTCGGCCTTTAAATTCTTTATCATTCTTTCAGTAGTATATTCATACGCCTCTTCAAGATCCATATTTAGCTGCTTATAGAAAGTCTCCTTTCCCATTTCGAGTATATAAGAAGATTTTGAAGAAATGGTTTTAGCAATGGCCATAACTCTATCGTGGAGTTCTTTAGGTTCAAAAATATCATTTATTAAGCCGAATCTTTTGGCTTCAGACGCTCCTATCATTTCTCCCAAGAGAAGCATTTCCATGGAGTGTTTTTTAGCTATAGTTCTTGATACTGGAACTAATGGTGTGTGACAGAATATACCGATATTTACCCCCGGTGTTGCAAACATGGTTTCGGTATCAGCATAAGCTAAGTCACATGCAGCAACTAACTGACATCCTGCCGCAGTTGCCACTCCATGCGCCTCAGCAATTACCGGTTTACTTAAATTGGATAAAACTGTCATCACTTTTCTTGAGCAAGTTAAGAGATTTCTATAAAAAGATTCGTCTTGATTTTCTCGAATCTCTTTAAGGTTATGTCCAGCGCTAAAGCCTCTTCCTAAACCCCTCAATATTAATGTCTTTGTGGAATCATCGTCATCGGCTTCCTTTAAAACAATAAACAGTTCATTCAGTAAATCTACTGAAAGTGAATTAAAAGAACCTTCGTCATTAAGACTAATTAATGAAACCTCTTCTTCCTTTTCTAAAATAACTAGATTTTTTGTTTTCATGTTTAATTTACTCCACGCTATTGTTCACATTAACAGGTTTGGTTAAATTTTCTAAATCTATTCTTCGACGAAGCCTTTAAAAAATTTTAAATAATCAATAAATTTTTCGCTTAAACCTTCTTTTTTAAGATGAGATTTTGGAGCAGGGAGATCAATTGGATTAAAATTTGGGTTTTCCATTACTTTGACCGGAAAGTCATGATGTAATATTGCTGCTCTACCAACTGTTACAAAATCAACTCCAGAATTAATAATATCATTTACATTTTGACCAGTCCTGATATTTCCAGCCACCGTCAATAAAACATCTTTAAAATCTAATTCTGTAAAATGTTGAAGTAAGGTTTTTTCTTTATGCCTATCTTCATTTGGATGCTTAAATGAATCCCATAATG
This sequence comes from Pseudomonadota bacterium, assembly GCA_036344135.1. GTDB lineage: Bacteria > Pseudomonadota > Alphaproteobacteria > MED-G09 > MED-G09. Next base: position 3,752 of record JAYYUG010000030.1, on the reverse strand, counting down.
ACATGTCTAAAAAATCTATATTTTGTTCATTAATTAATCTTTGGCATATTATTTTAATCTCACGCAGTTTTACCCCAAATCTTTCTGCTGAAAGCCTTACTCCCAATAAAAAATTATTTCCACAATTTTCTCTAATTCCTTCAACTATCTCAAATATTATTCTGGATCTATTTTCTAATGAACCTCCATATTCATCTTTCCTTTTATTTATTGTTGAGCTCAAAAATTGACACAGGATATAACCATGGGCTCCATGTATTTCTACACCTTCATAACCTGATTTTTTTGCTCTTAAGGCTGCATTAATGAAGTCATCACGTAAACGTTTAACCTCATCCAGAGATAATGCTCTAGAATTGGTTTTTTCATTTGCAGAAGGACATACAGGTTTTTCTCCAATTATATCCTCTGGAGATCTCATGCCTGCATGATGAAGTTGGGCAACCGCAAGACTATTATAAGACTTTATTTGATCAGTTAATCTTTTCAATCCCTCTATGTGGTTATCATTAAATATTCCTAATTGACCTGAAAAACCTTTACCTATTTCTTGAACGTGAGAGGCACAGGACATTGTTAAACCAAAATTACCTTTAGCTCTTAATGTTAACCAATTAAATTCTTCATCAGACAAACAACCGTCTTCATGACTTTGTGTGTTTGTAAGGGGTGCCAGCATGAATCGATTCTTCATAGAAATTCCACACGGAAAGATAATTTTATCATTTAATTTTTGTATCAATAGCTGTATTTCCTTTTGAGACCAACAAATCTAAATAATAGAATTATTATTGCCAATAACTATAAAAATTAATTTTTATACATTAATGGAGTACTTGAAAAAGCTGACAATTCACATCTAAAAAATATCGTAATGGTGGATTAACAATAATTGTGAATTCTCACACTACTGGCCGAAGGACTTATTGTCTTAGGTTCATATCTTGCCTTCCAATCATCTTTTAATTAGATTTCTACATGTGATATGGGATAAGCGGACCTTTACGATACGAACCACTTGCCAGTTCGCTAGTAAGACTTTGTGCAACAGGATGCCAACTAAGTTCACTACGAGCACGATTGGATGACACAATACACTCGATTAGACTAAGATCGGCCAAATCTCCTAGCGCTTCGCGTGCCTCTTCGATTGGCCAGGACATAGCCTTTATTCCTGCCCCATAATATTTGGAAATTAAATGTGCGGTATCCCTACTGCACACGACTTCATCGGAAGCTGCGTTATAAATTCCGACAGCAGACTCATTGATTACGGCTTTTAGATACAAATCAGCTAGCGCGTCTACGTGAATTGTGCTTGTGAGATTAAGACCTTTGCCGATGTAACGAGAAACACCAGTCTGTTGAGCTCTAAGTATCAAACCCGAAAGCCAACCACCAGCACGACCGTAAATTAGACCAGGTCGAAGAACAACACCACGAATACCACTCTCGGATAATGCAACAACTTCAAGGTCATGACGAGCACGCCATGCTCTTAAGGGAGGTGGGTTTTCGATGGGTTCATGCTCATCACGTGGCGTCAATCCCGTGTCACCGTACACAATGTCAGCACTAGTCGAGACAAATACTTTCCCAGATTGGTTAAAAGCATCTGCGATTGCAGCGATGACATTAGCATCGAGGTGCTCCATTTCATTGTCGTGGGAAGCACCGATATGAACAGCAGCGTCGGTTTGAGCTGCTTTGTCATAAATAATCTCTGAGTCTGCAAAATCTCCTGCAATCCAGTTAACGCGTTTCCGTTTTATTAAATTAGGAATGTGATGTGGTCGCACTAGTGCGAATACCTCATGGCCTTCATTGACAAAATGATCTAGCGCAACACTTCCAGCGTGGCCTGTGGTACCGGTCATAAATACCTTCATATCATTCTCCTCATCTGAATAAATAAGATTAAAGGAGTATTGTTCCATATTCAAATAATCTTAATTACTTCAATAAGTAAATATTTGGATATTAGTCCTATAGTTATTTCCATAATTTGCATTCTAAATTAAGTTTAGTACACTGTATTTAAAGCAAAACGGGAGAGTAAGATGAGCAATATATCACATGAGGTTAGTCACCAAAACCCCCTTGACGGAAGATACGTTCAAATAGAGGAATTGGAATGGGTATCATTTCCTGAAGGATTATGTGAGGGACCAATAAAATGGAAACTGTTAAATGTTTCACCAGAAACAGGTGCGTGGACGGCTATTTTTGATTGCCCTGCTGGATCTTCTTTTAATAGACATATTCACATTGGTCCAGGTGAGTATTTCTTAACAAAAGGATACATGGAAGTCAGAGGAGGAGACGGTGACGGAGGATCAACTGCTATAGCGCCTGGTTATGGTTATGAACCCTGTAATGCACAACATGATAAGACCTTTTTTAAAGAAGACAGTGAATTTTATATGACTTTTTTGGGACCTTTGAATTTTATTGACGAAGATCAAAATACTTTAGCTCTTGTGACATGGCAAGATGCGCAGGCAGCATGGGAAGCAAAATAATTTCTATGCTATTTTAATAAAAATGTTCAGAAGAAAGGAAATAAAATGATAACTTCAGAAGTTTTTTATTATGGAAATCTAAGAACGGAAAGTAAGCATATCCAGTCAGGCAACAAGGTTAAGACCGATGCTCCTATTGATAATAATGGAAAAGGAGAAGCATTTTCACCCACAGATTTAGTGGCAACTTCTTTAGCTAATTGTATGTTAACTGTCATGGGAATTACAGCTAATCGTTATAATATAGATATAAATGGAACCCGTGCTGAGGTTAATAAGCTTATGGGTGTTGATCCTAGACGGATTATTGAAATTAAAATCAAATTTTATTTCCCTAGTGATTACGATTTTAAATATAAGAAATTTCTTGAAAAAGCAGCAATAAATTGCCCTGTAGCAAAAAGTCTTTCTGAGGATTTAATTCAAAATATCCAATTTAGTTATGGGCCATGATTAAAAAAAACGAAAAAGAATAAAAATTTGAATATTCTTTGGACTTAAGCGGTATCTTAGTGAGATATTTTTGTCATATTTAGAGCTCTAACTTTCGGCGGATTCTTGTAATAAATTGAGAATTCTTGCATTATAAAATCTTCGAGATACCCTTATTAGGGAGTTGGAGCTGTGAGTTCAAATCCCTAACATCCAGACGTCCAAAGTGTTATAATATTACAGCAAAGCTTACCCTAAAAATCATCAATGCTAATATAATCCAACTTATCATAAATAATCCAAATCTGACCCAAACCATATTTAAGGTTGATTGAAAAATTGAATGAACCAGACGAATGATAAAATAAAGCCATGCACAATTAATATAAAAACTGTCAGTTAATTGGAGTGCCCAAATTATAAAAATAATTGCATAGAAAACAGTTGGTTGTTCAAATAGATGATTATAATTATCTGCCACTCTTTCTACTTTACTTGGAAAAATACCACTTAATTTTGATGGGTGAGATAAATCTTGAAGATCTATTCCTTTTTCCTCAAGAGTTCTTGATGCAGGAATTCTTGTGGCATACATCCAAATCATCATAAAAAAAGTTAAAACAGCCATACACAGTACTGGATTTAATATTAAATTGTTCATTATATTCCCCTTCTAATTTTTTTGAATCAACGAGACTATTGAAAATTAGAATAGAGTTTAAATAATAAAAAAGTGTAATACCACTAATCTCTAACATTAGATCAAGAATTGTTAACTTTGGATTATTATTTAATTTA
>JAYYUG010000029.1:0-3268 GCA_036344135.1 Pseudomonadota bacterium | reverse complement strand
TTTCCCCCAGGAAATACCCATACGTTTGGTGCAAATCTAGATGTGCTTGGTCTTTGACCCATTAAAACTTGAATTTTATTGTTAATTATCCTTGTTATTATTAAGCTTGAAGCAGGTTTAGGTTTTGCTAAACTTTTATTAGTCATTTTTTCTTTTTTTTCATTTTCTGATTTTTAATTAAATCAATTGCAATCTCTAAGGTAACTTGATCTAAATTCATATCTTTTGGTATTGAGGCATTAATCTTACCAGATTTAACATAAGGTCCATATCTACCCTCCATGAGTTTAATAACTGTTTCATCTTTGGGATCTTTACCAAGTTCTTTGATTGCTTTACTTGCCTTTCCTCTCCCAGGATTAGCTTTTTTTTCTTCTATCAGATCTATAGCCCTATTAAGCCCTAAGCAAAACAATTCCTCCACATTCGCTAAGCTTGCAAAGATACCTTCATGGACTACATAAGGACCAAAGCGACCAAGTCCAGCTTTAATATCATTACCATCATCAGGATGTATTCCTATTGTTCTAGGTAGGGATAACAAGTTTAAGGCAAGTTCTATATTTATATCAGAAGGATCAATTGTTTTAGGTATGGCAGCTCTCTTGGGTTTCGTTTCTTCATTATCAGAATCAATCTGAAGATACGGACCATATCTACCAACTAAAAGGTTTATATTTTTATTTGTATTGGGGTCAATTCCTATAACTTTAGGCTCAACACTGTTGTTCCCAAAAGGTCTCGTATATTTACAATCTGGGTACAATGAACAGCCTATAAATGCTCCATTTCTGCTAGTTTTAAGACTAAGTATACCATCTGCGCATTTAGGGCATTTCCTTTCTATTTTGCCTTCCTCAGATTTGAAAATATGATTTCCAAGACTTTCATTTAACCTATCTAAAATTTCTCTAGTTCTCAACTCCAATGCCTTGGTTGAGCAATTATTAAATTCACCCCAAAAATCATTAAGAAAATCTTTCCAATTTATTTCTCCATTAGAAACCTTGTCTAAGTTTTGTTCTAACTCTGCAGTAAAATCATATCCAACATACTGTCTAAAGAAGTTTTCTAAAAAAGAAGTGACTAAACGACCTTTGTCTTCAGGATAAAAATATCTTTTATCTAACCTGACATAATTTCTATCTTGAAGGACGGAGATTATTGAGGCGTAAGTAGATGGCCTTCCTATTCCTCTTTCTTCGAGTGATTTTACGAGTGAAGCTTCTGAATATCTAGGCGGGGCTTTGGTGAAATGTTGGTTTTGTTTAATTTCAATTAGATTTAGATAGCTTCCTTTTTCAAGCTTGGGTAAATCTTGTGAATCTTCCTTTTCGTCTTTTCTTCCCTCTTCATATAACGTCCTAAATCCTTCGAAGGTAGTAACTGTACCCGAAGCTCTAAATCTTATCTCATCAGATTCATTTGTAATTATGATTGAGGTTCTCATCCCTTCCCATTTTTTCATCTGACTGGATAGAGTTCTTTTCCATATTAATGAATAAAGCTCATACTCATCTTTGCTGGTTTTATTTTCAATTGATTCTGGTGATTTCTTTGGGTCTGTTGGTCGTATCGCTTCATGAGCTTCCTGAGCATTTGCTATGTCATTGGAATATTCAATTGGATCCGAAGGTAAGAAAGTACTGCTAAAAATATTGTTAATCGATTCTCTTATGGCTATGAGGCTATCTTTACCTATCTGAACACCATCAGTACGCATGTAAGTGATTAAACCATTTTCATACAGTCTTTGAGCGGTCATCATAGTATTTTTTGCTGACATATTAAGCTTACGTGAAGCTTCCATTTGAAGGGTTGATGTAATAAAGGGTGCAGATGGTTTCCTAGAAACATTTTTTTCCTTGATTTCAGAAATTTGATAATCATTTGCATGAATTATTCTTGCTAAATCTTCTGAATCTTGTTTTGAGGTTAGATCAAATTGTTCTAATTTTTTTCGATTTATATGAGTTAGTCTTGCTTTAAAGGGTTGTTGGTCTTCATAAGAAAAAAGATTTTCTATTGACCAATATTCTTGTGCTTTAAAAGATTCTATTTCTATTTCTCTTTCACATATCAACCTTAAGGCCACTGATTGGACACGACCAGCCGATCTAGCACCTGGAAGTTTTCTCCAAAGTACAGGTGATAAAGTAAAGCCAACCAAATAATCCAAAGCTCTTCTAGCTAAATAAGCTTCAACCATTTCTTTATCTAATTCTCTAGGGTTTTTTATGGCTTCGGTTACTTCTTTTTTTGTGATTGAGTTAAAAGTCACTCGAGATACATGTTTATCTTTCAGACTTCCTTTTTCTCGCAAGACTTGAAGGACATGCCAAGCGATAGCCTCACCTTCTCTGTCAGGATCAGTTGCCAGAATTAGACTATCTGAGCCTTTAAGGGCTTCGTTTATTGTCTTAGTTTGTTTTTTTCCTTTTTCGCCCAGCTCCCAAATCATTTCAAAATTATTATCAGGTCTAACTGATCCTTCGCTTGAAGGAAGATCACGAATGTGCCCTAAAGAGGCAATAACTTTATAGTCCTTACCTAAATAGGTTTCTATGGTTCTAGCTTTTGCAGGAGATTCAACAACCACCAAATGCATAATTCGCTCCAATAAAAAAACAAAAATGTTCACTTTTTTTTAAATAAGTCAAATAACTAATAAATTTTTATTTTAAATATTTCTATCAAAAGTTAATTTTTGGTTCGTTTCCCTTAATAATTCTCTCAATATTATCTCTATGCATAAAGATTGATAATACATATAAACACGTCACAAACAATCCAAGGTAAGGCCCATAATTAACATAAATAAAAATATTTGCGATTAAACATGACAATAATGATGCAATAGACGATTTCCTTGTAACTATAGCTACTAACAACCAGGATAAAATAAAGACAAAACCTGAAATTAAGGAAATTCCACTTATAATACCTATAAAAGTGGCTATTCCTTTGCCTCCTTTAAAATTCAACCAAATCGGTAATATATGTCCTATAAAAGCTGAAATTCCAGCAATATACGCCAATTCATTAGAAAATTTTATCGTTAAATATACCGGTATGTAACCTTTTAGTATGTCGAGCAGCAGTGTTGTTAAAGCTATTATTTTCGAGCCCGTCCTCCAGACATTAGTAGAACCAACATTACCTGAGCCCAAATCTCTAATATCAACATTAAGAAATAACCTTGTTAATACATAACCTGATGGAAATGATCCAATGAGATAGCTTAGAAAAAAAACTAAAAAAGTTAAAA
>JAYYUG010000028.1:0-6160 GCA_036344135.1 Pseudomonadota bacterium | reverse complement strand
GAAGATGTTATAGAATTTGCCAAAAAAAATAACATATTTATCTATGGTTTTGAGAGAGATGAATTTATCTAAAGAATTACATATTTATATAGTAGCAGGAGAGCCTTCAGGTGATTACTTGGGAGGAGAATTGATTGATTATCTTAAAAAACTCTATCCATTGGCAAGATTTTCTGGTGTTGGGGGTACAAAAATGAGTAGTCATAGATTTAAATCCTTATTTAATATGAGCGATATTTCTGTTATGGGTATTATCCCTGTTTTTTTAAGAATATTTAGTCTCATTAAAAGAATTAATTTAGTTAAGAATGATATTATCAGGAAAAACCCAGATATAGTAATTCTTATTGATAGCCCTGATTTTAACCATAGAATAGCGAAGTCAGTAAAGAAATTATCACCTAATATACCAATAATTTGTTATGTAGCCCCTTCAGCTTGGGCATGGAGACAGGGTAGAGCCAAAAGAATGGCAAAATATTTTGACCATTTATTTGCTTTATTTCCATTTGAAGAGGATTTTTTTAAGAAATTTGGTCTAAAAACTACTTATGTTGGCCATCCAGTGATTGAAAGGATTAAAAAAGTTGATTCCAATTCTACCTTTAAATCCAGATACAATTTAAAAGGGAAAAAAATACTAATTCTATTACCAGGTAGTAGAAGTTCAGAAATTAAAAGACATGTAAAATATTTTAAAGATGTCATTTATAATATAAAAAAAGATCATCCTGAGTTTGATTTAGTTGTCGCAATTAATTCAGACAACTCACGTTTGATAAGGGAAAATCTAGATGAATTATTAATAATCGAAAATGAAGAAGAAAAATTATTGCTTTTTAAGGAAGCAGATTTTGCGTGTGCAACTTCTGGGACAGTTACTCTAGAGCTAGGATTAAGCAATACTCCTATGGTTGTTATTTATAAAATGGATACTGTTTCGTGGTTAATAATTAGTAACCTGGTCAAAGTTAATTATGTTTCATTAATTAATCTAATATTAGGTAGGGAATCTTCTAAGGAATTATTACAAAAAAATTGTACCTCCGAAAAAATTACTGATGAACTAAATGAGATGATTAAAAATAAGAAATATCAAAAAGAGCAAATTAGGGATTTACAAGAATTTCAAACGTTAATGAATTTTAAGGATAATAACAATTTTTATAAGGTTGGTGAAGTAATAGAAAAAATCTTAATAGAAAAAAATTAACGATTATTTAATTTTACGTAATCTCTTTGCTTACTTCCTACATATAATTGTCTTGGCCTACCAATTCTTTGACTTGTATCCTCAATCATTTCATTCCATTGCGAGACCCAGCCTACAGTTCGCCCCACTGCAAAAAGGACGGTAAACATTTCCATTGGAAAACCAAGCGATTTCATAACAATGCCAGAATAAAAATCAACATTTGGATATAATTTTTTTTCTATAAAGTAATCATCCTCCAAAGCAATTTTCTCCAATTCCAAAGCTATAGCTAATAAGGGATTGTCGTTTATACCGAGATGATCAAGGACTTCATGACATGCTTTTTGCATGACTTTAGCCCTTGGGTCATAATTCTTATATACTCGGTGACCAAATCCCATTAGGCGAAAGGGATCATTTTTATCTTTGGCCTTAAGAATGTATTCAGGTATCCGATCAACTGAACCAATTTCTTCTAGTGTTCTAATGCACGCTTCATTTGCTCCACCATGAGCAGGTCCCCACAAACAAGCTATGCCCGATGCAATGCAAGCAAAAGGATTAGCACCTGAAGAACCAGCTAATCTTACCGTTGATGTCGATGCATTCTGTTCATGATCTGCATGTAGTATTAATATTTTATCCATGGCTTTAGCCAAAGTTTTATCAACCTTGCTTTCTTCAGTAGGGAGCCCAAAACACATATGCAAAAAATTAGACGCGTAATCTAAATTATTTTTTGGATAAATAGCAGGTTGTCCAAGAGAATGTTTAAAGGCCATAGCCGCAAGAGTTGGCATTTTTGCAATTAGCCTATGACACGCTATTCTTCTTTGCTCGGGATCAGTTATATCTATAGAGTCATGATAAAATGCTGAAAGGGCGCCAACTACACCACACATAATAGCCATAGGATGTGCGTCTGGACGAAAACCCGTAAAGAATCTATTCAGTTGTTCATGCACCATTGTGTAGTTCTTTATAATTTCTGAAAATTCTGTAAATTCTTCACTATTTGGAAGTTCGCCATTTAGAAGAAGATAGCATGTTTCAAGGAAATTCCCTTTTTCGGCAATTTGATCAATAGGATATCCTCTATACAGAAGTATTCCTTCTTCGCCGTCAATATAAGTAATTCTAGATTTACAACTCGCTGTAGATGTGAAACCAGGATCATATGTAAAATTCCCTGATTCAGAATATAATTTGGAAATATTTATTACCTCCGGACCAATTGTTCCTTCATGCATAGATAGATCATAAGATTTATCTTTAACTGATAATTTTATTTTTTCATTCTTTCCTGACATTATCCAACACTTCATTTATCCTTTTCAGTGAATGTTCTTTATTAAGATAGTAAAGAACATCATATATACCAATAGAGCTTAACCGTCCAGTTATCGCCGCCCTCAAAGGCAATAATACTTCTCTTAAATTTAAATTTTCATCATTGGAGAAATTTTCAATAATCTTTTTTATCTCACTAATATCCCACCTTTTAAGTGCTTCTAGTCGATTTTTAAGCCTCTTTAGCATTGCAATCGATTTCTTTGTAAGTGCTTCTTGTGCTTCAGCAGAAAGATTTAATGGTAAATCATTAATAATGAAATCAGAATTTTCTTTTAGATCGTTAATGGTTTTAGATCTTTTTACAATTTCTGGAAGCAACATTTTCAAACCATTTAATTTATCCTTAGGTAGATTAATTAAATCTTTTCCCATTTTATTAATAAGGTCTTTTTCATTCATTTCTCTTATGTAATGGGAATTGATGTCTTCCAACTTTTTTAAATCAAATCTTGAAGAAGATTTTCTTATTTTTTTTAAAGAAAATAAATCTATCATTTCATCTTTAGTAAATATTTCTTGGTCTCCATGACTCCACCCAAGTCTCAGTAAATAGTTGATAATAGAGTGAGCTAGAAACCCCAATTCTTGATAGTGATCGATTCCCAATGCGCCGTGTCGTTTAGACATTCTAGAACCATCTTCTCCATGAATAAGTGGAATATGAGAGAAACTGGGGATATTCCAATTTAAAGCTTCATACAAAAGTTTTTGTTTTGGGGTATTCATTAAATGGTCATCTCCCCTTATTACATGGGTAATACCCATATCATGATCATCTACCACAACAGATAACATGTAAGTCGGGCTGCCATCAGAACGTAATAAAATTAGATCATCAAAATTGTTAAGTGGAAAGCTAATATTACCCTGAATCTCATCATCTATAATAACATTGCCTTCTTCTGGTGTTTTAAATCTTATTACAAAGGGAGTATTCGGTTCTTCAAAAGAATCTTTATTTCTCCAGGAGCTCTGAAATTTAATACTTTTTCTTTTTGTTGTTGCCTCATTTTTTTGTCTAAGTATTTCATCCTCATTATCCCAACACTTATATGCATGACCATTTTCAATGAGCTTGTTGGCTACCTCAATATGTCTTTTTTGATTTTTATGTTGAAAAATAGGCTCTTCATCTGGAGAAAGTCCTACCCATTCTAAACCATCAACTATTGCTTTGACTGCATCATCTGTCGACCTTTTCCTGTCGGTATCTTCAATTCTCAGAAGATATTTCCCATGATTTTTTTTTGCAAATAAATAATTATATAAGGCAGTTCTTATTCCACCAATATGCAAAAAACCAGTAGGAGATGGTGCAAATCTAGTAACGATATTGTGTTTACTGTTCAAGGTATTACTTTAATCTTTCAAAAGTCCAATATAAAATGAACTCTTAAGAAAATAACTATATTTGAAGAAGAATTCTAGTACGATCTTAATATGCCAACAAGTATTCCTTGGATTTGAACTCTTTCTGGTCCGTAGATTTTGGTTTCATAAGAAGAGTTAGCGGGCTCTAAAGCAATAGTGTTGCCTTTTTTTCTTAATCTTTTTAAAGTTGCTTCTTCTCCGTCTACTAATGCAACAACTATTTGTCCTGATGTGGCATTATCAGTTTTTCTTATTATTGCTTTATCTTTATCAAGAATACCGGCTCCAATCATTGAGTCTCCTTCAATTTCGAGGGCATAGTGATCCCCAACCCCAATCATGCTACTGGGTACTGAAATTTTATTTTTTTCATATTCAATTGCTTGAATAGGAGTGCCTGCAGCAATCTTACCCATCATCCGTATTTCAAAGATTTCTTCACCAAGACCAAATAGATCCGAATCTTGTTCACCATTTATGATTTCGGGCTTAAATTTTGAAACTGAATTAATTCTGGAAGCGTTAGGAAATCTAATAATTTCTATTGCCCGAGCTCTATGAGCTAGTCTCCTTATAAACCCTCTTTCTTCTAGAGCATTGATTAATCTATGAATTCCTGATTTTGAACGAAGATCTAACGCATCTTTCATCTCTTCGTATGATGGAGCTATTCCTGTCTCACGAAGATTTTGTTGAATAAATATTAATAATTCATTTTGTTTTTTAGTTAACATATTTTTTTCCCAATTAATTCATAAAATAGAACTAAAGAAGAACATTGTTTTACTTTTGTTCTCCTAAAAGGTCAATACTTGAATTATTTTATAGGAATTACCTTTATTTCGCTTCCTGCCCTGGCTTTTTTGACATTTGGTTCCCTTATAATCAAAACATCAGATTCAGAAAGATTCTTCAGCGATGCGCTGTCTTGGTTTGCAAGAGGAATAACAATCGAATTACCTTCTTTTGTGAAAGCAATCCTAGCTCTCATATAGTGCTTTCTATCCGTATTTTTAGGCAAATTTTCTCCTAATATCATATTCAACGTAATATCTTCATGTTTGTATCCCTGAAGAGCATAAATTGCCATTTTTAAGAATATTTCACTGCAAATCATTGAAGAAACTGGGTTTCCAGGGAGTCCTAATATAGGTTTTATACCCTTTGAGCCAAATATTAGTGGTTTTCCTGGTCTCATTGCTATTTTCCAAAATTTTAATTTGAATTTTAATTTTTTTAAAGAACTATAAATTAGATCATATTTACCTATTGATGCTCCTCCAATAGTTACTATCATATCTGCGTTCAATCCCTTTTTTAACAAAGTTGTAATAATTTCTGTTTCATCTTTTGCTATTCCTAGATCGATTGGTATTCCACCCCATTTCCTAACTAGTGCGATTATTGCTGGTTTTGTAGAGGCAGGCAGTAAAAAATCATTTAAATTTTCCCCGACTTCAATAAGTTCATTCCCGCTTGCAAGAATAGCGATTTTAGGTCTTTTAAATACACTAATATTTTTATGATTCATTGAACTTATGAGCGCAATGTCGCTACTACTGATCATTCTAGGTGGTTTTAAAGAAAAAATGTCTTTTTTGAAATCTTCTCCTTTTTTTCTTATATAGTCTTCTTCTTCATAAGAATTTATTAATACTTTACCATCTTTATGGTGACAATTTTCTTGAAGAATTACTTTGTTTGCCCCTTTGGGTAGAGTCGAGCCAGTGAAAACTCTAGCAGCATCTCCTATTAAAATTTTTTTTATAGGTTTATTTCCAGCTTTTATTTCTTCAACTATTTTCAGTTTCTTAGGTAAGAACGATAAATCTTTTTTGTTCACAGCAAAACCATCCATGGAAGAAATATTTGTTGAAGGTTGATTTCTTTTTGCAAAAATCTGTTCAGACAATATCCGACTAAAAGAGTCTCTAGTCTCAATTTTTTCAGTTTTATTTATTGGTTTTATAGAATTGAAAATTATTTTTCTGGCCTTATCAACAGCTAAATATTTCATCTCCTTTTCCAATTGCCTGACTTTCCTCCGCTCTTACTCATGAGTTTAATAGATGATATTTCTGCGCTTCTATCTATGCTCTTGGTCATATCATAAATTGTGAGACAGCATACTGATGTTGCGGTTAATGCCTCCATTTCAACCCCGGTTTTTCCTTGGTTAGAAACATTAGTAATTACCTCTATTCCCTTATCAGTTATATTAAAATCTATAGTAACTGATGA
>JAYYUG010000027.1:0-8551 GCA_036344135.1 Pseudomonadota bacterium | reverse complement strand
TTAATACCAGATGAAAAGACTCTGCCGAAAAAACATCAGTATGGAATAGTTACATTACTTGTTAGAAAGCTTATAGAAAACAAAGTAAGGTTGGACCCTGATAACAAACCTTTAAAGGACATGAATACCGAAAGACCAAACTGGGGAAGTTATCCAGTTCTATTTGGAGAGAAAAAGTGAAACATGCAATAGTAACCGGCGCTGGTAAAGGTATAGGAAAAGAAATATCTGAACATTTAAATAAAAATGGATATAGGGTGGGTATGATCGATATCGATGATGAAGCCCTAGAAAACAATAGTAAAATTTACAAAAACACAATAGCAATTAAAGGGGATGTTACTGATGAAGAATCTATTAAAAAAGCCTTTGAAAGATTTGGAGAAACCCCTGATTTGCTTGTAAATAACGCTGGCATTGTAATTTTTGGGACTTTAGATGAGCAAGGTGTTCGAAATTTTAAAAAAAGTATAAATATTAGTCTGGTAGGGTCTTACATAACCTCACTAACAGCAATAAAACTTATGATAAAGAAGGGCTCGGGGTCTATTATAAATATGTCGTCAATAAACGGTATCCATCCAGGACCAGGAACAGGGGGTTATCCTGCAGCTAAAGCAGGAATTATATCTTTAACTCAACAAATGGCCATAGAATGGGGACATTATGGAATTAGGGTAAATTCAATATCACCAGGTTTTATCGATGCTGGTATGTCTAAACCTATTTATGCCGATCCAAAAGTTAGGGAGTTAAGAGGAAAATCGGTTCCAATAAAAAGACTTGGTGAAGCAAAAGATATTGCAAATGCGGTTTTGTTTCTTGCCTCTGAACAAGCCTCATATATAAACGGTCACAATTTAGTAGTAGATGGAGGAGTTATAAACAGCGTTATTGCTCAACTTCCGCGTGAATAATGAAAAAAAACTTAATTATTTCAGGTGGTATATTTCACCCTTTTGAAGACTCCTCAAAAACATTGTCGACAATGCTCGATGATATTGGTTATGAATCTTTAATAACAATGGATATCGAGGAGGCATTTAGAAATTTGGAAGATTATGATTTACTAACAATTAATGCTCTTAGGTGGAGAATGTTAAATCATGAGAAATATTTACCTTATATAGATGAATGGGCGTTCAGTTTATCTGAGGATGGGAGGAAACATTTGGATAATTACATTAAAAATGGAGGATCCATGATAGCTCTTCATACCTCTTCAATATGTTTTGATGATTGGGATGGGTGGTCAAAAATTTTAGGCGGGAAATGGAATTGGGATAGGACTTTTCACCCTCCTTTAGGACCTATCAAAGTAACGCCCATAGCAAACCATTTTGTAACAGATAATATTCAATCCTTTACTCTAAATGATGAGGTCTATCACAATCTTGAGCTTGAACCGGAATCAAAACCTTTTTTGATAGGCTATACTGAAGAAACAAAAGAAGAGCATATAATTGCCTGGAGTTATAAATATCAACAAGGCAGAGTAATATATAATGCACTCGGACATGACTCGGACTCTTTAGAAAATAAGGAATTATCAGAAATAATTAAAAGGTCTGTACTATGGGTAAGCGGAGATAGTGATGCTTGATATAAAGTCTATGTCTATCATAATAACTGGAGGGTGTACCGGTCTAGGCTTTGGTATGGCAAAAATGTTTTCTGAAAAGGGGGCGAGGATAACTATATGCGGAAGAAGACCAGAAAAAGTTGAAGAAGCTGGTGCTAGTCTTGGAAAAAATGTAAGCGCCATAGTGGCAGATGTTACAAAAGAAGATGACCGTAACAAAATAGTTAAGGAAGCAATAAATCACGGAAAAAAGATTGATGTTTTAGTGAATAATGCAGGAAATATGTATCGCGGTAAGATTGATGAGCTCAAAGAGGATAAGCTTATGGAAATCTTTAATTCCAACGTTGTTGCTGGAATGATGCTTTTAGGTAAAGTAAAAAATTATCTGAAGGAGTCCAAAGGCGTTAATATTTTTATCGGATCTGTTCATAACAGAAGGGCCTTTCCTGGGGCATCACCCTATGCAGCAACAAAAGGAGCTTTGGAAACTTTAACAAAAGTGCTTGCTGCTGAACTAGGTGAAGATAAAATCAGAGTGAATTGCGTAGTACCAGGAGCAATCTTTACTGAGATAAATCAAAGAGCAGGGATATATAATGATGAGACCGCAAAAAAAAGGCTGGATTCCATGGCTCGAATTCATGCTATGGGTAGAATTGGAAAACCCCATGAGATAGCTGAAGCCGTTGAATATTTAATATGCTCCGAATGGACAACAGGAGCGGTATTGGATGTTGACGGTGGATTAGGGCTTGGAATTACTGAAGACTAATTATATTGGAAGTCCAGAAACTCCGCCATCAACAGCTATAGATTGTCCGGTAATATAGCTTGATTTTTCAGAGGATAAAAAAGCCACCAATGCTGCTAACTCCACAGCTTGTCCTACCCTTTTTGCCGGAATGTCACTTGCTATAGAATTAACAATCTCCTCTTCGGTTTTTTTTGACGCTTCAGCCTGATGCTTAATTAATCCATCCACTCTTTCCGTATGAGTAAATCCGGGACATACATTATTTATTAGAACATTGTGTTCCGCTAATTGATTTGAAAGGGTTTTCGACCAACCATGTACTGACATTCTAACTCCATTAGAAAGGATTAGATTGTCTATAGGTTGTTTTGCTGAAATAGAGCTAATATTAGTTATTCTACCCCATTGATTCTTTTTCATAGAGGGTATAACTTTTCTAGTCACTCGAACAGCAGACAGAAAAGTTGATTCAAAAGTTTTTACCCAATCACTATCATCCAATTCATCAAAATAGCCAGCCTTGGGACCTCCAGTATTGTTAACCAAAATATCAATATTACCGAGTTCTTTTTCTACATGACTAACAAGGTTATCTATATCTTCTTTATTACTTAAATCGGCCTGTATACAAAAAACTTCTGAATTAGTGAGTTCTTTTATATCATTTGCTGCCTTCTTTATTTTTTCTGCATCCCTTGAACAAATAGCTAATTTGACTCCTTCTTTTGCTAACTCTATTGCAGAAGCCTTCCCTAGGCCTTGACTTGCAGCAGTTACCAATGCCACTTTATTATTAATTCCTAAGTCCATTTTATCACCAAAAAAAATTTACTGTTATTAGTATATAATTCATCATAAATGAATTAATGTTTTATTTGAATGGTTTTATTATTATTTAAGAAAAGGTAGCAAGAATGTCTGATCAAGGAATGGGTAAGTCAGTTCTACGGAAAGAGGATCATCGTTTCATAACTGGTCAAGGAACTTATACTGATGACATAAAACTACCAAACCAATTATATGCATACTTTTTAAGATCTCCTGTTGCTCATGCTATTTTGAAATCTATAAGCACCACAAAAGCTGAGGAGAGTGATGGTGTTGTAGCTGTTTACACTGGAAAGGATACTGATGCATCTCTTCCTTGTGGTTGGGAAACTCCAACTAAAGCAGGCACACCTCCAATGGCAGAACCTCCATGGCCCATTTTTGCTCAAGAAAAAATAAGGTTTGTAGGAGAGTTATTGGCAATTGTAATTGCTGAAAGCGTTAATCAAGCAAAAGATGCGTGTGAGTTAATAGAATATGATTATGATGAACTTGAAGCAGTCGTTTCACCTTTAAAAGCCCAACAAGATGGAGCTCCACAAATTTGGAAGGATATTGCCAATAATCACTGCTTCGATTGGGAGTTAGGTGATAAAAAGGCAACTGAAAGAGCTTTTGGAGAAGCTAAACACCATGTAAAGATTGAGCTGACCAATAATAGACTTGTACCAAATGCCATGGAACCCAGATCCTACATTGGAATGTATGACAAGGGTAAAGATCAGTACACACTTTATACAACAACTCAACTACCCCATATTATTCGAATGCTTGTATGTGGGGTCCTTGGTTTGGAAGAACAAAAAGTCCGAGTTATTTCTTTAGATGTTGGTGGTGGTTTTGGATCAAAAGCCTTCCATTACGCGGAAGAGTCCGCGGTTACTTGGGTTGCGGGAAAATTAGCACGGCCTATAAAATGGACATCTGAAAGAAGCGAAGCCTTTATTAGTGATAGACACGGTAGAGATCATATAACAACAGCAGAAGTAGCTATGGATACTGATGGAAATTTCTTGGCTATGAGAGTAGATACTCTAGCTGCCCTTGGTGGATATTTGTCTGGGTCTGGTCCCGCTATTCCTACTTTTTTCTATGGCCCATTAATACCCGGTCCTTATAAGACACCCAATATTTACTGCAACGTAAAAGGTATATTCACTAATACAGTTCCGGTGGATGCCTATAGAGGCGCAGGCAGACCTGAAGCTACCTATGTCACTGAGAGGTTAGTCGAGGCTGCAGCTAGAACCATAGGTATTGATGCAATAGAATTACGCAAAAAGAATTTTATCCAACCTGATCAATTCCCCTATACTTCGCCTGGAACACTGACATACGACAGCGGTGATTATCAAGCTACTCTTGATTCAGCTCTTCAAGCAATTGATTATAAGAATTTCGAAAAAAGGAAAGAGAAGTCACAAAATACTGGAAAATTCAGGGGTCTTGGAATCTCATGCTATATTGAAGCGTGTGGTGTTGCCCCTTCAAAGGTAACGCTTGAAGCTGGTGGAAGAGGTGGATATTACGAATCTGCAACAGTAAGAATAAATCCAACTGGATCCGTTAGTGTCTTTATTGGTTCTCACTCCCATGGTCAGGGTCACGAAACAGTTTTTGCTCAAATAGTCCATGAGAAACTTGGTGTACCCTTTGAATCAGTTGATATCGTTCATGGGGACACAGGTCGAATTCCTTTTGGAGTGGGTACAGTCGGATCTAGGTCGTTGGCAGTGGGGGGACCGGCATTAGTAAAGTCCTTGGACAAAATTATCAATAAAGGTAAGGACATTGCCGCTCATTTACTTGAATCATCGGTAGATGAAATTATTTTTGAAAATGGTGAATTTTCAATTGAGAATTCTAATAAATTTGTTGCTTTAGGTGATGTTATTGGGGCCGCTTACGTTCCTGGAAATTATCCAATTGAAAGACTTGAGCCGGGACTTGAGGAAACATCTTTTTATGACCCTCCCAACCTAACTTTTCCCGCAGGCGCCCATATATGTGAAGTTGAAATTGACCCAGAAACGGGACAAACTAAAATAGAAAATTATTGTGTTTCCGATGACTTCGGTATCGTAATAAATCCTATGATAGTAGAAGGACAGGTTCATGGCGGGGTTGCGCAGGGCATAGGGCAAGCAATGTTGGAGAATTGTGTTTATGAAGAGGAAACTGCTCAGCTCCTTAATGGCTCTTTCATGGATTATACTATGCCAAGGGCGGATAGTGTGCCTCATATGATAGTAGAAACAGAAGTCACACCATGCGTACATGGCTTGGGAGTTAAGGGTTGTGGTGAAGCTGGTGCCATTGCTGCCCCTCCAGCAGTTATCCATGCAATAATAGATGCTCTTAAAGATTTAGGTATTAAAGATTTCGAAATGCCTGCTACACCTGATAAGGTTTGGAAAGCCATTCAATCAGGTCAGAATAACTAAGGCTGTAATACCACCAAAAAAACAATTATAATCATTATAATAGTGGGCACCTCATTAATAACCCTAAAAAATCTTGAAGAATATTTATTTGTATCTGCAGAAAAATCCCTAAGACGTTGACCCAGAAAAATGTGAAAGAACGTCATTAAAATTACAAGTGCTATTTTAACCAATAACCAGTTCTCTATTCCCGAATAATAAGACAAAACTAAACCTGTAATCCAAACCAATGCCACCGAAGGGTTCATGATAAATCTGTAGAGCTTTCTTTCCATGACCTTGAAGGTGTTGCTAGTGTTTTGTTTAATTTCTTTATCCGAATGATAAACGAATAACCTCGGAAGATATAGCAATCCAACCATCCAGGCTATTACCGAAATTATGTGGATGGCTTTAATCCATAAAAACATATCTAATCCCACTTCGCTTCAGGTGGCATGGACATTAGGATCGCTTCGGTATTGCCTCCAGTTTTCAAACCAAATTGGGTACCGCGATCCCAAAGCAAATTAAATTCTACGTATCTCCCTCTTTTTAACAATTGCAGATTTTTTTCATTCTCATCCCACCATATATCTTTTCTTTTCTTAACTATGCTGGGAACTACTTTTAGAAAAGCTACTCCTACTTCTTTAACAAATTCAAAATCCTTTTCCCAATCTCCAGTATTCATGTGATCAAAAAATATACCCCCCTTTCCTCTTTCCTCATTTCTATGCGGAAGGAAGAAATATTCCTCACATTGCTTCCTAAAATTCTGATAATACGACCTGTCATGATTGTTGCATGCATCTCTGAAAGTATTATGGAATTCTTCAACGTCATCATCATTTATTATAGTGGGGGTTAAATCTGCTCCTCCACCAAACCACTGTTCACCGGTAACAATAAACCTTGTGTTAAAATGAAAGGCTGGAATATATGGTGAGTGCATATGGGCAACAATGCTAATTCCACTAGCCCAATAATTTGGGCTACTTTCAGTCCCTGAAACATTTTCCCTAAATTCTTCCTTAAACTTACCATTCACAGTTGAAATATTGACACCCACCTTCTCAAAAACAGAGCCTTTCATAACACTAATCTCACCACCGCCTTCATCAGAGTGACTCCATTTGTTTCTAACAAATTTTTCTCCATCAATGGCTTCAAATTGAGAACAAAAATTATTTCTTAATTCTCTAAACCACTCGCTTGCTAATTGCTTTTTATTTTCTTGATCCAAAACCTTTTCCTTTATTTCAGTTATCTGAAAATCTCCCTTATTTTTCTAACAAAGAAATGTACGTTTTCCTCTGGTGTTGTCTTAAGAACTCCGTGCCCCAAGCCACACACCCACCCCGATCTTTCTTCCTCCGACATAGATTCAACTTGCCCTATATATACGTCAAAATCTCTTTTAAAATCATCAAGAGGTTTCGAAAGGGTCTCTGGATTAAAATTCCCCTGAATAAATCCTGTATTAGTGTTATTTAACCAATACGAGAGTGTTTTGTTTTGATCAACTCCGATCCCAGCTAATTTTGTTTTCGAATTATTCATTTCTTGCATAAAAAATTCACTTTCAAAGGGGTGTTTTGAAAAATATCCAACTTTTCCATCATGTGGTTCGATTAAATGTTTATATATATCTCTTGAATAGATCTCATAAGCCTCTTTTTCACAAATACTACCGGCAGAAGTATCAAATATCATAATTATTTCTGCTCCTGAATTGAGCTGCAAAGAAATATTCTTTTTTATCAGAGGAAATATTTTCTCATAAAGAGCTTTTTTAAGAAATTCGTTATGGAATCCCTCTTCATAAAATTCACCTTTATTAATACCAACTGCATATGACAAAACAGTCCAAGGCCCACCCACAAAACCAATTAAACTTTTTTCGTTATCTAGTAGGTCCCGTGTTTGCTGTATTGCCTCGCCTTGAAAATCCATATGCATTATTGCTTCTTTGGGCGAAGTTAGCTCATGATAATTATCAAACTTTAAAAGGTTCTTAAAGATTGGGCCAGGATTGAACTCTAATTTCATACCTAACGCTTCCAAAGGAAAAAGAATATCGCTAAAGAGTATAGCCACATCAAAATCAAACTCGTTTATTGGACCTAAAGCAGTTTCTGCAGCAAGTTTAGGGGTTTTACAAAGTTCTTCAAAAGAATGTCTTTTCTTGAGGGCTTGGTAATGCGAATGATACCTTCCTGCCTGCCTCATAAACCAAATAGGAGGTGTCTTTTGAGGAATCCTACCCACAGCATTTGTAAATAATTGATTAGGCATATAAATTATTCCTTAATTATTAATCAGATTCTTAACAACCTCATCATATGAAAGAAAAATTGTAATTTTATCTTCTTTAATCTTCTTTTTGATAATTTCATAAGTATTCCCCGGTCCGCATGCGTGAAAACAATCTGAAATAGTTGGAAATCTTTCTAACGCATACTCAAATGCCGATCCGCTCATCCAAAAGAAATGGGTTTTTTGAGAAAGGTCTTCCTTTATATTTAAACGTTTGAGTTGATACGTAGATATTTTTTCATCAAATTTATTCTTGGGAGAATCCTTGTGGGTCAGCTTTACCCATTTTTTATTTTCTGAGAGATGGTCAATTCCTGGATTCATATTTTCTCCTAAACTATCTGAGGTGCCATTAACCCAAAATCCTCTCTCAGATAATTTAAACCAGGTTTTTAGCCCGCTAACCCATAATAAATTTGATTGACAAATTTTGGTCTGATCTGGGATAGCATTAGCTCTGCTTACCCATATATTCTTTTTCTTTAGAGAGGATACCTTTTCAATACTTTCTTTTATCACGTGACGACGAAAGAGATTATATTTCTCAAGGTCATTAGGATAAAATTCATCTTTATTGATTTTATACCATTCTGGAAGATCTTCCCGTTCAATTCTCCTTTCATTTAGGACAACTCTTTCGTC
>JAYYUG010000026.1:0-7686 GCA_036344135.1 Pseudomonadota bacterium | reverse complement strand
TCAACACAGTGAAAACACATAAGAGAAAACTTCAAACTTATTGGCTTCCGTGGTAAATAGATTTTATATGGGCAGCCGTAGCTCAGTTGGTTAGAGCGCCTGATTGTGGATCAGGAGGTCCCTAGTTCGAATCTAGGCGGCTGTACCATTTCCCTAAGACGTTTCTTAAACTGTAAAAAAATAAGGAAAAAACCAAGGTACTTAATAAAAGCCTCAAATCAAACGGCATCGCTAAAATATAGGTACTAAAAAGATCATTTGTAGAATGACCGGAATACCACACAGCAAAATTTACTAAAAGATGCCAGGTGCCAACACCAATTAATCCGGTAAAAATCAAATTTCGGAAATTATAATTTTGGAAGGAACCCGCAATAATACTGGTCAACAAAATACAAAGATAAACCACCGGCATTTCAGAATAAAGACCGAGAAAGGTATCCGTTACCAACAAAATCCCTAAAGGAAGAAACCTTTGTAAAATCTTATTTTCAGTCAAGAAAGGAGTGAATGCTGCACAGGCTAATATAGGGGTAAAATTTGCTGGTAGACCCAAAAATCTTGATATAACCAAACAGAGTATAAGTAACCACGAGGCTTTAAGAAATTCCTGTACTTTCCCCATAAATAAACCTTTCAATAAAGAACTGTTTAACTTTTATACCAATTTAAAACTTTTAACCAGAAGCTAAACTAAACAATTAATTGGGCTGAGTATTCAATCCGCGATCTTCTAACAGAGCGTCGATAGTAGGCATTTGACCTCTAAATTTTTCATACAGCACCATCGGTTCTTCCGTACCGCCTTTTTCAAGGACAAAGTCACGATAATTTTGTGCCAATTTGGCATCAAAAATATCTCCTGAATCCTCAAAAGCGGCGAAAGCATCTGAGTCCAAGACTGCTGCCCAAATATAACTGTAATACCCAGCTGAGTACCCGCTCGAAAAAATATGCTGAAAATAGGTGGTCCGATATCGAGACACTATCTCATCAATTAATCCTATATTTTCTAGAGATGACTTCTCAAAAGAAACTGTATCTTGGATTTCATTGGTTTCAAGAGTATGCCAATCCATATCCAAGAAAGATGCCGCCAAATATTCCGTATTAGCAAAACCTTGGTTAAATTTACCGGACTCAACCATTTTCATGATAAGTTCCTCTGGAATTGTTTTGCCTGTTTGATAATGTTTTGCATAAACTTTTAGTAGCTCGGGTTCACTAGCCCAATGCTCGAGAACTTGAGAAGGAAATTCAACAAAATCTCGAGTGACCGAAGTCCCCGATAAACTTTCAAAAGTTACATCGGTCAATAATCCATGCAATCCATGACCGAATTCATGGAAAAGTGTCGTTACTTGTTCAAAACTTAATAAAGAAGGCTTACCCGATGATGGCGGAGGAAAATTACACACGTTCACAACAATAGGTCTTTCCCGTCCATCAAGGTTAGATTGGTCTTTGAAAGTGCTCATCCATGCTCCGCCTCTTTTGCTGGATCGAGTATAATAATCACCAATATAAATTCCAATATGACTACCATCCTTATCTCTAACCTCCCAAACCTTTGCATCAGGATGGTAAAGATCAATATTATCAATTTTATGAAAAGTGAGACCAAAGAGTTTATTTGCAGTAGTAAATATTCCTTGAATCGCATTATCAAGGCTAAAATAGGCTTTAATTTCTTCTTCGTCTAAATCGTATTTTTCTTTTCGAACTTTCTCAGAATAATGCCACCAATCCCATGAGGCTATTTCAAAATTGTGACCTTCTTTCTCTACTATATTCTGCATTTCTATCAATTCAGTTTTAGCCCTTGCAAGCGCTGGGGTCCAAAGCTGGTTGAGTAATTCATAAACGGCCTCAGGTGTCTTAGCCATTTTATCATCGAGTGAATAATGAGCGTGTGATTTAAAACCTAGAAGATTAGCCTTCTCAACTCGAAAGGAGGCAATTTTGGATACAATTTTCTTATTGTCGTTTTGATTATCATTATCCCCACGCATAACATAGGCATTATAAAGCTTTTCTCTAAGATCTCTTCTTGCGGAATATGTTAAGAAAGGATACATACTGCTTCTATGAGGAGTAAAAACATATTTCCCCTCATATTTATTTTTGTCCTGTTCATTGTCTGACTCTTCAGCCTTTCTCAATGCCTCTTGACCGGCTAAATCTATTATATCCTCAGGCAATCCTGCAAGATCACTCTGTTCCAAAATTAATTCAAAACTATTTGTTTCTGCAAGAAGATTTTGTGCAAACTGAACGGACATCTTAGAAATTTGTTGATTAATATCAGCATATTTTTTCTTATCTTCGCCTTTTAAAAGGGAGCCATTTCTTACAAATCTTTTATAGTTTTCTTCTAAAAGTTTCTTCTGTTCGTAATTTAGGTTCAATTTATCGACGTTATCCCAAAGTTCTTTCACTTTATGAAAGATCTTAGGGTTTAGGCTTATAGAATCAAAGTGTTGAGATAATAGAGGAGATATCTCTCGCTCAATTTCTTGTAGATTTTCGTTTGTATTGGATCCCGAAAGATTGAAAAACACTGAACTAACTTTATTTAACAAATCGCCGGATCTTTCTAGTGCTACAATCACATTTTCAAAAGAGGGTTCTTCACTATTCTCTATAATTGATTGAATTTCAAGATTATGCTCGCCCATGCCTTTTTCAAAGGCGGGAAGAAAATGCTCGTCCTTTATTTCATTAAAAGGCGGTACCTCAAAATCTGTCTGATAGGATGTATAGAACGGGTTATTCATTTCTTCTCTTTCACTGCAAGCAAATACTAAAACAGAACATAAAATAATTAAAGTTTTGACAAATTTATTTGTTCCCATATCACCTCGGAATTAGTCGGTTGGTTGACGATCCTTTTGCAACAATATTTCCTTCGCCATCGATCAGACTCCCCTCCAAGAAAGCCATAGTTTTTCCTAGCTTAATAACTGAAGCCGATGTTGTCAAAATACCAGGGTGGGCAGAGCTTAAAAAACTCACTTTCAATTCCAATGTTAGGGGATTCATACTGAAATTTGTTTTCGCCATTGCGGCATGCGCCATAGTAGTGTCTATCCATCCGGTTACGTAACCCCCTTGAACAATATTTCCAGAATGGCAATGTCTTTCTTCTGCCTTAAATTCGAATTTAGCTTTTCCTTCTTCGTCTAAACTTATAACTCTTTGAAAACCCATACCCTGAAAAAGAGAGGCGTTTCTCATCTTTTCCGAATATTCATTGATATCTATCATATAGCTACCCAAAATCTGAAGTAACTATAACTATATCAAATTCGGCTAAAGAAACAGGCGAATCTATAATATCTCTTTCAGATACCGATTGGTCTGTTTTTCCAC
The DNA here is from genome assembly GCA_036344135.1 of Pseudomonadota bacterium. Taxonomy (GTDB): domain Bacteria; phylum Pseudomonadota; class Alphaproteobacteria; order MED-G09; family MED-G09. The sequence goes on along the minus strand of JAYYUG010000026.1, from coordinate 4,314 downwards.
TTATGGTTCCACTTTCTGGAAGATTTTCCACACCAAACATCTTGGCGAAGGATAAAAAATCTTTTTCTATAACTTCATTATCGGTTGTGGCATTCCCCCCTATATCAAATGAGAATTTGTCGGCTCCACTTATTGTAATCAAAGCGCCATTTGATAAACTTAAAGCAACAGCATTCGAAGCAAAGGTTGATGAAGAAATTGTTAATCCGTCAACTAGTTGAACGGTGTTTTTACCCTCTGTATCAACAATATTAATGACTGCATTTGGATTTACAACTTTTGAAATGATATAGGTATCATTTCCTTCCAAGCCTCTATATGTGGATTTTCCGGTCGGCACTATAATTTCATGTGAGTCCTTTTCTTCGTTTTGTGTTGCTGTTCCTACAGTGCTGAACAACGACGCCAGTTTACTTCCATTGGCATTTCCGCTGGCAGTTGAATGGTATGAGATGGAATTATCATCGCTTCGAAGCACCCGTACAATTGACTCCTCTCCGATATGCTCGTAAAACGTAAACCGAACTAAGACTATGTCGGTATCGGGCCAAACATAGATATACTGGCCATCAAGTCCAAGAGCCTGAAAAAAAGGATAAATATTGCTCGTCCACCATTGAAATCCATAATTAGCTATATCGTCATATGTTTGAGTTGCCACATCCAACCAAGACGAAGAAACTATTTGCTGACCTTGCCATCTTCCTTCTTGCGCAACCATAAGGCCAAAACGAGCAAATTCACGAGGTGTCATGTCGAGACCGGCATATGTCAAAGTATTGCCCGCCTGGTCTGTCCACCAAGTTTCGTTAATACCCAAAGGATTAAATAAACGACTGTCAGCATAGTCCTGGAATTTCATTCCAGTAGCATTCTCCACAATATGGCCTAGCAACATAGAGTCTTCATTAGAGTAACTAAATACGCTACCGGGTTCATTTGTTATACTTCTTCCCAAAGATTGGGATACCATGTCAGAGCTGTAATATACTGATGGAAGCAAGGAATCGACCATTCCAGACCGCATACCCAGAAGTTGTTTCAAAGAGATGGTATCTTTTTCGGTATTTTCCCATTGTGGTATATAATTTGTAATAGGATCATTAACCGACAAAATATAGCCTTCATCGTTTGCTACCCCAACAATTGTGGATGCAAAACTTTTCGCCACCGACCAGCTGGTCGCCATGCTTTTGTTATCAAAACCGTCAGAATAATATTCTGCAATAATGTTTTTACCCTTTATTAAAATCGCCGCCTGAGTAGACAAACTCGGAGTCTTTAAATAGTCCATTAATGCATCAACATCTTCTGAACGAAAGCCAGACGATTCGGGTGAATTAAGCTTCCATGAAAAGTTATCTGATGATGCTTCGATTAGATTCTGAGAAGCTACCTCTATACCGTTTTTACCCTGTAAGATGCCGGTTTCTGGAAGATTCGAAACACCAAAAGAATCAGCAAATGATGGGAAGTCTACTGATAATGTGCTAGTAGTTTTGGTTATATTGCCACCAAGATCAAAAGAAAAATTGTCAGTACCATTAATTGTTATCACTGCTCCATTAGTTAATTCTAATGACACGGCGTTGGAAGCAAATGTCGTAGAGAAAATCGTTAATCCCTCAACAAGCTGAATGGTATTTTGACCTTCAGTGTCTACAATATTTATTTTTGCATTATTCTGTACGAATTTCGTAATTATGTAAGTATCGTCACCTCCTAGACCCCGGTAAGTCTTGTTATTAGTGGCAATTATAACATCATTTGATGAGGACGAATTCAATGTCATTACGCTACCTTATGGAACAATCCATTTGCCAACCAATTCCTTGTTATTATTTTCGTACAAACAGCGAATATGTCCTGCTGAGTGAAGGTATAGAGTTTCCAATGAAGTAATGTGGCAATTCACTACTGAAAAATTCTTGAATCCATTATTTCCGTCCTTACCTTCCTCATCAAAAATAACCTCATCAATTGTGTTGACTTCCTTTCCTGGTGCCTCCGTAACCCTGTAACACTCCCTACTCATGGGATACATTTTTCCCCATATTTCTTTTAAAATCTTATCTATCTTTATAATTTCAGCTTCACCACTAATTCTTATCTGCAATTTATTTTTGCTATCATATCCTAATAATGAAATATTCTTATTTGATGAAATCTCAAATAATTTGGTTGATCTGCTGTCTGTATGGAATCGAAGAGATAAATTATCTTTGTCGAACTCTCTTATCACAACCGTTCGTGCTTGGGGATTGAATTGAGAATCAATCGTTGCTAATACAAGCAAGTGCAGATCATCATCTCTACTCTTCGCGGCTTTTTCTAATCTTCCAAAAGCAAAATCCAAACCTTTTTTTAAGTCCAAGATGTGATCATCATATGTATTTCTTTTCGACACCTATCTATTACGTCTGAGGCTTCTTATCATTCTGCGTATTTTAACTACATTTTCATAATTCTCATGTTTCACTTTTATGAAACCCTGACTTTCACCCATAGTAATTTCTTCAAAACACTGCCTATCTCTCACCGTTAATTCAAAGTTGTGATTGGTCAGTTCTTCTTTAAAATCTTCAGGTAAGTCCTTCCTTACTACATGCGGCCCATTCATGATAAATCCAGATAACCAAATAACTCGGAGCTTGTTCATATCGAGCAACCCTTTTTTAATCATATTTCTGAGTACTCCTCTAGTATATCCCTCTTCAACCGGTCCCTGACCTGAAACCCAAGTAGCTCCTGCATCATATTGTCCGTTTAGCACTGCAATTACAGCTTGCTCATGCCCTCCAGCAAAACCAGTCCGACTAAAAAATTTTGAAGGGTTAAGCCCTCGTTGATGCAACTCATATGAGGGAACTAGATATCCAGATGTTGTATTGGGATCAGACCAAGCCATCGATCTCCCACGCATATCTTCAAGAGAATAAATGTTAGAATCCTTTCTAACATACATTGCAGATTTATATCCTATCGAACCATCAGATTCTCTTACTGTAAGTACAGGCTCAACTGCATTAGGATCATCAATATACATGGCCGCATATCCTGAAGGACCAACGCTCGCATAATCTAGGGTTTTTCCCAATAAACCATGAATTATTCCTGCAACATCTGACGCAGGATAAAATTTAACAGGAATATCTAATTTCTCTTCTAGATATACTCTCCAACATTCATAATTTTTTAACCTGTCAGCCTCGTTTTCTCCACCAGAAAGTCCAATTTTTAATTCTTTTACCTCATCACGCCAATCGGCAAGAACTAGATTAGAACTCAGTAATTGCAATCCAATTGAAAGAGATAAAAAAATAAATAAACGAAAAAACATCTACAACCCCTGCTATTATCAAAATAACATAAACATAAGGATAATGTTTAGATTATTAGACTGTATTCCACATAAATCATTAATAAAATTTCACATAAAGAAAAATAAAAAAGGGGATGTGGATAAAGTTTTTGTAAATATCTACATGAATCTTGTAAATATCTTTTAAGATGCTAAACTTTTAACAAAGAAAGATCATGAAAGTTGGTCTTTATAAATTTTTTGCCTTGGGAGGGAAAAATGAAATTTATTAAAATTATATTTATTTATATTGTCCTTTTAGCTCTACCGTTTCTTTTTGTTGAAACAGTGACAGCTCAAGAAAGTGATATTGAAGAAGTTATCGTAATTGGGAAGACTATCAAAGAAAGTCAGCAGGCTGCAATCGAAGCAAAACGTACTGCTCCCAACGTCGCTGATATTATATCAGCAGACGCCATAGGACGGTTTCCGGATCAGAATCTGGCTGATGCGCTTGGTCGGCTTCCAGGTATTTCAATCGAAAGGGACCAAGGACAAGCACGTTATGTAAGTTTTCGTGGAACACCTAAACGCTACACGACAACAGCATTTAACGGAATCAGTATCCCTGGCGTAGAAAATGGAAGAATTCCTAGATTTGATGCCTACCCAGCCGTTATCACCTCTCAAGTGGTTGCTAATAAAGCCATAACCGCTGATATGCCTGGAGAATCCATTTCTGGATATATTAATGTCAAAACATTTAAACCATCGGAGATAGACGGTTGGTCTGTCTCATTTGAGTTAGGTATGGGAGAACAGGATCTGGGAAGTGGTGACATTGAAAAAGAAAATCTCAGGGTTTCTTATTCCAACGATAGTTTTGGTGTTGTGGTTTATGGTTCACATAATATGCGTGAACAGATCACCGATAATCGTGAACCCACTTATGCTGGAGCTGATGGGGCTTTAATTCCAAGCAGAATCGATTATAGAAATTATAAGCTTGAAAG
>JAYYUG010000025.1:0-3839 GCA_036344135.1 Pseudomonadota bacterium | reverse complement strand
TTCTCCAGGAAAACACCTTCTAAAGGCATGTTGAACCGCTAAAGTGGTTTCGTGAAAACCACATAAAATAAGATCAAGCTTGCCTGGATAATCATTAATATCTCCAACTGCAAAAATTCCTTCTTCACTAGTTTGAAATTTTTCAGTATCTACAGAAATCTTCTTTGCATTGAGATCCAACCCCCAGCTAGCTATGGGTCCTAGCTTTTTATTTAATCCAAATAGAAATAAAATCTCATTGCAATCTAAGGATTCTATTTGCTTTGTTTCAAAGTGCTTTATTGTCACCCCTGATATTTGTTGATTACCTTCTATACTTTCTATTACATAAGGGGTTTTTAAATTAACGTTGCCTGTTTCAACTAATTCACGCATAAGAGTTTCTGTATGTGGAGCTCCTCTGAAAACATCTCTTCTATGGACTAGCGTTAAAGACTTTGTAAGATCTGCTAATTCAACCGTCCAATCTAAAGCACTGTCCCCGCCCCCAAAGATTAGTAAATCCTTGTTCTTGTAATGTTCTTTATTACGAACAGAGTAAGCGACTCCCTTTCCTATAAATCTATCAGGGTCTTCTATATTGGGAGGTCTTCTTGGTTCAAAAGATCCACCACCTGCAGCAATAAAGATATTTGTTGTAATGAATTCTTTACCTTGTGAAGTCTTTACTTTCCATTCTTTAATATCCTTTTGTTCATTAACTAAATCTATCTCTTCTACCCGCTCATCTAAATGTAAGCCATACTCAAAAGGTTTTATTTGATCTAATAAGGCCTGTATATGCTGCTCAGCTGTTTGATATGGTACACCCGGAATATCAAAAATTGGTTTATCTGAATATAACTCAGAACATTGACCTCCTATTTTATCTAAGTTATCAACTATCTCGCACTTAAGTCCTAATAAACCTGCTTCAAAAACAGTAAACAATCCAACTGGTCCAGCACCAATTATTAAAATATCTGTCTTAATAGACTTCCCCATCTTACTTTACCTTCATTCCTGGATAAGCTCCTGCATCAGGTGAAATGATAAAAATTCCTTCATCATCATCTCCCGAAGCTAAAATCATACCTTCTGAAATACCGAATCTCATTTTCCTTGCTTCAAGGTTATTAACACACACCACTAATTTATCAGTTAGATCTTTGATCTTGTATGCCTTTTTAATTCCTGCAAAAACAGTTTTTTCTCCTTCATTTCCTAGATCTAATCTTAATTTAATTAATTTTTCTGCTTCTTCTACAGACTCAGCATCTACGATTCTAGCTACCCTTAAATCTATTTTGAGAAAATCTTCTATGTTTATGTCTTCCATTATGATTCCTTGGTTTGTTTTCTAATTTTCTCTATATTTGCTTCATCAATTCTAGTTAATAAAGGTTTATATTTTGAAATTTTATTGTCTAAAAGCAAAATATCAATTTCTTCCCAAACTGGAGTTTTAATAGATAGAAATTCAAAGACCCTTGTAGTTAATTTTGGCAAAACAGGAATCAACATAATAGCTAATAGTCTAAATAAATTTAGTGAAGTAGTGCAGACAGATTGAACAAGTTCATTATTATCTTTATCCTTAATCAGAACCCAGGGCTGCATTTTATCAATATATTGATTAGCCTTATCAGCTAATCTCATAATTTCTCTTATAGCTTTACTATATTCTCTCTGCTCATACGCTTGATGAACTACAGGAGATCTATTTATAAATTCATTTATTAATTCTTCATTATGAGGATTTAGAGATAATTTATTGTGGAAATTATCGTTTATAAATTTTGCTGTTCTGCTTCCTATATTGACAAATTTTCCAATCAAATCTGAATTAACTCTTTGACAAAAGTCATTTAAATTTAAATCTATATCCTCTACACCAGAACTTAATTTAGCAGCAAAATAATATCTTAAATACTCAGGATCAAGATTTTTATGGAAGGTTTTAGCAAGAATAAAAGTTCCTCTTGATTTTGACATTTTTTCACTATCTACAGTTAAGAAGCCATGTATGAAAACACCGTTAGGTTGTCGGAAATTTGCTTTAAGCAACATAGCTGGAAAAAAGAGGGCATGAAAATACATAATATCTTTTCCAATAAAATGATAAAGCTCCTTCACAGAGTCAGAATTCCAGAAATCTTCAAAGGCTTCAGATTGATTTTTTTTGTCTAGATAATTTTTATGGCTTGCGAGATATCCTATAGGTGCATCTAACCAAACATAAAAATATTGATCTGTATAACCAGGAATTTTAAAACCAAAATAAGGTTTATCACGACTTATATCCCAATCTTTTATTTCTCCATCAACCCATTCCAAAAGTTTATTGCGAGCCTGTTTTGAAATTTTGGCATTGTCTAACCATTCCTTTATTTCTTTTTTTAGATTAGATAATTTAAAAAATAAGTGTGTACTCTTTTTGAGTTCAGGCTGAGAATTTGTTATTACAGAAATTGGATTTAAGAGTTCAGTTGCAGAATAGGTAGTACTACAAGCTTCACAATTATCACCGTATTGGTCTTTTGCACCACATTTAGGACACTGCCCCTTAATATATCTATCAGAAAGAAATAATTTCTTTTCTGTATCATAGAGTTGCTCTATTTCTTTTTCTTCAACAAGGTTTTGTTCTTTAAGGCGTTTAAAAATAAGCTCGGAATAAAATTTATTTTCTTCGCTATGTGTAGTATAAAAATTATCATAATCTATATCGAAAGCCTCTAAGTCCTCTAAGTGACTTTTCTTTACCCTATCAATTAACTCTTCAGGAGATATATCTAACTCTTCAGCTTTGAGCATAATAGAGGTACCATGAGCATCTTCTCCACATATATATGTGCAATAATTACCAATTAACTTTTGATAACGAACCCAAATATCAGACTGTATATGTTCCAAGATATGACCTAAATGAAGCGGGCCATTTGCATAGGGGAGGGCATTTGTTACTAAAATATCTCTATTCGATTTATCTTTTGACATATTGCACAGATAGAAGCAACCCTTAGAATGTTAATTATTACTATTATATCGTATTGTATTAAGGAAATAAGATGTCTAAAAATCTAGAAAAAATTAATGTACCTGATAGCTTAAAAAAGGTAAAAAATATTATTGGAGTATTTTCAGCTAAAGGGGGTGTAGGTAAATCTGCAGTTTCATTAAATTTAGCTCTTTCACTACAAGAGAAAGGTCTAAAAGTAGGATTGGCAGATGCTGATATTTATGGGCCTAGTCAGACAATTTTGATGCACGCTTCTAATCAACAAGTAGAAGTAAAAGATCAAAAATTTCTTCAACCTGTAAACAAAAGTGGAATTAAATTTATGTCCATGGGGTTAATAAGCAATGACAAAATGCCTGTAATTTGGAGAGGACCAATGGTAAGCGGTGCTGTGCTCCAATTAATATCCCAGACAAATTGGCAAGAACTAGATTATTTGATTGTAGATACTCCTCCTGGTACAGGGGATGTTCAATTAACTTTATTACAAAAAATTCCTTTAAAAGGTGCCTTAATTATAACAACACCAGAAGATGTATCTGTTGCGGATACCAAGAAGGGAATTGAGATGATATTAAAACTAGAAGTACCTCTATTAGGGCTAATAGAAAATATGAGTTGGTTTTCTCCTAAAGAATCAAATAAGAAATATTTTTTATTCGGTAAGGATGGAGGAAAAGATTTATCAGTTGATTATAAAATTGACCTTATTTCTCAACTACCATTAATAGAAACTGAAGGGTTAAATGTCATCTATGAAGACAAGGACATGAGAGATGAATTTGATCAAATTTCTTCGTTTGTTGTAAAAAAAATAGATGATTTAACTGAGGAATTA
>JAYYUG010000024.1:0-11084 GCA_036344135.1 Pseudomonadota bacterium | reverse complement strand
TTTTTATTATTTAAATCTTTAAAAACTATAATCTCTGGTTTTTGTGCCTCATGTGGATGTTTTTCGCCACTATAGATCATTAAATTATTGAATTGTTTATTAGATAGAGGTCCAGATGGCATCATTCTCCGAATTGCCTTTTGTAAGATTCTTTCGGGGAATTTACTATCTAAAATTTTTTCAGGGGTTGTTAATTTTATTCCTCCTGGGTAGCCTGTGTGTTTGTAATATTTTTTATCTACAAATTTATTACCTGTAAAATGAATCTTTTCTGCGTTGATTATAATTACGTTATCTCCATCATCAACATGCGGAGTATAAGAAGCTAAATGTTTTCCTCTAAGTCTATTTGCAACAAATGAGGCAAGCCTACCTACCACAACATCAGTAGCATCAATTAAGATCCATTTCTTTTTTACATCAATATCTTTTGTAGAAATTGTATTCATTTTATCTCCAAGTAGGGAACTCTTATATAGTCGACTCTTTAGTGTCAACCACTAAATTAAGACATTTAAAACAATCATTTATTATATGGTAACTATTTACCAAAATATGATAAATAAGCATAAAATGAAGCACTTATAAATAGCGCTATCGAGAAGAATTGGTGCATTAATGCTGTTTGCCAAGGCATATAATTTACTATGGAAACAATACCTAAGAGAATTTGAATTATTATTAATAATAATATTATTAAAGAGAATTCAAAAAATACTCTTGTCTTTCTAGAAATAAACACATTAATAACTCCTAAAAAAAATATCAGGTAGCCCATTATCCTATGGTTAAATTGTATAGTAGTTCTGTTTTCAAAAAAGTTTAATAAGTGTAAATTATCTATCCAGTAATCTTCTGGTACGAACGTGTTGCCCATTAAAGGCCAACTCGAATAGACAAGACCGGCGTCTAAACCAGACACAAGTCCACCTAAAGAGATTTGTAAAAAAATACTTAAAAACAAAAAAGATGGCCAGATTTTATTCGTTTTTTTATGTACTTGAAAACTTAAATCTAATGACTCAAATATTAATAAAAGTGTAACAAATATAATAACGAAAGCCATAGTCAAATGCATGGATAAACGATATTGACTAACATCAATCCTTTCAACCAATCCACTTTGAACCATATACCAGCCGATATATCCTTGAAGACCAATCAAGGCTATTAATAAGGCTGATTTTATTGACATCGATAGACTTAGCTTGTTTTTTATCAAAAAATAAAAAAAAGGTAATAGGGTTAGAACCCCCACAATTCTGGCCAAGAATCTATGTCCCCACTCCCATAGGTATATCGTCTTAAATTCCTCAAGGGACATCTTATTATTTACCAGAATATATTCAGGTATGTTTTTGTATTTATCAAATTCGGTGATCCAGGATTCGTTACTTAAAGGCGGAAAGATACCTATAAAAACTTCCCACTCAGTAATCGAAAGACCTGAATCGGTTAGCCTAGTTACCCCCCCTAGCAAAACAAGACAACAAAGAAAAATTAATAAAACTGAAGACCAAATCAACACAGGAAAATTAATATTTGTTTTTAGTAAAGACATTTTAAAAAAAATTGATAATTTTGTTCATAATAAAAAATTACTCATGTTATATAGATCTTCTTATGAGAACGCTCAATAAAAGAATAAGAAAATTTATAGGCACAATAATAATTCCTTTATGGTTAATTTTTTTTATTGCCACAATCTCATTTATTGCAGAATTAATCATACCGAACCTTAATCAAGTATATCTATTTTTATTTTATCTAATTTCTGGAATTATATGGATTGTACCAATTTTACCTTTGATCTCTTGGATGCAAAAGGATTAACCTAATCAAATCGGCCAGAAGTAACCTTATTTAAGATTAAAATAATACAAATAAACAATATAATAGCTATTATGGCAGACATAATTATCCTTATAGTTATGAAATAAATATTTTAAATTTTAATAGTTAGATTCTTAATGTAAAAGAAACAAATAATATGATTAAAAAAATTAAAATCTTTTTTATATCTCTCCTAATAATTATCCCTATATACAAGACAGGGTTGGCTAAGCCAATTCATAATATGCCAAACATCGAGATCGGAAAAATTCCTTACGAAAAATATTGTGCTGAATGTCATGGATATAAACTACAAGGAACAGCGCACGGATCAAATTTATCTGATAACAACTTTTTGCAAAAATTAGGGAAAAATCCTGATAAACTCTATCAAGAAATAATTTCTACTATGCCTCCAGGAAAGATTGGAATCATAGAAAAAAAAGATTATTCAAACATAACAAAGTACATTTTAAATTTCAGCGATATAAAAGAAGAAGGAAATCAAGATTGGGTGTCATTTAACGACCCTAGTACTATAGACCAACCAGAAGAAAGGCAGTCCCTTTTTAAGAATAAAGTTCTTGAGAATTTCAATAATATTAGTGATAAAGATATAAATTATCCGAAAAAAAATGATTGGACGTCATGGCGGAGAACTCCTTTAGGACATGGTTACAGTCCCTTAAAACAGATAAATAAGGAAAACGTTAAGAAATTAAGACTTGCTTGGTCCCTAGCTATGAATGATGGAAGCAATCAAGGTACTCCTCTTATATCACAAGGTATTATGATACTGACGCACCCCGGAAATATGATTCAAGCTTTAAACGCAGAAAATGGAAAACTAATTTGGGAATACAGGTACACATATCCAAGAGAGTCTATGGTTTTAGGGGGGCCAACAAAAAATATTGCTGTATATCAAGATAAAATCTTTATGGCAACTTATGACGCCGCGCTAATAGCACTCGATATTAGAACCGGAAAACTCTTATGGAAAACTATTAAGGCCAACTATAAAGATGGATACACACACTCAAGTGGGCCAATTATTGCTAATGGAACTGTAATTTCAGGTATTAATGGGTGTGAAAGATATATTGAAGATGGTTGTTTTATAACAGGTCATGACCCTAATTCTGGGAAAGAGATCTGGAGAACATCAACAGTGGCACTTTCTGGAGACATTAATAGCGCTTCGTGGGGAGATACTGCTGATATTTTTAAGGCGGGAGCAGATACTTGGGTAGCTGGAAGCTATGATCCCATTCTTAATATTTTCTACATAGGCACATCTCAGGCAAAACCCTGGGTAGCTGCCAGTAGAGGCATGTCACCAAACGAGAAGGCTCTCTACACAAACTCAACATTAGCAATGGATCCCAAAACAGGAAAAATACTTTGGTTCTTCCAACATATACCAGGCGAAACCATAGACATGGAAGTCGGTTTTGAAAGAATTTTAGCTAATATTGGTGATAAAAAAGTCGTACTTACTGTGGGTAAGGATGGTATCCTTTGGAAACTTGATAGAGAAAAAGGAAAATTCATAGACCTAAAAGAGACAATAAATCAGAATATTTACAAAACAGTAGACAGGAAAAAAGGGAAGGTAATCTATAGAGACGATATTTTATTATCAAAAATTGATACACCATTTTCGGCTTGTCCTGGAATCTATGGTGGACACAATTGGCAAGCTGCATCTTATGATCCTGAAAATAACTTAATAGTTATTCCCCTACATCAACTATGCGCGGATATGGTGGGTAGATATATCGAACAGAAAGAAGGGGGCGGAGGATATGGGGCCGATTCAAAATCTTATAAAATGGATAACATTGATGGTAAGGTAGGAAAATTAGTATCAATCAATGTAGAGAATATGAATCAAGTTTGGGAATATAAACAAGATGCAATGTTTTTGACGGGCGCCTTAACTACAGCCGGAGGCCTTACCTTTATAGGAGATCTAGAAAGGAAATTTATGGCTTTTAACACCAAAACAGGAGAACTTTTATGGCATTCAGTACTTGGTTCCGCTTTACATGGATTTCCTGTTTCTTATGCAACAAATGGGAAACAATATATTGCAGTACAAACCGGAATGGGAGTATTTCGTGCTTTAACTTCTTTAATAAGCCCTGAAATATATCAACCTGAGGGTGGAAATGCTATTTATGTATTTGAGTTACAAAATTAGAAAATCTTATGTCACACAATAAAACTATCTTAATAACTGGATCATCAGCCGGAATAGGCAAAGCAACTGTAGAATATTTCATAAAAAAAGGATGGAATGTTGCGGCAACAATGAGAAATCCTAATAAGTTTAATATCAAAACTGGAGAGAATCTTAAAACTTATAAAATAGATGTTAAATCAAGTAAAAGCATTAAAGTTGCAGTATCAAAAGTTCTAAAAGATTTTGGTTCAATAGATGTCCTTGTTAATAATGCTGGTTTTGCTTCAAGGGGACCATTAGAATTATCAACAAAAAAATCTATCAAAGATCAATTTGATACAAATCTATTCGGGGTAATTGATACGATAAAAGAGATTTTACCTATAATGAGACAAAATAAACAAGGAATTATTATCAATGTCTCTAGTGCGCAAGTTTTGTTTCCTGGTCCTTATAATATACTTTACTCAACAAGTAAGTGGGCCCTAGAAGGCTTAAGCGAAGCGTTATCGGTTGAATTATATCCTTTTGGAATAAGAACAAAAATAATCGTTCCAGGGGCAATAAATACAAACTTTAGAGAAAATTCAGTAATAGCAGATGTAATAGGGTCTCCTTATGAAGAAGGAATGGGGTCTTTTTGGAAAATGATTAAGAATCTCGTTTCGGCTGGAAGTAGTGCATCAACTGTCGCGGAAGCAATATATAAGGCAGCCACAGATAAATCTGATCAATTAAGATATCAAGTAGGAAAAGATAGTATTAAAAGCTATAAAAGGAGAAGCGAATTAGGAGATGAAGAGGTTGTTTCATCATATAGAAAGCAATTATTCTCTTAAACCAGCTTGTTTCATGAGAGGTAGAATTTTTTTTCCAAATTGTCTAAGGCCATCTTTATAATCTACCCAACTTAAAGTAAGGCCATCTAATCCGTTATTAGAAAATTCCAATAATTTATCAATTATTTCTTCTGGCGTTCCAACCATTGGCATGGCCCCGTACCCCGCTATCATATTTTCGGCCATGGATTCCCATCCATCACCTAAAGCGCTTTGGGAATTAGGTATCAAAACATCAAGAAGATTTTTAACTCCCTTCCAATCCCCTTTTTCATGAACATAGTATTCTAGATATTCTAGAGCTTCTTGTTTAGTATCTCGACAAACAATATACGCCTGACCAAAAACTTTAATATCTCGATTATATTTATTTTTTGCTAGTTCTTTTACTTGTTTAGATATGTTTCCTGCTGAATTGATATCTTTGGCAACCACAAAATTTAAATCAGTATTTTTAGCGGCAAATTCTTGTCCTCTTTGACTGTTTCCAGCGCTCATAGTGACCGGGCCTCCTTTTTGCAAGGGTTTCGGTTCTGAGTAAGCTCCAGGAGAATTAAAGTATTTCCCGTGGTAGTCAAATTCACCTTCAATAGACCATAAATCTTTACACAAATTAAGCCATTCTTCTGCAACATCGTACCTGTCGTCATGACTCCTTTGTTTTAATCCAAACATATTTATTTCTTTTTCATTCCATCCAGCTACCAAATTTAAACCGAATCTACCTTTAGAGATATGATCTATAGTTGCTACTTCTTTAGCTGCACGTATAGGGTGTACGGTTGGAACATGAAACGTAGCAAAGATAGAAATTTTTTCTGTTACAGCGGACAGTCCTGCGGCCCACGTGAAAGTCTCAAAATTCCTATGATTAAAATTTATATCTCCACCCATACCTTTCCATCTTGCAACAGGAATAATGGCATCAATACCTATGAGTTCAGCCGTCTTAGCAATTTCAAGAGATTCATCCCACTCAATTTTTAAGGTATTATCTAAGTTAGTCATGGAACATCCACTACTAACGTTGAGACCAAATACTGCTAACTTAAGTTTATTTTTACTACTAAGGACTGGATGCTGTGCTTTTGATTCATTCATATCAGCGTAACATTATAGTAAATATTCTAAACATCCTATTTCATTTAATATTTTATTAATGTTTGTATTGTTTAGACATAACGCAAAATCCATTTCATCGAAATGAAATATCTAGTTTTTTTGAATCCGATTTAGATAAGAGAATCTGCCACAAATTATTAGTGCGCGTACGGAAGGAAGCGGCACTTTGCAATAGCCAATAGGTCCACATGCGGTAAAATTTTTGGTCATAATTATGTTTCAACGATTTATAGTGATCCGTAAAATTTTTATACCAGCACATTATAGTCTTATCATAATCAGGTCCAAAATTATGCCAATCATCAATTTTAAATAAACCTTCCATTGCGGTTGTTATTTGTTTGGAAGAAGGCACCATACCATTAGGAAAAATATATTTGTTAATCCATGGATCTGTTGCGGTATAAGACTTATCAACTCCAATAGTATGCAATAAGAAAACTCCATCGTCTTTTAAACATTTATCTACTGACTGGAAATATTTCCTAAAATTCTGATAACCAACTGCCTCAAACATGCCAATTGAATATATGGCATCAAATTGATCTTTTAAATCTCGGTAATCCATTAAAAGTATTTCTACATCTAATCCTGCACAACTTTCTTTAGCATATAAATATTGTTCTTTTGAAATAGTATTACCTATTACTTTTACACCGTAAGATTCGGCAAAATATTTTGCTGCACCACCCCAACCACAGCCTAAATCAAGAACTTTCATTCCAGGTTTTAAATTTATTTTATTTGCAACTAAATCTAATTTTGATTTTTGGGACTCTTCTAGACTCGAAACATTTTCAGGCCAATATCCACACGTGTACATCATGCGTTTATCAAGCATCACAGAAAACAAATCATTACCAATATCATAATGTTTTTCACCTACAATAAAAGATCTTGAAATTGATTGTAGGTTTATTAAGCGACTTACAATACTTGATAGTAGATATTGTAGTTTTCCATATCTGGTGTCTAGACCAGCAGAGAATATTTTTTCAAAGAACAAGTCAAGTCTTTGGCATTCGAACCATCCATCCATGTAAGACTCTCCTAATCCCATGGATCCATTAAAAAATACTCTATTAAAAAGTTTAGAATTATTTATAGATATATCCCAAGGCCTTGAACCATCAACCCTAATATCATGTTCTTCAAGAATTTTTCTAAAATAATTCTCTAAAATTTCCATTTAATTAATAATGTATAAAATTTTAAATTTTTCAATCATAAATTTTTAATCGATTAAGATTTTCTTCGATGTTTTGTGTAAATAATTAAGATAACACTCTTTGGTTAATAGTTTATTTTTATTTCTGTTTAAATCTTTTTTTGATTGAGCCACAGAACTTATAAGAAAATTACGAAAATCATATAATCTTATTAGCCATAATTCATCATCTTTAATTCCATTCAAATTTCTTAGTTCTTTATAAAGATAATCTGTAGTGTTTGTCATTTTATTATCTAGCTTTATATTCAAATCATCTGACAAATAAACTTGTTGCATAAAAAAGATATAATCTTTCCAAGATTCTTCATTTAAAACCTTAGAGATTACAGGTGTGATAAGAATATCTATAATTTTATCAGTATCAAGTTCATTATTTTCCTTATTGATATTAGAAATCATAGAAAGATATTCTAAATCTAATGCTTGCAGTCTAAAGTCCAATATTGAATCTATTAATAAATCCTTATTGCCGAAGTGATAATATAGTGAAGAGGCATTCTTTTGATTGGCCATCCTGTTTATATCTCTTGTAGTAACTCCATGAATACCTTGCTTGCCAATAAGATGTTCTGCAGAATAAATAATCCTTAATTTAGTATTAGAGATATAATTTTTATCTTCTAATCCACCAATTAAATTATTTAAACTTTCTTTTTTAATTTTCATAGATATCACTTTAGAAAAATTTATTATCTTTATTTTTAACTTTTTATCAAGTTCAAATAAATAATGCATTTGCATTAGAAAAAAATACATATATTATTGAGAGTATGGTTAAAAGGCAGTTAACCTTACTAAATATCTAACTACCCTCCCAAAAGGCTAAGTTAGAGGTATGATTCAACCCTTATTTATTTATAGATAAGGGTTGTTTGCTTTCTAAGCAAAGTGAGAATAGTATTACAATATGGCTAATACAGAAAATAAAGAAGTTGACCTTACTGATATAGAAATACAGCAATGCCCTTATAATGCTTATACAAAATTAAGGAATGAAAATCCAGTTTATCAAGATCCAAAAACGGGATTTTTTGTAATCACTAAATATCTAGATGTAAGGAGAGTTTTAACGGATCCTGAAAACTTTTCTAGTTCACTTGGGGCATCGGGACAAAGAGAAGAGGGAAATATAAATTCTCAACATGTAAGAAAAGGCAGAGAGTTGTTTGAAGAAAGCGGATGGGTTCCCGCCCCAACTTTAGCCGCAAGAGATGATCCAAATCATAAAGAGATGAGATCAATTTTTGATCAAGCCTTTCGACCAAAAAAGATAAAATCATTAGATCCAGATGTAGAAAGATTATCTTATGAATTAATAGAAGATTTTTTATCGGATGGGCATTGTGATTGGGTAAAACAATTTTCTATACCCCTGCCCTTAAAAATTATAGGAATTCAGATGGGAATAGAAAAAGAAGAAGACCTTTGGAAAATAAAAAACTCTACTGATGCTTTTTTTCATAGAATTGGGATGATGTTATCAGAAGAAGAGGAGTTAGAAACTATCAAAAGAGAAATAGAAGGTCAGCACTACTTTCAACCTATTTTTGAAGAATTAAGGAAATGTCCGAATGAGACATTGTTGAGTGAACTCGTAAATACGGAGATTGAAGCCTGGGGAAGGACTTTAAATGATAATGAGCTACATGCTGAAATGATGGCGGATACTTTTGTGGGTGGAAGCGAAACTACAACTAATGCTCTATCTGCAGGTATTAAATTATTAATAGAAAAACCGAAGATATGGACTAAATTAAAATCTGATCCTAATAAATATTTAAAAGTTTTTATTGAAGAAGTTTTAAGACTGGAATCCCCTGTTCAAAGTCTAATGAGACAAGCAGCAAATAATGTTGAGTTAAGTGGTGTTAAAATACCTAAAGGCTCGGTTATTAATGTTCGTTATGCTGCTGCTAACAGGGATGAAGAAATTTTCGAAAATCCTGAAGAAATTGATCTTGAACGAAAGAAGCCTGGTTCTCATTTGGCTTTTGGATCTGGTATTCACCATTGTTTAGGAGCACCCCTAGCAAGAAGAGAACTTTATTGGGGCTTTAAAGCCGCTCTTGATTCTTTCGATGAAATAAAATTCTCTGAGGGTAAAAACACTTTTAGATATCACCCTCATTATTTATTAAGGTCATTAAAAGAATTACATATAGAATTTACTCCAAGTAAATAATTCATTTTTTAAGAAATAAAAATATCAAAGTACTTAGGAAAAAATAATCATTATTTTCAAAGTTTTATTTTAATTGAACGATCTTCTTTTCAAGATAGAGAATAGGAAAGAGCTAATATTTTGATTGTTATCTCACTTTTATTAGTTATTATTATCGTATGAAGTTTCTTAAATATATAGGTCTTATTGCGCTTTTAGCTGTAATTTCATTCTTTTTGTTTAATAAAAAAGAAATAGCCTCATTAGAAAGACCTATACCAGCTAATCTTTCAGAAAATTTAAGAGAAGATAGTAGGAAACTTCCTTTTACAGGTGCTCATAATTTTAGAGATCTAGGTGGTTACAAAACTGCAGATGGGAAAACTGTTAAATGGGGTAAAGTTTATCGATCAGATAATCTCCATTCACTTACTGATGAAGATGTTAAATACATGGAAAGATTAAATCTAAAATCTGTAGTTGATTTCCGTTCTGATGAAGAAAGAAATGAGGAACCTGATAGATTAACTCCTGATATGACTCCAATTTTGCTACCAATAAAGTTTGAGCCAGAGGGAGTAACAGAAACTTTGATGAGGGATTTAACTTTTGGAGACCTCGATTCTTCAAATTTATTACGAGACTTTAATATTGTATTAGTTAAAGAATTTACTGAAGAATACAGGCAATTTTTTCGTCATATAGTCGATAATGACGGGGAACCTTTTGTTTTACATTGTACTGCTGGAAAAGATAGAGCTGGGTTTGGTAGTGCTATGATTTTAACAATTTTAGGCGTCCCAAGAGAAAAGGTTATTGAAGATTATTTATTAACCAATACATATGTCAGTGATCATGTTGATAGTGAATTGCTAGAAATTGAACTTAAAACTTTTTTCAGAGCTGATAGTGATAATTTAAGAAAGATACAACTAGTCGAAGAAAGATACATACAGGCGGCCTTTGATACTATTGATAGTCACTGGGGCGGAATGGACAAATACCTTTCAGAAGGCCTAAACTTGAATGAAAGTGATATTGAGAAATTAAAAAGTATCTACCTTGAATAGTAAGTTATCTCAAATATAAAGAGCGGCGAGTTAAGAATACAAATCCTCTCATTCCTTAAGACTCTTTTTTATATACGCCTATATAATTCGTGTTCCGGTTTAGAGATATCGGGAGTATGTAAAGCACCCCCCTCTAAAATTGCTCCTTGTGATAAGTCGGTATAAGATTTTTTCCAATCCAAAATATACATCCTCTTGGAAATTCTCCATTCACCATTACGTTTTTCAAATTCATCCAAATAACGACCCCCATACATATTGCTAGGGCTATCGTTACCGCTTGATCCGGTAGAGATACCGTAGGATTCCACTTCCGCTTTTTTACCATTAATCTTGATTATCTCGCCAGTCACTAGATGCCATCTTTTGACTGCTTTTTGTTCGTGCACCATAACCATAGGAACAAATTCGTCCGCACGGCCTGAAAAAAAACCAAAATCTACGTGGGCATCTGGCCAATAACAAGATGCCTGTCCATCTTCATCAAGCCAATCCATAGTACGAGAATATTTTTGTAATATTTCGCTTATTGCTTGTTTATCAAGTAGTTCTTGTAATTGATTGTCCATTCTATAACTCCTTATTATATTGCTTATTACCTTTACCTTATTGTCATACTTTAAAGTAAATTAAATAATAA